>JBFWQT010000001.1:0-65837 GCA_050249295.1 Planctomycetota bacterium
ACTGGCGGTAGGCTTCGCGCTCGCGCGACAGCGAGAACTCCTGCTCCTGTCCGGCCCGCAGTGGAATGATCGACCGCACAAACCCCTCGCTCAGCGAGTCGGTGTCGATCGTCACCTCGCCGATGGTCCACTTGCCGCCCGGCTCGCTGGTGACCACGAGCGTGACGCTGCCGGTGGCCTCGCTGGTCTTCGCGTCGACCTTCACTGACGCGTCGTAGAAGCCACGCTCCTGCCAGAACTCGCGGACGGTGGCGGCGATCACGGCGTGGTCGGCGCGCCGCCACGGCTGGCCCACGTGCACCGCGAGCAGCGCGGCGATCGCGTCGCGGAACGACGCGTCCGGCGCAATCGGCTCGATGCGATCGACGCGCAGGAACGGACCCTCGGTGACCACGATCGTGAGCACAACCTCGTCGGGTCGTGAATCGTCGCTGGCTGCGGCGGCGCCGGCGGTCGCGGCATTGTCGGCCGGTTGTCGCTTGCGGAACGTGGTGGTCGGTGGCTCGATGCGGCACTGCGGGTAGCCGGCATCGATGTAGCGTTCGACGAGCTGGCGCACGATCTCGCGGCTGGCGGTCTCGACGTACCAGGTGTCGTTGCCGCCCAGCAGGCCGCCCGGCGGAATGAACGTCTCGCGCAGCTCGGTCGGGTCGAAGCGACTCACGCCGCGGAACAGCACGTCGGCGAGCCGCACGCGGGGCCCTTCGTCGACGACAAACGTGCAGCGCTTGCGGCGCGTGTCGTCCAGCTCGGTGCGGATCTCGAAGGTCACGTCGGCGAAGGGGAAGCCGCGGCGGTGGCATTCGGCAGTCATCGCCCACGCCGCGTCGTCCGCCACGGTGCGATCGCCGCCGCTCTCCTCGAGCTGTCGCAACTGCGCCGACGCGGCGACAGTGAGCACGCCGACGGTGACCTGGCGGTTGCCGGTGAACTCGACGCGCACGACCGATTCGCGTTCGCGCGGCGCGGTCACCACAGGGCGCATCCACCAGTCGGGCTGGCCGGACCACTCCGGGTCGGTGCCGGGGTCGTCCTCCCTGCCAGGTCGCGTCTCGCCGCCGGCCTGCCACCAGTCGTCGCGGCCGGACCACTCGCCTTCGGTGGCCCGCGGGTTGGCCGGCCGCCGGGTTGCAGTGCTGGTCGCCGGCTGCGCCGCGGCCGGAGGATTGTTGAAGCCCTCCCACTCGGAGTGCGAGTCGGGCGGCACCGTCACGGCGTGGCATCCCGTGCCTGCCGCCATGAGCAGCAGCAGCAGTGCGACGACGTTGACTGGCACGTGAGATTGCATGAAGTGGTGGTCGACGACGCCCGGTTTGTTCGCATCGTTCGCTTCGCGCCCGCCAGTCTAGTGCGCAGTTCGCGTGTTGTGTTGGAACAAGAGCCGCGACCGTCAGGAGCGGATGTGCGGCGGGTAGCTCTCGCCGGATCGTCTCCGCGCAGCCCACCTCACTCCGGTGTCCTCCGGGCCCGTCCGCTGGTCAGACCCGCGGCCCCGCGATTGCAGCACACACCGGCAGCACCCGTGGGCTGTCGGGTGCCTCCGGCGCTGTGCCGTCAGCGGGCGACGCGACGCGTGCCCGGGCGAGGGCCGGGACTCGCGCTATAATCCGACCACTGACCCATTGCCCGGAGTGCCCCATGTCGCAGTTGCGCGCCATAGCTGTCCGTTTGTTCGTCGTGATGATCCTGGTTGCGCCCGCCGCCGCCGACGATGGCGTCGCCGGTCGCTGGATCGGCACGACCACGTTTGCGCCGAACGCGGCGTTGCCCACCGAATTCCGCTTCGCGCCGAGCAAGGAGGATAGCTCGACGTGGACTGGCATCATCTGCCAGCCCACCGGCGGCATTCCGCACATGCCGTTCACGTCCGTCACGGTCACCGACAAGAAGGTCGTGGGCGAGCTCGACCTCAACGGCGGCGCCTTCCATCTGACCTGCACCGCCGAGCTCTCGGCCGACGACAGCAACACGCTGACCGGCAACATGGTGGTGCGCGGCCGCAATGCGACCTACCCGTTCAGCCTGGTGCGCACGCCGATGCCGGAGGAGCTGCCGGACCACCGTCGCTTCGCCGGCAACCTGATCGTGCCCGGCCAGAAGGTGCCGTGGTCGGTGGTGCTCGCCCGGCGCGACCGCGCCAGCTGGCTCGGCACCCTCAGCGTGCCGCTGCAGCAGATGATCGACGTGACGATCACCACGATCACGGTGGATGGCCGCAAGGTGAAGTTCGAGGTGGTCTTCAACGCGCGCGCCGTGCAGGTGTTCGAGGGCGAGTTCGTCGACGCCAGCGAAATGCAGCTCAAGGGCACGATGACGCTCAACGGGCAGCCAACCGGCACGTGGGAACTCGAGGCCGGCGGGAAGGCCATGGCGCGGCCCCAGGAGCCGAAGGGCCCGTTCCCGTATCGCATCGAGCAGGTGGAATACAAGGCGCTGGAGAACCAGGGCGGCTTCAAGCTGGCCGGCACGCTGACGATCCCGGAGGGCGAGGGCCGGTTCCCGTGCGTCGTACTCATCAACGGCAGCGGACTGCACGACCGCAACAGCGAGATGCTCGGCCACAAGCCGTTCTGGGTGATCGCCGACTATCTTGCGCGGCACGGCATCGCCGCGTTGCGCTACGACGAGCGGAGCGTGGGCCAGTCGGGCGGCGACGCGACCAACGCAACCAGCGATGACCTGGCCGACGACGTGGCTGCCGGCATCGACTTCCTCAAGTCGCACGAACTGATCGACGGGGAGCACATCGGCGTGGCTGGCCACAGCGAAGGTTCGACGATCGCGGCGATCACGGCCTCGACCAAACGACCCGACGACGTGTCGTTCGTCGTGCTGCTGGCAGGCCCCGGGCAGGCCGGCCGCGTGCTGGTACTGGCGCAACTGGAGGCGATCATGAAGGCACAGGGTGCGCCCGCTGGCGTGATCGAGAGTTCGGTGCGCTACAAGGCGGAGACGCTGGCGGCGGTGCTCGACGAAGGCCTCGAGGGCCAGGTGCTGCGCCTTCGCGTGATCTCCGCGCTGGCCGCGCACTACGCGCGCCTGATCGCGATCGATCCGACTACCCAGCAGATCTCGGACGAGGAACTCGGGCAGGCCGCCGATGCCGAGATCGCGGGGCTGGCCAATCCGTGGGTGCGGTTCTTCTTCAGCTTCGACCCCGCCGACGCACTGGCGAAAGTGACCTGCCCGGTGCTGGCGCTCAACGGCACGAAGGACGTGCAGGTTCCGTGGGATCTCTGCCTGCCGGCGATCTTCAAGGCGCTGGTGGCGAGCGGCAACACTGACGTGACGATCCGCGCGCTGCCCGGGCTGAACCACCTGTTCCAGCATTGCGATACCGGGCTGATCAGCGAGTACTCGGAGATCGAGGAGACGTTCGCGCCCGAGGCGTTGCGCGCCATGGGCGACTGGATCGCCGGGCAGGCACGGTAGCGAACCAATGTGGTAGGCTGCGGCGGACGCCCGCACGCCCCGCCGGCAGACCACGATGCGCATGCGACCGATTGCTGCAGCGACCGCGCTGATCCTGACGGCGTCGTTGGCCGCGGGCTGCGGAACGCCCGAGCCCACGCTCGGCCATAACGAGCTGTCGATGATGCTGACGGCCGACGCCCCTCGCAGCGGCGGCCGCGGCACGTCCAGTGTGGCGGCGCCGTCGCTGGCCGACAACGCGCGCAGCACCGTGAGCGCGGCCGACTCGGCCGAGGCCGGCCTGCAGAGCACGCATGCCGTGCCGCCTGCCGATCCGCCCGACGGGCCGCGCGAGCTGTTGCTCGAGTTCCATCCGCAGCACGCGACCGGCCTGCTCGACTTCCGTCCCGAAGAGGCCACGCCGATCGCCGCGCCGCAGCCCGGCGATCCCGCCCCTCCCGCGCAGCCGCTGGCCACCGATGCCAACCCGCCGCTGGTCACCATCGACGGCGACGTGGTCTACGCCGACGCATTCGTGGACCGCTGCTTCCGAATGCACCACGAGTGGTACCTGATGTTCCTCCGCGAGATGATGGTCGAGCGCATGGCCGCGCTCGAGTCGGCGCGCGAGGGCATCGAGTTCAGCGATGCCGAACTCGACGCCGTGCATGCCAACGTCGTGGCCTTCCTGCAGCAACGCGCACGCCGGCTGCAGATGTCGTGGCGACAGCACTGGGAGACACTCGGCTACGAGACCGAGGCCGCCTACATCGCCGCGCTGCGCACGCAGACCGCCCGCATCGTGAGGCTCGAGCGGCTCGTGATGCTGATGGACCTGCGCCTCTCGAAGGTCGACTTCTCGTGGATCATGATCCGCGACAAGCCCGACCGCATGAACCCCGACCCCGAGGCCCGCGCGCGCCACATCGTCAGCGAGTTGCGCGCCGGCACGCTTGCCTGGGACGCCGCGGTCAGGCGCCACACCACCGACGCACGCAGCCGCGATACGAAAGGCAAGTTCGGCACCATCGTACGCGGTTCGCTCGGCGTAGAAGACCTGGAGAACTGGCTGTTCTCGCACTCGCCCGGCGAGATCTCCGACCCGCTGCTGCACCCCGTCTACGGCTGGATCATCGCGCGCGTTGACGACGCCACCACCGGCCAGCCCGACATCACGTGGGAACAGGCGAAGGAGACCGTCCAGCAGCGGCTCGACCAGCAGGAGGGCGTGCCCGGCACCCGCGTCACCGGCCGCGACACCTTCATCTGGCTCGAGCGCATCATCGCCAGCAAGCGCTACCCGGTGCGCAGCTACGCGCCGCGCCCCGCGTCCGGCGAGCCGCGCGTGGCCGAGGTCAACAACGTGCCGCTCACGCTCGGCCAGTTCGTCGACCATGCCTTTGCCAACAACCCCGACTGGGCGCGGCAGATTCTCTCCGAGGTGATTGTCTTCCGGGTGGCCACCACCGAGGCCGCGCGCGAGGGCATTGATGTGAACAGCATGGTGAGCACCGGCACCGACCGGATGCTGCTCTGGCTGCGCAACTCGGCCCGCAGCCGCCAGCAGAACTTCGACGAGATCTGGCAGAACCAGGGTTACGCGTCGATCGACGAGTTCCGCGAGAAGGTCATCTCGCCGCTGGTCGCCGAGTCGCTGCGCATCGAGCGGCTCGTGTTCCTGCACGACCGGCGAGTGGAGCGCCGCGAGCTGTGGCACATCCTGCTGCAGAGCGAGGAACTGGCGAAGAAGGCGAAGCAGGCGCTGGCCGAGGGCCACAAGTTCGAGGACGTCGCGAAGTACTACTCGCAGCACAAGGCGTCGGCGCAGCGCGGCGGCCTGCTCGGCATCATCCCGATCGACTCCTACGACGAAGCGTTCTCGAAGGTGGCGTTCTCGCTGCCACTCAACGGCGTGTCGGAACCCTTGCAGACGGCGCAGGGCTGGCATGTCATCCGCGTGACGAAGATCATCCCGGCGAATCCCGGCCTGACATGGGGTGCCGCGCAGGACGAGATCGAGAAGGCGCTCGAAGGCATCAGCCCGATCCCCGGCCAGCGCATTGTCACAGCTGACACCTACCGCTGGATCGCGGCGATCCGCAAGACCGACCGCCACAAGATCGAGCCGCACTTCCCGCGCTGAGCGCGCCCACCCACCATGCCCGCCAGCTACCACTTCATCACCAACTGGGTGCTGGAAGGCACCACCTGCGACGACGTCTACGCGATCCTGCATGACGCCGATTCGCTGCCGCAGTGGTGGCCGAGCGTCTACCTGTCGGTGCGGCGCGACGACGACGGCAACATCCTGCTCTGGACCAAGGGCTGGCTGCCGTACACGCTGCAGTGGGCCTTCCGCGTCACCGTCGAGGACCCGCCACATCGGCTCGGCCTGTCGGCCAACGGCGACTTTGTCGGCGAGGGCATGTGGACGATCGCGGCCGACGAGGCGCACCCGGCAAACGTGAAGGTCACCTACGACTGGCGCATCGAGGCGGCCAAGCCGTTGCTGCGCCGCCTCAGCTGGCTGCTGCGCCCGGTGTTTTCGGCCAACCACCACTGGGCCATGCGCGTCGGCCTGACCAGCCTGAAGCTGGAACTGGCCCGCCGGCGCGCCACCACCGACGCGGAGCGTGCCGCGATCGCGGCCCCGCCGCCTCCGACCTTCAGGTGGCTGCTGCCGCGGCGTGGATGAGTACTGAGCGGGTGGCTGCCAGGTCAGGAAGCATGGCCCTCATCGGCAAGCTGCGGCCCGAGATCCTCGACGTAGAGCGACCAGAGTTCTTCCACCGGCACCGCACGCCGACTTCGCTCCCCCACAGGCGGGCCTTTGGCAAACGGTGGTGGCGCGATGGAGAACGCCCGATCGCCGGCCACGCCAGCGCTATCGCGCTCGTGGCCCGGCCAGCGGTCGTCACCGTAGAAGCCAGCCATCGCGCCGCTGCAGACGTGCGCCACAAAAGCGCTGAAGCCGAAGCCGAGGTCCTGCCACCGCAGCGTGTCCGGCGCGAAGTAGCAAACGCTCGCCGGCTGCATGCCATCCGGCGCTTTCAGTGCAAAGAACCCGCCGAGCAGATCCCAGCCGAACACGACGTGCCCGGGCAGCCGGTGCCGCCCGTTGCCGTAGAAGTCGTCTCCGAAGTTGAACGTCGCGATGTCGTGCGGCATCCGCTCGCACCCGCCGCCCAACAGGCGGATCCAGCCGTGATCGAACCACACGCCGCCGGTCTCCAGGGCGATCGCTCCCATCGGCGACCGACTGGTGATCTGCAATCGTTCCAGTGCCCGTTCACCGGCCGCGCGCTCGACCGGCAGTAGTTCCACTGGTGTCGCCGCGCCGGCCGCCCACTCACGCACCAGGTCGATGCCCGGCTCGTCGGTGTTGATCAGTTCGGCGAGAGAGCGGCGAGGAGGTTTCACCTGTGCTGGTCCATGTCCGCCGCTCGCAGGCGCGCGCGACCAATCGTTCGGCCGCTACGCAGCGCAATCGGTGGTTCATCGGCGGGGGAAGCTCCAGCGGAATGCGCCCCCGACTCGGCACCGCCCACGATCAACGGCTCGCGCGGCCCCAACTGCCAATGGCCTGCGCGCATGGCATCCGCCAACGCGAGCCGTCCGCGCACAGCCGCCCACCACGACTCAAGGAACGCGTTAAAGCTCTGCTCATTCTGGACGCGATCTGCGCGGGCGTCAGCAGCGAAGCCGATGCAGGAGTACATCGAGTTCGTGCAGGCGTACCGGTCAGTCGTGCCGTTGGCCTCGTCGGGCAGGAAGGTGCCGAGAAGGGATAACACGGCCGATGACAACCTCGGAAGACCCACGAGTGGCGCGTTGTGCCCGATGTCCAAGGCGATCGCCGATACCAGGTCCGCACAATCGTCCGGGATTGTGCGGTCGGCCAGCCAGCCCCACACCATGTCCAGGCCCCGTCGCTGGCGTTCCACCATGGCCGCCTCGCTGGATCCTTGAGGTGACCATCGGATTGCTCGCGACGCAACCTCGACACCGACGGCGACGGCGAACAGTGCAGCGTCAGCGGACATTTGCGCCATGAAGTCGTCGAGCTCGTATACCCGAGGCGCGTGCCATCGCAGATCGCCCAGCGCAGCACCCGGTGTGATCAGAGCAATCGGTTCCACGCCTGTGGTGTGGCGAACCTCGACTGCCGCGTTGCACGCGCTCAGATAGGTGCGCATGCCTTCGACCGTGGTCGGCAACCCGCGCCGTGCCAGGTCGGCAGCCTGATGATCCACCAGCAACGTCGCAGGCCTGTCCAGCATCGCTTCCAGTACCTCACGCTGTGCCTGCGTAAGTACACTCGGTCGCCGTGGCGCAACCACCTCATGCGGATCGCGTCCATGAAAGTTCGCGCCGAAGGCTGCTGCCAGCGCCTGGCCCCAGTTGTGATGCCGCATGTGGATCCGGGCACGCTTCAGCGGACGGAGCCATCGGTGGCGCACGCATTCCAGGTGTGACACGCGCCACCCCGATCCCTCCAACAAGGGCGGCTCGTCCAGTTCGATGATCATCTCCAACGCCTCGTCGTCCACCGCGCGCGCAAAAGCAAGCACTTCGCCGAGAGCGCCCGTGTAGCGGTAGCCCGGCGGTTGATGATCTGCCATCCATCCGCGCCGCCATGTCCGATCCTCATCCGGGCGAATCCACGTCCGCGCCAGCATTGATGTGAACCGGACGCGGTCGTGCGGGTCGTTCCGCATGAGCTCACCAAGCAACTCGAAAGGCGGCACGTCAGCCGGCTGCGCCCGCCCCACTGCGTACGCCGCTGCCATCCTCACCTCTGGATCGCTGGACGACAGCAGCGGAAGGACCACCGGCACTTCTGCACGGAGCGCAATCTGCTGGGGGTCTGGCCCGCGACTGAACTCGATCGCGTGAGCCTCATGTGGATCACCAGCGTCGATCAGCGCCATCGAGCCAAGGGCGCGCAGCGTCTGTGCCGCATCCACACCGTGCGCTGCGAGACGCGCCAGAAAGGGGATCGTAATCGGTGTTGCGCCGTAGAGAGTTCCCTGATGGAACACGTCGTTCACAATGTCACGCATCGTGTGCGGGTACTCGCCGCGGGTGGCCTCGGCAAGGGCCGCGCGGAACTTGTCAGGAAGGCGCGTCGCGGTACCGTACGCATGCTGCAGGCGGTGCCACGGTATGGAGTCGATGCCCGCCAGAGGATCGCCGGGCACCCGCGCCGGAATGCGAATGCCGTCGTAGGCCAGTTCGCGCTGTATCGCCATCGCGGCACCTCACACGGTCTCGCTGATCGGCCGGTCGAGGTGGCGGTACTGGATCGCCTCGCTGAGGTGCTGCTCGCCGATGTCGGCGGCCTGGTCGAGGTCGGCGATCGTGCGGGCCAGCTTGAGAATCCGGCTGTAGGCGCGCGCCGAGAGCGTCATCGAATCCATCGCGCTGCGCAGCAACGACTCGCTGCTGCGCGAGAGCGCACAGTGCGTGCGCAACTCGGCCTCGGTCATGCGCGCGTTGCAGTACGTCATCCGGCCGCGCGACTCGTCGCCAGCCTCACGGCGGAAGCGGGTCGCCTGCAGGTCGCGAGCTGCCTGCACACGGGCACGGATGTCCTTGCTCGGCTCGCCGGGGGCGCGATTGTGCAGGTCATCAAAATCCACCGGCGGCACCTCGAGGTGCATGTCGATGCGGTCAAGCAACGGCCCACTGAGACGGCCGCGGTAGTTCTCGATCTGCCGTTCGCTGCACACGCACTGCTTCTTCGGATGGCCGCGGAAGCCGCACGGGCAAGGGTTCATCGAGGCCACCAGCATGAACTCGGCCGGGAACGTGCTGGTCATGCTCGCGCGGCCGATCGTCACGTAGCCATCCTCCAGCGGCTGGCGCAGCACCTCGAGCGTGCGCCGCGCGAACTCCGGCAACTCGTCGAGGAACAGCACGCCGTGATGCGCGAGGGACACTTCGCCGGGCTGCGGAATGCTGCCACCGCCGATCAGCCCGGCATCGCTGACGGTGTGGTGCGGCGCGCGGAACGGCCGCACAGTGATCAACGGCACATCCTTGCTGGTCAGCCCGGCCACGCTGTGCAGGCGCGTCGTCTCCAGCGCCTCGTCGAGCGTCAGCGTCGGCAAGATCTGCGGCATGCGCTTGGCGATCATCGTCTTGCCGCCGCCCGGTGCACCCAGCAGCAACAGGTTATGCCCGCCGGCCGCGGCGACCTCGGCCGCGCGTTTGGCGCTCTCCTGGCCGCGCACGTCGGAGAAGTCCACCGGGTCGGTCACGCCGGGCGGCCGCTCGAAGAACGCGTGCACGTCCATGCGGTGCGGCTCGATGTGGAGCGTGCCGTTGATCACGCCAACCGCGTCGGTCAGGTGCGTGATCGGGATGATGTCGATGCCCTCGACGACGCCGGCTTCCTCGGCGTTCTCGGCCGGCATCAGCAGTCGCGGATGCCCGCGGCGCCGCAGCTCCAGCGCCATTGGCAGCGCACCACGCACCGGCCGTACACGACCATCGAGCGCGAGTTCGCCGACGGCGGCGATCTTCGCCAGGCGGTCAAGGTCGAGCTGGCTGTTCACGGCGAGCAGGCCGAGCGCGATCGGCAGATCCCAGGCGGTGCCGTCCTTCTTGATGTCGGCCGGCGCGAGATTCACCGTCACCTTGCGGTTCGGGTACTGGTAGCCGCTGTTGAGGATCGCCGACTGCACGCGTTCGCGGCTCTCGTTGACCGCCTTGTCCGGCAGGCCGACGATCAGCATCGACATCAGGCCGTAGGCCGCATCGACTTCGATCTCGAGCCGATACGAATCCACGCCCTTGAGCCCGGCGGCGAATACCTTGCAGATCACGCGACGAGGTGGGTGATGAGTGCCCGCGGTCAGCCTGACGGTATGGCGCTACGGTACGCGTCGGCCGCTGTGCGCGCCACCAGTTGGTGAGCGCCGTCGTGCTTGTGCCGGCCGGGCGCAGCGGGCACGATGAGCGAACCACGCCACCACCGGGCCGGCACCGACGGAGACTGCATGCGAGTTCCGATCCTCATCACCTGCCTGGTGATCGCGACGGTCTCCGCGTCCGGCGCGGCGCAGGATGCCGCCACCGACCAGCCGGCGGCGGACGCGGCGACGACATGGCGCCGGATCTCGGACCAGTGGCTCACCATGCGCGAGCAGGCCGACCACGCGGCCGCCCGCAACGTCTCGCGGCTACTCGTGGAGTGGGTGGTCGAGAACCACGCGACCCATCCGGCCGAAGCGGCGACCGCCTGTGAACGGCTGGCGATCCTCTCGGACGAGGCGCGGGGCGACGACGAGCTGAAGTCGATGATCGCCGACCTGGAAACGCTGTGTGTGCTGGACTCTCTCGCGATCGGCCATCGGGTGCTGACGTGTGCGCTGCGGGTGGACCTGCTGGCGCGGCGCGCGGTACTGGCCCGCGGGCACGAGATGTCGAAGCTCCTGGCAGAAGCTGAAGCTGGCGCGAGGTCACTGGTCACGCGTGACCTGACGTTGCCGCTCGAACGGATCGTGCAGCTGTACAGCAACCAGACCCTTTCGCTCTGCGTCACGACGGGCGACGAGGCCGCCGGGGCAGCGATGATGGCGGGTGTGCGGCGATCGAGTGGCGCCGTGCGACGCCGCCTCCTCGAGCGCTACGCCACGTGGATTGTGGCACGCGCCAGGTGGGCCGATGCGCACACCGCGGCCGCCGTGATTGACGGGCTGTACCCGGCCGACGAGGACGCGGGCGACGCCCCCGCGATGCGACTGCTCGCGCGCCGACTCGACTACTACTATGAGGCCGCCCGGCTCAACGGTGACGGCGCCTCGCAAGCCGCTGCGCGTGCGTCGCTGCAGGCACTCGGCCCGGCCGGGCGCGATGCGCGGCTGGCGATCGACCACTTCCTGCGCACGCCGTTGGGCCAGCGCGGCCCGACGTTCTGCCTCGATCCGATCCGCGTCGGAGAGCCGGCGCACGACCTGCTCCACTATCGCGGGAAGAAGGTGCTGCTGGTGTTCATCAACCCGTCGCGTGCCAGCGACCGCACGGTGTGGCCGCGCATCGTCGAGGCGGCGGAGCGATACTCCGGCCGGCAGTTCGCGCTGATCGCGATTGCCGCCGGCAAGTCGGCCGGCGTGAGTGCCATGGAGCAGCTGGGCTGTGCCGGGCGCGTTCGCTCGCGCGGCTCCTTCCTGATCGACCAGACCGGCAGCGTGACCCGTGCATGGGGCTTCGGCGTGGTGCCGGGCACGACCGTCACGATCACTACGGCAGGCGTTGCGCTGCTGGAAGCGGACGGCACCACGGTTGCCAGGTTCGCATTGGACGCGACCGATCCGGACTTCGATGTCGACCTGCTGCAGCAGACGCTGCGCCTTGCGATCGAGCCACCGCCGGCCACCAGCCTGGTTCGCAGCGGGTCGCAGCCCCGTTCACCCGGGATGGAGACACTGGTGGCGCTGCTTCCGGCCCTGTACTCGCAAGACGCGATGCCGGCGATCAGCCGATGCCCCACCGTGTACCGCGCCGCGCTGGTGCTTGGCTCCGATGGCGTGGCGGACCTCATGCGGCGACTGATGACGCTCGCGCGTGGCGCGAAGGATCCGGCCACCCGGAAGCAGGTGATGCAGTTGTGGGACGCGTTCGGTCGCCTGCAACATCGGTGACGGCTGGCAGGCCGATGCCTCACTCGCGGCCGTGGCACTACCAGGATGGCAGGATGGTGCGCGCCGCGACGCGATTGGTGCCTACAATGGTGGCGACCAGGGCGAATCGGCGCGGCAAGCCAATGGCACCTCATCCTGTCTTCGTGATCGGCAGCCGCGTCCGGGTAGCGCTACTTCAGCGAGTCGAGCGTGGCAGTGACGCGCTTGTCGAGGCTGCGGGCCGTGTCGAGGCAGGCGGCCAGCTCGGCGGCCACGCGCTGCAGGTTGTGCAGCAGCGCCTCGGGCGAATCCACCATCGGACGCGGCGCATCGGGGTGCTCGCGGTAGAAGTCGCGCACGTCGCGATCAAAGCCCTGGTGCATGCCGACGCGCAGGGTGTCCCACGCGGCGACGAGCGCGCCGGGCCACTCGCCTTCCATGCGGTCGAGCGTGCTGCGCACGCTGTCGGCCGTGAAGCGGCGGAACTCGGGGATGAACGGGTCCATCTCCTCGGCGGCACCCTCGGCCGGGCGGCACGCGGCAAGCAGGCGCGGGCCGAGAATCGCGCGCAACGCGGCATGCACGCCGGGGCCCCAGCCGGCCAGCGGGCCGGTCAGCGCACTGCGCACACCATCGGGGAACGCGGCGGCCCATGATTCGATACGGTCGGCCATCAACGACTCGAAGCGCTCGGCCAGCACCGGCGCGCGGTCTTCGCAGATCGCCGTGGCCAGGTCGTGGCCAAGCATCGGCGCGAGCGCGACGGCCGCCTCGCGACGTTCGCGACGGCGCTCGGGCGACTCGGGCAGGCCGGCCTGGCGCAGCAACCGCGGCAGCGCGTTACTGATGTGTGTGGCAATGCGGTCGGTCGTCCACGGCTTGAACAGCGACTCGCGGGCCGAATGGCCGTTGCCATTCCCGTTGCCGTTGCCATTCGCGAGCTTCGACGACATCTCCTGGCGCGCTTCCTCCAGCATGTGCTGCTGGCGGCGCTCGATCCAGTGCAGCTCGCGGTCGATCGTCGCGGCGTCCTCGTGGTCGGGGTGCCCGATGAGGTCGAGCATGCCGTCCATCTTGTCGCCGGTGCGGCCGATCATGCCGGTCAGGCCGTCGAGCACCTCGTCGAGCTGCAGCAGCCGCTTGTGCGTGGAGAAGAAGTTGTAGAGGCCATCGCGCAGCACCTTCACGCCGCCGTCCTGCGGCGTGAACGTGTGGCGCAGTTTGCGGTGCATCGACTCGTCGCGGATGCGGAAGAACGACGCCGGGTCCTGGCTGTCGAACGAGCCGCGGATGTTGTCGAGGTTGCCGATCTGCGCGCGGTTCTGCAGGCGGTTGTGCAGCGCCATCCACGCCGAGCAGTAGAACACGCGGTCGCGCGGCAGTTCGGGGCCGACAAATTCGTCGAGCAGCGAGTGGAACGTGTGGATCGACTTCTCGAGCTCGGAGCCCGGCATGTCGAGCTTGCTGAGCACGAAGAACACCTTGCGGAAGACGTTCGGCCGCGAGGCGAACGCGCGGAAGATCTCGGTGTCCTTCGCTACCCAGTTGTGGTTCACCGACGAGATGAACAGCACCGCGTCGACCTCGTCGAGGTAGCTCAACGTGGTGTCATCGAGCAGCGCGTAGGGGCCACCGAGGCCCGGCAGGTCGATGATCTCGGTGTAGTCGGTGAGGAACGGCGAGTCCTTGAGGATGTGCACCTCTGAGATCAGCCGGTACTTCGGCAGATCGCGCCGCGGGTTGTTGCACTTGAGGAAGAAGTCCTTGGCGGCGTAGTCGGCCGAGATCAGCGCTTCGCCCGGGTGGTCCACGTAGCGGATCGGATCGGTCAGCCGTTCGGTGGCGTTGATGCGGTTGAGGAACTCGATGAACTCGCGCTTGCCGGGCTCGTCGTGGAAGAGCACGGTGATGACATCGGTGCTCTCGTTCTTGAACGGGTAGCGGATGCGCGTGACGACCGACGTGGTGGCCTCGTCGAGGCTCGGCAGGAAGTTGAGCTGATCGAACAGCGCCGAGATGAGGTAGCTCTTGCCGCTGCTCTGGAAGCCGACGATGCCGAACTTGAAGATGCGGTCGTCGTAGTGATCGCGCTGCGCGCGCAGGTCGCGGCCGGCCGATTCGAGGTCAGCCGGGGTGAGCAGCTTGCTGTGGTCGGCCGACGTGTCCATGCGGTCGGCGAGCGCCTCACGCAGCGAGCCGCTGGTCAGCAGGTTGGAGAGCGCCATGCGCCGCGACGGCCCGATCACGCCGTCGAGGCGGTCGAGCAACTGGCCGACCTCGCGGTCGATCTCCTTCGCTCGCGCCACGGCCTTCGCCGCCCGCTCGGCCGCTTCACGCTCGGCGAGTTCCTGCGCTGAAGGCCCGGCGGGCACGGCGTGACGGACCGGCACCGGCACCTCGCGTTGCACGCGCAGATCCAGGTCGAGATCCACGTCCGAGCGATCCGACCGCGGGTTGCGCGGCGGCGTCGGTTCGATGCGACCGGGGCCGGGTTCTTTGTCGTGGCTCATGTCGGTTCGCTCACTTGGTCTTGTCGTCGGTCGGCGTGCCGGGCGGCGTCTGCTTCGTGGTCGAGAACAGCGTGTCCGCCTGGGTCAACGGCTTCGTCAGCTCGTCGCCGTTGCGGTTCTCGAAGTTGAACAGCAGAACGTCGGTGTCCTTGCCGTTGTTCCAGTCGACGCGCACATACACCTTGCGCGACTGCCCGCCCTTGACCTTGATCGCGTCGAGGCTGCCCCACTTGCCGCTGGAGTTGTCTTCCTGCCAGCAGAGGTTCCACGACATCTGCCGGACCTGCTCGGCCGAGGTGAACGCGGCGAGGCCTTCGATCGCGTCGCCGGGCAGGTAGTAGACGGCTTTGGTGTTGGGCTTCCACAGGCCGATCTGGAAGTCGAAGGTCAGGCCGGCACCGCCCATGCCGCTGTGCGGGCGGCCGATCAGCGTGATCTCGGGCTCGTGGAACTGGATGCTGACCGTCGGCCGGCCGTCGTTGCCGGGCAGGCGGATCGTCTCGCTCATGCGCTTCGTGAGGTTGTTGAGGTAGCCCTCGAAGCCCTTGATGCGGATCAGGCCGATGTTGGTGTTGGAGTACGTGACCTTGCCGCGCAGCGAGTACGTCGTCTCGAAGTCGCGGCCGTCGGCCTGCACGATGCGCACCGGAATCTCGGCGGTGCCCTTCTTGATGTAGTGCGACGGGACGACGATCGAGTAGCTGTAGCGGCCGCCCGATGCGGCGCCACCGCTGGCGGCAATCGGATCGAGCCATTCGTTGCGCGTGCTCTTCAGGGCGAACGACTTGAGCTTGCGCGGGCTGACGTAGTCGAACGTGAAGCTGACTTCGACGTCGTTGCCGTCCGGAATCATCGCGATCAGCTCGGCCTTGCGCGTCTCGATCTGCTCCTGCGTCATCTCGCTGTTGGCCGTGCTCAGGGGCATCACCTCGCCCTTGTATTCCAGGTCGTCCACCACGGTCTGCATCGCGCGCTGCACCTGGCTCATCTTCTCGTCGTAGCCGAGCGAGCGCTGCAGGTCGGAGAGCACGACCGGAATCATCAGGTCGGTCGGCTGCGGGTACGACGTGAACTTCTTCCACTGGTCGATCAGGAACTTGACGGTCTCGTCGAGCTGGTAGCCGGTGACGCGCCACTGGCTGTAGAGGTCGTAGTCGATCAGATCCTCGCCGTCGCGGTTGCCGACGATCGTCTCGTGCCACGCCTTCTCGGTGAGCTCCATCACGCGCTTGAGCGCGAGCTTCACCATGCCGATCTGTGTCTGGTACCAGGCGGCGCATTCGGGCTTGAGGTCGCGCAGGCGCACCTCGATGACGTAGCCCGAGGCGCGCGTCGTCGCGTCGTTCTCGGCGAGCGAACTGGCGAGCGTGAAGTCGGTGATCTTCGCGGCGTGGCCGACGCAGCTGATGCCGCCGTCGTCGAGGCGCTCGACGCCGCCGGCCGCGTGCTTCGCCTGCAGGTCGCGGAAGATCGCCTTGTTCGGCTTGTACGACGGATCGTTGTCGTCACCGTCGCCGCCGTTGCCGGTAGACTCGCAGCCGACCGCGAGCATGGCCGCGATCATCGCGAGTGCCGCGAGAGTCAGGAGTGTGCGAGGGGAGCGGGTTGCGAACATGGTGTCGGCCACTTTCTCGGGGATACAATCAGGTCTGTCGTTCAATGTGTGTTCGAAGCCGGGTTCTGCTTCGACCATTCCCGGTGTCGTCCTTCGGCTTCCAGTCGGCGGATCTCGGAATCGCAGGGTCTGGTTACTGACAAAGGCCGGGTTGGAATCTCGTAGATGGGCATGAGCCACGGCGCGGGCTCGGACGAGTGATCGCGCGGTGGTTTGATCATCAGTTTCGGCGGCAGACACTTGTCGGCGGGTACCAGAACAATGGCTGCAGGCACGGCCTCTGCACGCGCCGGCTCTTTCGCCACGGGCTGATCGGCCCTGGCCGGGATCGCGTGGTTGAGGCCGATCGCAACCGCCAACATCGCGATGGATGTCCAGACGACGTCTGACTTGCGGATCGGTGTGCTCATGTGGTGCCTCCTTCCAACTCCACGCGGTCTCAACGCGTAACGGTGCGCACATCCGAGAGCAACTCGCGGCGCAACGGCCGGTCGGCGTCGTTGCCCCACGTCGGTCGTTCGTTGTCCAGCGAGCGGATCGCGTCACTCTCCTGCGCATCGCGGTGGAAACTGCTGTTCTCGGGCGCGGGAGGTGGAGCGTTGCCGCCACCATCCGGGCCGCTTTCGCGCGACGGCGCGCTGCCATCGAGCGGACGCTCGAACTCGCGCTTCGCCAGCTCGTCGGCCTTCGTGTTCCACCACGTCCGGTACGCGTCCGCGTATTGGTCGGTGGGCCCGTTGGCGAAACCATCGGCAAGGGCATACAGAGCGTAGGGGCACGACGGACTGCCATCCGCCGCTCTGCGCATCAGTGCCAGACGGTCGTCGCCGGTCGCCAGCTCGGCCTTCCAGCGCATCGTCTCGGTGAACCCCGGAGTCTGCTGGCTGGCCAGCGCCAACGCGCGTGCCGCATCCGCCGTGTTGCCACCGAGCATCGCCAGGTGCCCGATCTTGGTGTTGGCATACGCCGCCAGTACCGGCTTTTCCGCGGCGATCGACTCGAATGCGGCACTGGCCGGCTGGATACCCGACATCTGATTGTGGAAGAACGCCAGCTGGTACCAGGCGAGAGCGCGAACGAGCCGCAGCGGCCACACGTTTTCACCCCTGGCGTAGTCGGTCAGCGCAAGGAGACGACGCATCCGTTCCTCCGGCCGCGTGTTGTCACTCTGATCTCTGGTGAACGCCGCCTCGAACCATTGCCGCATGCCATCCGCGCCCTTCGCATAGATGCTGCCGTTCGCCTCGCGCATGCGGTTCAGGCCGGCCTGGCGTTCGTAGTAGTAGAAGTAGCGGATCGCGCCGAACGTGTAGATCGCCTCGTTCGCGTCGAAGTTGATGCCGGCCTCGTAGCTGATCTGCGGAGCCAGCGTGACCAGCTGGTTGCTGTCGATCAGCGCGGAGAGCTTGGTCATCGCCAGGCCGTCGTACGCATTGCGACCGACCTCGACCGACGTGTAGTAGCGCAGCAGGTAGAGCTTGTTGCGGTCCGCATCGCTGATCGACTCGCGCGGCGCGAGCATCTGCGGCGTGACTTCGCTGCGGCCGGCGCGGACGTTCGCCACCGACGAGATGTAGTCGAGCGGGTAGCCCTCGGGCAGCTTCCCGGGCAGCTGTTGCAGCAACAGCGCAGCCGCGGAAAAATCGTCGCGCAACATCTGGAACCACGCGATGCTGAACGCTTCGAGGGCCCACGTCGCGCTGCCGCGGTCAGGCGTGATGCGCGACACGCTGGTCAGCGACTCGGCAACCGTCTTGCGGTCGCGGCCGACGGCGGCGATCACCTGCTGCCAGGCCTGCGCGATGGCGAGCAGGTTCTTCAACTCGGGCTGGGCACGGATCGTGTTCAGATCCTCGTCGCCGAGCAGCGACGTGAGCTTCTTGCCGGCACCGGTGGGCGAATGCTCGACCCAGTACTGGTGCATCGCGGCGCCGAACAGCGAGACGACGCGACCGGCGCCGGTGGCGAACTCCTCGGCCCCCTCGTAGTTGCCCTGCTGGATCAGCGCCGACTGGATCAGGCGGTCGATCTCGCCCTGCATCTGCTTGTGGCCGTCGAACAGCGGGCGCAGTTCCTTCAGGTCCTGCACGCTGGCCGACTGCGAATCCTTGAGCACGCGCTGCAGCAGCCCGGCTTCGGTCTCCATGCGCTGGTCCATCAGACGGCCGAGGCTCTGCGGCGCGAGGCCCACGGCCGTTGCGTCGGAGATGAGCTTGTCGGCGGTGCCGCGCCAGGCCTCGATCGCGGTGCGACGCGGCATGCCCTCGGTCGCCAGATCCTGCGTGGCCTGCGCGCCGGCGGCCTGCAACTGCTGGTCGAAGCGCACCTGCACCTTGCGCGAGATCTCCTCGGTGTAGCGGTCACCGTCACGGCCGAGGTCCATCAGGTCCTGTTCGGAGAGGCCGTACTCACGCGCTTCGTCGATCAGCGACTTGCGCAGCGAGGCGAAGCTGGTCAGCGCCGCCGGGTTCTGCTCGACGGCGATCAGCGCGCCATCGGCTTCGGCGCGCAGCTTCGCCTGCAGTGCGCGCTGCGTCGCGCGCACGACGCCCACGCCCGCCTGGCGGATCGTGTCATCCAGTGCGGGGCGCTTGTCGGCCGGCAGGCGCAGGGCGCGGGCGGTCTCCACGTAGCTCTCGCGAGCGCGCTTCCACGCGTCGAGCCCGCTGCGCACGTCGCCACCATTGATCGTGCTCTCGGCGTCCATCGCGGCAATGCGCACGCCGGACTGCAGGCTGGCCAGCGCCTCCTTCTGCAGCAGCGCCATCTGCGCCGAGACGTGGCTCTCCATGTCGTCGGGCACGGCCGCGCCGGTCAGCGTCGCCCAGTCGTTGCGCAGCGTGTCGAGCTGCTGGCCGAGCCGCGTGATCGCCTCGGAGTCGCCGCTCTTCATCGCCACCTCGGCGTCGCTGACGGCCTTGTCCACGCGGGTGTTCCACGCGGCGGCCATCGCCTTCGTGATCGTGCCGTCGGAGGCGACGACGTCCTTGCCGTACGTGCGCGCGAAGTCGGAGAGTTTTTCCCAGGTGCCGTCCTTGATCGCGGCGTCACGCGCTTCGGCGCGCGCGAAGGCCTCGCTGCTCCAGTGGTTCTGCAGCGCCTGCCAGCCGGCGATGCCGCCCCAGACGAGCAGCGCGACCGCGGCGACGATCAGCACTGGCTTGTAGGTGGTGCGCAGCAGGTGCGCGGCCGAGCGGCCGGGAGCGGTGAACAGGCCGCGATGCAGGCCGAAGAACTTTTTGCCGCGCTGCATGGTGTCGTCCTGCAGCGGCTGGAAGGTGAGCGGACCGCCGGGCAGCGGGCGACGCGCGGAGACGCGCTCGCCGGCGAGCACCGGAACGACGCTGCGGGTCTGGTGCGCGGGCGCGGCGTGCGTCATCGGCACGGGAGCAACTGCCGCGTCAGCACTTTCGGCGGCGGCGGCGGCGGCGGCCGGCGGATTCGCACCGCTGGCAGCTTGCGGCGGGACCGGCACCAGGGCCGTGAGGCTGCGCTTGAAGGGCGACGGGCGAGAAGACGACCGGTTCATCTGCGTGCTCCTGGCGACTCGTCCGAGCCGCGACCGTGAGGGAGCGGGCCGGACCGAACCGACCACTCCCGAATTCATCACTGCGTTCCGAGGTCGAAGAACAAGAGCCGCGACCGTAAGGGAGCGGATGTGCAACGCGAACCACCCGGCTTACATCCGCTCCCTGACGGTCGCGGCTCTTGTTCTGCGATCACTCCTTCAACTCTGTTCAGCCGGCTCGGGCTTGCGCAGCCGGGCCGAGCGGGCCTGGTAGTCGGCAACGACGGACGCCGCAGAGTCGGTGCGCGAACCCGGATCGGGCTCGACGCAACCGGCCAGCAACTCCGACATCTGCACCGACACCTCGGGGTTCTTGTAGAAGGCCGACGCCAGCGGCTCGAGCGCACCCTGCGGCTCGTACTCCGGCATGTCGGCCGTCATCAAGGTGTAGAACAGGCGGCCGCCGGCGTAGAGCGCGCTGCGGCGGGCCGACTCCTCGTCGATCTCGTCGAACGACGCGACCGGCATCTGCTGCTCGAGCGCGGCCGCGTGCTGCTGCACCTCGGGCGCGAGAATCGCGCACATGCCGCTGCTGGCCAGCGTCTCCAGCCACTCGCGGAACGCCGCCTCCTGCCCGGCGCGCGGGCGCAGGCCGGGGTAGAGGTGGAACATGCGGGCCTCGGCCGGATCAATCCAGAGCAGCGCGAGGTGCGAGACGAACGCGCCGGCGGCGTCCTGCCGCGAGAGGTCGCTCATCGCCTGCAGGAAGTGGAACTCCAGCACGTTGAGCGGCAGGTTCATGCCACCGAGCGGCTCCAGGCCGGCCAGGTCGGTGCGCAGCACGGTGCGGGTGCCGCCGTCCACGCGCCAGTCGGGCGGGAGGTAGAAGCCCAGCTGGTCGGTCACGCCGTGGGGCTGCGCGGCCAGCGTCAGGCACTCGGAGAGCACGCGCACTTCGCCTTGCCGGGCGTCGGTGAATCGCAGGCCGAAGGCGTCCTCGCCGACGAACTGCAGCCGCAGGTCAGCCGCGTAGGCGAGGTCGGCCGCGAGCGAGCCGAACGACTGGTAGCGGCGCGACGGGTCGGGATGCAGGCAGCGGTGGATGATCGCGGTGAGCAGCGGCAGCTCGGACCAGTTGTCGAGCAGGTCGATCTCGCCGGCCAGCACCTTGACGATCAGCTCACGCGGCTCGGCATCCTTGCTGTCGAGCACCGGTGCGGCGAAGAAGAAGTCGTGCAGCACCGCACCAAACGAGTAGACGTCGGCGGCCACGGTCTGCGGGACGTCCTCGCCCTGCACGAGCGCGTCGAAGACCTCGGGCGCGATGTACGGGAAGCAGCCGCGCAGCCAGCCCAGCGAGCGGTCCACGTCCTCGGCCAGGCGGATCTGCAGGCCGAAATCCTTGATCCGCACGCGGCCGTCCACGCGGGTGACGACGACCGACTCGGGGTTGATCGCGCCGTGGTGCACGCCCATCTGCGCCAGCGTGTGCAGCGCCTCGGCAGCCTTCGCAAAGTGCCCGACGTAGATGCGCGGCGAGTAGTTGACCGCGTCGCGGATCGCGGGCGCGGCGTCGGCCAGCGTCTCGAACTGGTAGGCGTGGTAGGCGTAGAGCGTGCCCTCGGCCAGGCTCGGCTCGGTGCGCAGGAAGCTGACCAGCGCGGGGTGGCGCGTCTGGCGCCAGATGTCCTTGTGGTCTTCGCTCAGCACGCTCTGCCACGGCCGGCGGAAGGCCTTGAGAATCACCGCCTGGCCGGTCGCGCGGTTGCGGGCCAGCACGTCACGGCCGAGCAGCGCGCCCTCGAACTCCGGGGCGAGGCCGCCGGGGCCGGGTGCGTAGAGGTGATACTGGAAGTCCGCCATCGTGCTCTCCGCGACAGCCATTCGACAATTGATGCTAACGGAACCGACGAGCCAGTTGCAAGGCGAGCTGCTGTCTGCAAGTACTTGCCGGGCCGACAGGTCAGGCAAATCGTCTGGTGAATCCGGCCGGGTTGCGGCTTCGCGCCTGATAATCGTGTCGGACCATCGAGTCGGCGAGTCGGCGAGTCGGCGGCCGGGATGCACTACTGGTTGAGCAACGGCACGGCCCAACGGTTCATTCCTGATTGAAACGAGCGGAACGGGTGCCGGGTTGTGATCAGCGCAGCGCGCCAGGGCGGTTCGGCGGGAGAGCGACACATTCGCGACCGACTCCTTTCACGCGGATGCGACAAACTCACGCCGTGGGCATGAACCAATTGACGCGTGCTCCGTTTGTGCAGTCGGCGGAGGGCCCGGCGCCTGCTGGTGCGGCCGGTCAGTTCCGAGCGCCACACAATCCAACAACGGAGTCGGAGACATGCGTCTTGTTGCACCGCGATTTGCCATCGCGGCCGGGCTGGCTATTGCCCTCGGCCTGACCGCACCCGCCTGTGGACGCAAGTCGTCGGCACCGCCACCTGCGCCACAAGCCGCCGCTGCGATCAGCGACCAGCCGACCAGCGGGCCGATCGAGGTGGCCGGGGACGATCCGTTCTTCGCCGCGGGCGCCGAGGTCGTCGTGATCTCGCCAGACGGCACCGTGATTCCGCCGGCCGCGACCGCACCCGGTGTGTACCAGCCAGCGGCATCGATGCAGGGCTTCGATGATGATCCGCGGTTCGTCCTCGACGCTGGCGACGACCACAACGAGGACCCGACCAACGATCCGTACAACCAGGATCTTCGGCCGAACCCCAGTCCCGACCAGTCCAACGCCGAGTCGCCGTACCCGAACCAGGGCTTCAACAGCTCGATCGGACTTGGCAGTAACATCGGCGGAGGCGGCGGCCCGGGCGGCGCGGGTGGCTTTGTCTACCGGCGGGCGCGTGGGGGTGGCGGCCATCGTGGCGATCAGAATGTGCTGCTCGCGCTGCGCTGGCTGGCCGACCACCAGGCGGCGGACGGCAGCTGGGATCCGATCGACTTCCCGAAGGCCGGCGCGAACCACGGCCGCACGGCCGGTGAGTACGGCAACCAGGACGGCAGCTTCGACATCGGCCTGGGACACGAACGCGTGGCCACCACCGGCCTCGCGCTGCTGGCGTTCCTCGGTGCCGGCTACACGCACACCGAAGGCGAGTTCGCCACGCCGGTGAAGCTGGCGCTGCGCTACCTCAAGGCGGTGCAGGACAACGACGGTGCGTTCGACACGACGAACCGCCACGACCCGCTGTTCGTCTACGGCCACGCGATCGGCACGATGGCGATGGCCGAGGCGTACGGCATGACCGGCGCCAACATGCTGAAGGGCCCCGCGCAGAAGGGCGTGGACTTCATCGCCAGCTGCCAGAACCACGACGACGCGCGCGGCTACCTCGGCTGGGGCGACGGCATCAAGGTGCTGCCATCCAACACGATCATCACCGGCTGGAATGCGCTCGCGCTGAAGTCGGCCCGCATCGCCGACCTGGATGTGCCTCAGCATTGTTGGGACGGCGCGATCACGCACCTGTCCGACGTCACCGGCAAAGTCGACGGGGACGCGAAGACCTGGAACACGAAGAAGCATGAGACCAGCGTCGCGCGCGGCGAGACCACCGACGCGATGAGCATCATGGTGCGCATGTTCGTCAGCCAGGACGCGGCTCTTCGTAACGACCCCACGATGCGCGACCTGGCGAAGCGACTGACCAGGCCCGACGTGCTGCCGGTGATCGGCGACGCGCCGACGCGCGACCTGCAGTTCCTGCTCTTCACCACGCTCGCGCTGTTCCAGATGGGCGATACCTGGTGGAAGACGTGGGAGACGCCGATCGGCGACGCGTTGATCAATACGCAGCGCATCAAGCCGGCCGACGTCCATCACCGCGCCTACGGCTCGTGGGACAGCAGCAGCACCGGCGCCGCGTTTGCCAACGGCCGCGTGTACGCCACGGCGATCAACGCGCTGACGCTCGAGACGTACTACCGCTACGAGAAGGTGGGTACGCGCGTGCCGGCGACGCAGGATCGCGACGGCCTGCAGGACTCCGACGAAGGCGACGGCACGTGGGACAACCCGCGCACGCCGCGCGCCCCGCGCTACACCGACCGCTGGACGAAGGACGCGTACGGCCGCGATTGCTGGAACGGCCGGCCGGTCACGCAGGGCCAGATGTACTGGCGCGGCGGCACCGGCGTGCTCGGCGTCTTCCCGCTGACGCACACCGCCGTCAACGCCGCGGTCAGCGGCATGATCTCGAGCGTCGAGGTCCGCCAGAGCTACCGCAACGAGCTGACCGAGGCGATGGAGGCGATCTACGCCTTTCCGCTGCCCGAGAACGCCGCCGTCAACGAGTTCATCCTGATCATCGGCGAGCGCAAGATCCATGGCTTCATCCGTGAGCGGCGCGAGGCGCAGCGCATCTACAACCACGCGCGCGCCAACGGCCACACCGCGGCCCTGCTGACGCAGGAGCGGCCCAGCGTGTTCACGCAGCACGTCGCGAACATCCCGGCCGGCGGCACGCTCGACGTGTCGATCCGCTACTTCGCGCCGCTGAAGTACGACAACGGCGAGTACACGTTCGTGTTCCCGATGGTCGTCGCGCCGCGCTACACGCCGAGCAACAACCAGGGCATGGCGCCCACGCCGACCCCGGACCTGGAGCCGAACAGCGGCTACGGCACGAGCTACCCGACCAGCGCCGTGCCCGACGCCGATCACGTCACGCCGCCGACGATGTGGGCCGGCACTCGCAGTGGTCGCGACATCGCGATCCGGCTGACGATCGATGCGGGCGTGCCGATCGAGAAGATCGAGTCGGTCAACCACGCCATCATGGCGCAGCGCGTCAGCCCGAAGGAGATGCGCATCCAGCTGCACCCGGCCGACACGCTGCCGAACAAGGACTTCGTGCTGCGCTATCGCGTGGCGGGTGCTCTGCCGGCGTACGGCATGGTCGCTCACCACAACGAGAAGCAGGGCGGGTTCTTCGCCCTGATGGTCCAGCCGCCGCACACGCCCACGCCCGAGCAGATCGTGCCGCGCGAGCTGGTGTTCGTGGTCGACAACAGCGGCTCGATGAATGGCAAGCCGATGGACCAGTGCCAGGCGCTGATGTGGAAGGCCCTCGGCGGCCTGCGCAAGGGCGACACGTTCAACATCATCACGTTCGCCGGCTCGTCGCAGACGCTGTTCCGCGAATCGGTCGAGCCGACGGACATGAACGTGCAGCTTGCGTGGAACTACGTCAGCCGGCTCACCGGCGCGGGTGGCACCGAGTTCCTGTCGTCGCTGCGCCAGCTCTCCACGATGCCGCGCGACCGTGGCCGGATGCGGGTGGTCACGTTCCTCACCGACGGCCTCGTCAACAACGATGACGCGATCATCGACAGCGTGCAGGCCGCGCAGCGCTGCGACGCACGCACGCGTTACTTCGCCGTCGGCGTCGGCAGTTCGCCCAACCGCGCGCTGATCGAGCGCATCGCGAGCAATGGCCTCGGCCGCTCGCTGTTCATCGGCGTCAACGAGTCAGCCAATGCGCCGGCCGAGACGTTCTTCCGCTACATTGACGCGCCGGTGCTGTGGGACTTCTCGCTCGACTGGGGCAACCTGCAGGTCGAGCAACTCTACCCGAGCCAGCTCGGCGACCTCTGGGCCGGCCAGCCGCTGATCCTCTACGGCCGCTACACCACGGCGGGCATCGGCGAGCTCACGATCAAGGCGCGTCGCGGCTACGGCGAGATGGTCGAGATCAAGGTGCCCGTCTCGCTGCCCGGCGGCAACGTCGGCAACCCGGCGCTGGCGTCGGTCTGGGCGCGGCACCGCATCGAGGAACTGAGCGACGCGTGCCTCAGCTGTTCGCAGTATGACCGCTCGACAATGCAGGGAGAGATCAAGCAGATCGCGCTCGACTTCCATCTGCTCAGCAAGTTCACGGCATTCGTCGCGGTGGACTACTCGGCCCGCGTCAGCAACGGCAACCCGGTGACCGTGCAGCAGCCGCAGGAGCACGCGGACGGCATGACCAACACCGGCGATGTTGCGCCCGCGGCCGTGATGGCCGGTCCGCGCCTGGCCGCCTGGGGCGTCGAGCTGATGGTCCTGCCCGACGGCACCGTCTGGATCGACCGAGTGATCCCCGGTTCGGACGCGGCGCTGGCCGGTCTGCGGGCGGGCGTGCGCGTGCTCGGTTGCGACGGTGTGCGCATCGCATCGGCCGACGACCTGCGCCGCGTCGTGGGTGACGGCGTGATGGTCGAGACGGCCGACGGCGGCACCGTGGACCGCTACTACCTTCCGCGATGATCGGCGGTGAGTGACTGGTGGTGAGCAGACGCGGCCCGTGGTCGAGCAATCGACTGCGGGCCGTGTCACGTGTGGGCTACACCCGCGGTCCGGCGCGGCGTCGCCGCTGATCGCTGGTCAAACCTCGCCCGGCACACTACAGTCAACCCAGCGCAACCCGCGGCGGCCCACCCGGCCGGCACGATGCACACCACACGGCGCACTGCACCATTCCGGCTGCTGCTGATTCCGCTCGAGGGACCGGTCACCTCGATGGCGGACGGCGTCACGGTGGACCTCGTCCTCAGCCCGAGCTTCTACATCTCGCGATTCCCGCGAGTGAACGACGCCACCACCAACGCCAGCGTCGGCGAGTTCGAAGGCACGCCGTGCCTGTACCTGAAGGACCGGCTGGTCTCGCATCCCAACGCCGTGATCGTCCGCGAGAACGGCGGTCTGCGCATCAAGGTCGCGCACGACAATGTGCGCAACCCGCTGTTCATCAACACCGACGTGCTCAAGCCGGATGCGGGCGTGCGCGATGCCGAGCTGAAGATCGGCGACGTGGTGCAGATCGGCACCAGCCGGTTCCGCGTCGATCGCGCCAGCATCACGCAGTGGGCCGAGCTGTTCCAGCGGGCGTACCCCGACCTCACGTACGTCACCGTGCTGCAGGAGGGCCTCAGCGGCCGCAGCCGGCACCAGTGCGAGAGCCGCGAAGGCTACCGCGTGGACGTCGAGTGCCGGACGTTCAAGGGGCCGGTCAGCGCGCACTTCCGCACGTCGGAAGAGACGCTGCAGCGCACGCAGGCGTTGCAGGCCCACATTGAAGACGACCGCCAGCTGCAGCCGTGGGTGCCGCGCATCTACGACGTGCGCAGCTACGAACTGCCGGACGGCACGCGGCACATCTTCATGGCGCACGAGGCCTACACCGGCAAGACGCTCGGCCAGCTGCTCGCGGCCGGGCCCCTGACCCGCGAGATCGTGCTGCGCATTGGCGTGAGGCTCTGCGAGGCTGTGCACCGCCTGCACCAGTTCAATCTGCATCAACAATTGATGCCCGACGCGGTGTGGTTCCGCGAGGGCGAGAACCCGGACGCCGACAAGCTGAAGCTCGCCGGACTGATGTTCGTGCGCGAGACGCTGTCGCGCGAAGGCACGCCCGATGCCGCGCTGGCCTGGACGCCGCCGGAGTTCCTCGACCATGGCGAGTACACCGAGCGTTCGGACATGTACGTCGTTGCGCTGTTGCTCGCCCACGCGCTCTCCGGCATGCCGCCGTACGAAGGCGACAAGGCGCAAGAGGTGGTCAGCAAGGTGCTCAACGCGCGGCCGGCGCTGCCCGACAGCTGCCCGGCAAAGCTCGCCGCGGTGCTCGACAAGGCGTGGGCCAAGCGGCCGAGCATGCGCTTCCGCACGCTGCTCGATCTGAAGATCCAGCTGCAACGACTGCTGGAACACGGCTGAGAGTTCTATACTCCGCGCCCTCGCCAGACCCGCCACGACCACGACCCGCGGTGACCGCCACGACCGACAGCACGCCAGCCGCCGCACCCACACCCGAGGTACCTGCTCCGCCGCCGGCCGCACGCCGCCGCCGACCGCGCACCGCATCGGAACGGCGCGAGCGGATACTCAACGATCCGCCGAAGCGGCTCGTGATCTTCATGGGCCTGCCGCTGCTGATCAGCTTTTTCATCGGCACGCTCTTCAATCTTGTCGACACCTGGTTCGTCTCGATGTTGCCCGGTGACGCCGGCGCTGATGGCGTGGCCGGCATCGGCAATGCGTTCGCCATCCAGCTCGTACTGATCGCGATCGGCAGCGGCATCGGCCAGGGCGCGGCCAGCACCGTCGCGCGGCGGCTTGGCGCCAACGACACCGCGGGCGCACAACGCGCCGGCGCCCAGATCGTGCTGCTCACGCTCGGCCTCACCGCCGCGTTCATGCTGCTCGGTGCGATCGTCAAGCCGATGATGACGATGATCGGCGCGAACGACGCGATCATCGACGCGTCGATCGTGTACGGCGAGTACGTGCTGATCGGCTGCGTCGGCTGGTTCGTGCCGATGATCATGGGCGGCATCCTGCGCGGCGTCGGCGACATGATCGGCCCGATGCTCGCCATGCTGGCCGCGATCGTGCTCAACATCATCCTCGATCCGATCCTGATCTTCGGCCTCGGCCCGATCCCGGCGATGGGCGTGCGCGGCGCCGCGGCCGCCACCGTCATCGCGCGCTGGGCCAGCGCGCTGTTGATCGTCTGGTTCCTGCTCGGCAAGCGCAACGCACTCGGCCGCGCCATCTTCACCCGCCTGCGGCCCGACAGCGCGCTCCTCAAGGACATCCTGCGCGTCGGCATTCCGACCAGCATCGGCACGATCCTCGGCGCCGGCTACATGCTGATCGTCCAGATCTTCGTCGGCCACCACGTCGCCGGCGGCGGCCCCGCGGCGCAGGCGGCGTTCACCATCGGCTTCCGCTTCGAGCAACTCGCCTGGCTGCCGGTGCACGGCGTGGCGATTGCGCTGACGACCATCGTCGGCCAGAACCACGGTGCCGGCCGGTTCGATCGCGAGCGCGAGGCCATGAAGTGGTGCCTGATCTGGACCACCGGCATCATCAGCGTGTTCTCGCTGCTCTACCTGATCGGCGCGCCGTGGATGGCCGCGGCGTTGGCCGGTGGTGACCCCGACACGTCGGCTACGGTGGCCGACATCGCGACCGTGTACATCCGGGTGATCGCCGTGGAACTGCCGTTGTTGGCCGCGGCCATGACGATCGGCTCGACGTTCAATGGTCGCGGCCGTGGCTGGCCGTACTTCTCGCTGCAGGTGCTGCGCCTGTTCGCGCTGTCGATCCCGCTGTTCATCGTGTTCGCACCGACCGGCATCTACACGTTCTGGTGGGCGATGCCGTTGGCGTCCGGCGCGGCGGTGGCTCTCGGCGCCTTGTGGTTGCGCCGCGAGTTGCGTCGCGACCCGATGCCGCCGCTTGCGAAGCCGGTTGCAGAGTGACCAAGCGGACCGCCGCACTTCTCGGCTGTCCACACACCTGGTGGGGCACCAACACGACACCGCAGCGATCGGCGCTGACGGCGAAGGCGTGCAACCGTCCGTCGATCAGGCTTCCTGACTGGCCGGCAACAGCAGCGCGATCAACGGCCTGCGCGCACGGTCGATGCCGTGCAGCAGACTCCACAGCGAGCGGATCACGCGGCGCAACGACTCCTCCGGAGGATGCGGCCACACGCGCGGCACCGGGCGCGACCCGGCCGGCACGTCGATCGGTTTGTCGTCGCCCGGCAGGAAGACGTCGCCGGTGCGCAGGTCGATCCACAGGTTGGCGATGCGCGCGCGCTTCAGCTTTTTCTTGCCGGCTGCGACGTGGAGGGTCACCGCGAGTTGCAGTCGCTCGCGGGTGAACGTCGGCTCCACGCGGCCGGCCGCGAACCGGAACGCCGGGTGCAGCGTGGCCACGCGGCGCACGATGTCGAGTCGCGCATCAATCACCGGGAACGGCCAGCCGTTGCTACAACCGGCCGCGATCGCCTCGTGCGCGTCACGCACCGCTTCGGCCAGCACGCGCGGCGGAATGTTGTCCCCGCGCCGATCGCCCGGGGTGAACTCCAACTCGCCGGTCTCCACGTCGGCGCGCGCGAACAGATCGGCTGCCGCGTTGCCGAGCGGCCAGCGCACGGCGTGACCGCTGGTGGCAAACACGCGCCGCGGCATCTGCCCGGCCGACGCCGACCAGCCGAGCGCGAGCAGGCGCTCGACCGTGGGCACGACACGCACCTGGTGGCCGGCCACGACCGCGGCCGACGGGTCGCGATCGATCGCGCGGAACAGTTGCGCGAACGGTTGATGCAGGCCGTGCAGGATTGCGCGGTCTTGCCACGCAGCGAGCACGCCGTCGCGACGCAGCACCAGTGGATGCGCAAGCCGCACGGCCGTGTCGTCGTCGGGCACCTCGTGCAGTGCGCCGTCGTGGCCGCGCAACGCAAGTTGCTCGCCCGCGCGCTCCGGCAGGCCATGCACGCTTTCGTCGTCGTTGGCACTGAACACGCAGCTGCCGAGCATCTGCGCCAGCAACGGGTGATCGAGCAGCCGGCGCAACACGCCCGCCCGCAGCGCGTCGCCGGTGAGCAGGCGGGTCTCGAGCGTGGTAGTCAGCGCCTCGACCGGCTGCGCGAGGTCGCGCACGGTGTGTCGCAGATCCAGGAACGGCTCCATCGCGGCCAGCTCGCGCGGCACCGATTTCAGCGGTTTGCCAGCCTTCGTCGCGTCGGGGCGCGAGACTTCGATCGCCGGCAGGCCGTGCTCGTCGAGCACGAGGTCGCACTCGTAGCGATCAACCATCCGCGGCGTGCGCGGGTTCGCGGCGGGCCAGTCATCCACGCCGAGCTTCCACGCGAGCAACTGCGCGTCGCCGCTGCCGTCGCGCAGCGCGAGGTTGGCCGCTCCGATCATCGCGGTGCGGCGGGTGGTGGCACGTCGCGTGGAGTTGGCCTGCGGCCCGCTCGCAGCCGCCTCGCTGAGCAGGCGGAGCCGGTCGGCCAGGTCGTCGCCCGGCAGCGTGCCAAGCAGCTTGACCTGCAGGGCGTTCTGCGTGCTCGCGCCGCTGCGCACCTCGCCGTCGTCGGCCTGGCCGAGCAGCGCGCGGATCGCGTCGGCAAGCTGCGTCTGGTGGCGGAACGCGAGCGGAACGAACTGCAGCAACGTGCGACATCGCGTATCGCCGAGCGACGCGGCCGCGTCGAGCAACCACTCGCGCTCGAAGATCCCGCTGTCGCGTTGCGCGGCCGTGAGCACGCCGCGGTCGGCCACCAGCGCATCAATCTGCCGTTGCACGCGCGGACAGTCTTGGCCGCGGTCGTTGGTGGCCATCGCCGACAGCGTGTGCGCGTGCAGCCACCGCACGAACGAATCAACGGCCGGCGCGTCGAGCGCTGCGGCCACGTGCGGCGCGAGCCACGGCGCCACAACGGCCGCCTGCAACAGCGAGCGCTCGCTCGTCACCTGCAGCAGCGTGCTCGCGTCGATCGGCCCGGGCCGCGTGTGCCGCAGCACGTGCCACAGGCTGGATGCCGGGGTCTCCTGGAACTCGTTGCGCGACAACTGACGCACCTTGTCCAGGTGACCCAGCGCCGCGATCAGCACATCTGCACCCGGCCACAGCGAGATCGACTTGATCTTCCCGTCATGCCCGTGCTGGCCCGACGCGTCGGTCATCGCGGCGAGCCGCTCGGTGCAGATGCTGGCGACGAGACGCGCGGCACGACCGTCCGGCGGCACGACGCAACTCAGCCGCGCGCCATCCAGGATCAGGTCGGACTCGAGAATCTTCAGCAGGCTGGGCTCGCGATCGATTGCCGCGCGCATGGCGTCGGCCTTCATCAGATCGGCGTCCACGGCGCGCCAGGCGAGGGCGCCGATCGCCAGCACGGCCGCTGTGCCCCTCTCGTACGCGTTCGACTTCACATGCGCCGTCAGACAGGACACGGCCGCCGTCATCAGATCGTCGGTTGGCGGTCCGACGAGATCGCTGGCGAGCAGGTTGAGCATCGACATCGCCGGTGGCGCCAGACGCGGCGCGACTTCCGGCTCCCGGCCGATCAGCTCCTGCAGCACGTCCGACGCGACCCTGCATACGTCCTCGCGCGTCACCGTGTCGTCGAGCTGATCCAGCACCCACAGTTCGGCCGCAGTGGCCATTCCGGTGTGCTCGCCGGCAACACTCGCCGCCGCCCACAGCGCGAGCGCCAGCAAGCCCGCGTCGTCGCCGAACTGCGCGCGTGCTGCATGGCGCAAGTCGCGCATCTCGCCGAGCATCGGGTGCCGGGCGAGTTGCCGCTGCATCAGGTATTCGACCGGCCGCGCAGCGCGATGCGGCTGGAACAGCGGCCCCCGCAGGTGATCGTCAAGCCGATCGAACGGCGCGAGGCGCGGCGAAAGGAAGCGAGCGAACTGCTGGGATGTGCGGCCGTACTCCCGTCGCAATGCCTGGAGGGTCGATGGCATGGCGGCAGCGAGAAAGAATGCCGGGCAGTTCGCTGTTCAGGGTAATGGGTGAAGCGTACACCGGCACGCACCGAAGCGGAATCGGCGGCCGCACAGGCGGCGTCGCTGGCGGCGTACAGCGGGCGGAGCTCCTGTCAGTGGCGCTTCTTGCCGTCGTCGCGGTCATCCATTGCGCCGCGCTTGGCGTCCTTCAGGCGATCAAACAGACCACCGCCACCGGCCTTCGGCTGCGAACCACCGGCACGGTCCGCACCACCTTCCGCCGGGGCCGCCGGCTTGCGGGTCAGGTCCGGCCCGGCATCACTCGCGCTCGCACGCGACACGGCATCGCGCGACTTCTCCTTGAGCTTCTTGAGGAAGTCGCGATCCTGCGCTGGCTCCTGCTCGCCTGACCGCTCGTCGGCCTTGCGCCTGGCCTGCGCCGCCTTCTCGTCCTCCACCTTCACGGCGCGCGGCGCGGGCAGCGCGCCGGATTCCTGCATCGTGGCCAGCACGTCGCCGGCATCGCGCGCACGACGGTCGCGCTCGCTCTGCTGCCGCTGCGCGATCAGCGCCTTCACCGAGCGCAGGCGTTCCATCTCCTCGAGCGGCACGTCGCTGCGCGCGACAAACAGGTAGCCGGCCAGCGGAATGCCGGCAAACGCAGGGGCCAGGGTCTCGTTGAGTTGCGTCCAGCTGACGAACACCTTGCGGAAGAACACGTCGGCAAACAGCAGGAACACGGCGGCAATCGCGAATGGCACCCAGATCGGCGTGAACGAATGCGTCACCGGCAGGTCGCGCACGAACGGATCGTAAGCGATCGGCTTGTTGTAGGCGTCGCGGATCGTCTCGCTGAAGTTCTGCGGATTGACCAGCACGTCGTTGCGCAGGATGCGCTCCGGACGGGCCTCCACGGCGCCGCCGAGCTCACCGGTGGGCACGAGCTGCCCGCGGACATACTTGCCGCCGGTGTAGGTGGCGATGGTCGCGAGCAGACCGCTGTTGGCATCGAGGTCGCGGAACTCTCGCGCGTAGGGCACGCTCACGCCGCCGGTCAGCATGACCGGAATGCCCTCCTCGTCGCCGACGATGTGGCCGATCAGGTTGATCTGCCACGAGCCGCGATTGGGCGCGTCGAACCAGCCCTCGTAGCGGCCCGGCTCGATCAGGCGCAGGCGTACGGGGTGGGCCTTCTGGCGCGGATCAACGACCACCAGATTGGCCTCGGAGAACATCAGCGGCGTGCCGTTGTCGATCGCGTCGATCACGACGTGGCCGCGGCCATCCACGAGCTCGCTGCGGATAGTCACGCGGTCGTCATCGGCGCGCGCCTGGCGCGCGGTCCAGTTGATCACGTCGCCCCAGAAGCGCCGGTAGCCGGGCCAGCCCTGACCGGCCCAGTTGGCGCACCAGCCGGGGTTGAGTACGTCCGACATGAAGCACAACACACGGCCGAGGCCATGCTGGTTGTAGGCCAGCAGCGGATGGCTCTCGGCGTTGGCGCTGCCGTCGTCGCCTTCCTTCATCTGCACCACGCGCAGCGCCTGCTGGGCGTTGGGCTTGACGGTCACGCCGACGTACCCGCCGAGCGGAGGCATGCCGGCCGCGCCCCGCAGGAACTCGGCCTGGTTGGTGATGATCGGCCGGAAGGTGCCGTTGTGCAGCAGGCTGGTGCGGATCCGCACGGCCTCGCGCGTGAAGATCTGCGGCAGCATCGAGAGGTTGGCGTTGCTCTGGATCTCGTAGAACCGGTCAGCCCAGTCGCTGGACGGTCCGCCGTTGACCGCGATCGACTTCATCGTCTGCACGTCCTGGCTGCCGATGCCGCCGTGCGGCTGGACGATGACCGACGCGGTGGTGATGCCGAACGTCTTGTACGCACCCGACACGAGGTTGAGCGACGGCTGCGACGGGTCGCCGTCGGAGATCACGATGCAGTGCTTGCTGTTGGCGGTGGCCTTCTGCAAGGCGGTGTAGGCCGCGCCAAAGGCAGGTGCGAAGGTCGGCATGTCGCCCGGCGACGCGGTGGCGATCAGCCGCTTCATGGTGTCGCGCTGGCCGTTGATCAGCTTGAGCGGGAACAGCCACGAGGCGCCGTTGTTCGCCTGGTAGTCGTAGAGCACGACGCCCAGCTGGTCGTAGTCCGACAGCGCGTCGAGTGCGGCCTGGCACATCGCCTTGGTGTGCGCGTTCCAGTCCTCGAATTCGCAGGTGTGCAGGATGATCACCAGCGCGCCCGACAGCTTCGCCTCGTGCTCCTCGACCTCCATCCGCACCGGCAGCGCATCGACGATCGGCTGGTCGCGGTAGCCGCCCGCGCCGTAGCTCTTGTTGCCGCCGAGCACGACGAGACCGGTGCCGAAGCGGTGGATCGCGGCGACGAGCTTGCGCTGCTGGTCTTCCTTCCAGTACTCGGCCGGCACGTTGCTCAGCACCACGCAGTCGTACATGCGCCACTCGGCCAGCTCGCGCGGCATGCGGCCGGCATCGACGACGTCCACCACCGGCGGGGCCATGCCGCCGGTCGCGTCCAGGCTGAACACGTTATCGAGCTCACTCAGGAACGTCTCGTTCTTGTCGAGCGAATCGCCATGCACGTAGAGGATGCGGCGCCGGCCGCGCACCACGGTGTAGGCCGAGCCGATGTTGTTCTGCGGCACGTTGTCGACGCCCGGCGGGACCTCGATCTCGACCTGCATCTCGTAGAAGCCGGGACGGTCGTAGCGGCGGGCGGGCAGCACCGGGTAGTTGCGGCCGGGCTTGAGCCAGATCGTCGGCGGAGGCGAGCGCTCGCGCAACTCGGCGATCTTGCCCTCGATGATCGACAGCGCCTCCTCGCTGATCGGCAGGGTGGAGAGCAACTCGTTGCGGCGCGACTCGAGCGCGCGGAGCCTTTCGGCATCGGCCGGCGACATGCTCTCGGGCACGCCGTTGACGCGCACGGTCAGCTTCGCCTCGCACTCGCTGGTCGACCAGATCACGAGCCTCGGCTCGAAGCGCTGGCCCATCTTGACCTCGCCGGGCTGGTCGAGCCGTTCGATGCGCACGTCCTGCCGGCGATCCTCGGTGCGGATCTCCACGACGTCGACGGTCACGCCGTAGTGGCGCGCGAGCCGCAGGTCGGCGACGACATCGCCGCGATTCTGGTTGCCGTCGGTGAGCAGCACCAGGCGCTTGCGACGGTCGTCGGGGAACAACGCCAGCGCGTGGCGGATCGCCGCGGCGATGTCGGTCACGTCGTTCGCGAGGTCGTCGGGCTCCACGAGCTGGACGTCGATCGCCGCGTCGAGCCGGCGGATCAGCGCAGGGTCGCCGCCGAAGACGATCACCGCGTACTGGTCCTTCACCGCCTGTTCGACGGGCACGTGCTTGATCTTCTGCTGGATGAAGTCGACGTACCAGTTGTGCAGCAGCTGGTCGGGCATGCTCAGCGAGCGATCGACCACGAAGATGACCGCCATGCCCTCCTGCGCGCGCACCACCTGCGGCTGCGCGGCGGCAAGCACCAGCGCGGCAATCAGCAGCAGCCGGAAGCACAGCGCGGCCACGCGCCGGGTGCCCTCCATCAAGGCCTGCGAGCGCCACCACAACAGCACGACCACCGGCACCATCAGCAGGAACCAGAACGCGTCGAGGTTGAAGAACCGCAGCGTGCCATCGTTGACGAGCACGCTGATCGTGGTCAGCGCGTAGATCGCGTGCAGCGCGAACGCCAGCGCACCCCACATCCGGAACACGCGGCGGTCGGACGACACGGCCGCGACCGCAAGGATGAGGAAGAACAGCGGCAGGCAGACGAAGCCGAGCGCCACGGCCACGTGGGACGACGCCTGCTCTGGCCAGTTGTTGACGGCCGTGATCAGCCACGCGGCGATGCAGCCCTGGAAGATCAGCGAGAGCACGACGAGCACGATGGCGCCGACGCGCTCGCCCAGTGCATTGCCGCCGCCGTCGGGCGACACCGGCCCGCTGTAGCGCGCCGGCCGCAACAACAGTAGTGCGAGCAGCGCGGGCGCGGCGAGCGGCACGATCATCACGACGGCGATGAACAGCGCAGTCCAGACTTCGGGTCGCAGGTCGTCGGGCCGGGTGGTGCTCCGGCCGCCGGGCTCGGGCCGGGCGATGGCGCGGTTGGCGCGCGCCAGGCCCACGATGGTGAGCCAGCTGACGGCGAGGACCGGCACGACGCTGACGGCGTACGTCCACAGCGTGCCGTCGAGGAACGGGATGATGTCGACGTTTCCGTTCATCGGTGGGCCGGCTCCGCTCCGCTGGTGCGACAAGGCGACCCATTATGCCGCGCGCCGGTCGGTGCGAACAGGCTCGCGCGAGTCGGCGGCCGCTCGCCAGGCGCACACTCCCGATCCGGGCGCGTCGCACGTATACTCATGAGCCCCGCGCAACGTCTTACCGCTCGTGCAACCGCATGGCCGACCGGCTCACAGTTGAATGCCCGGATTGCTTCCGGCGCTGGATGATCGACCGCGAATCGGGCGGCACCGAAGCGGCCTGCCCGCGGTGCGGCCAGTGGCTCGCGCTGCCCAACCGCAGCGGAAAGGGCGAACGCCGCACCCGACGGCCGGGCACCACGCGGCACGTCAACGAAGCCATGGCGGCCAAGCGTTCGGGTACCGGCAAGTTGCCGGACAAGGTTGCGCCGGCCGGACGCGTGCCGCGCCGCGAAGCGCCGCCACGCCCGAATCGCGCGGCCGTGTCGGACGTCGAACTTGCGCCGTTCCAGATGCCCGGCGTGAAGACGCCGGAGAGCGGGACGCCAGCTACCAGCGAGGCGCCGGTGCCGGATGCGAAGCCGGTGCTCGTCTCCGATGTGCAGTTGCCGGCGTTCAGGTTGCCTGGCGAGCGGACCGTGCCGCGCGAAGAAGACCTGCCCGTCAGCAAGGCGGCGACACCGGCCGCCGAGCCTGCGACGGTGCAGACCGCGGTGAGCATTCCGCCGCGCGTGCGCCGCATGCTCGGCGAATGGAAGGACGGCCGCCTGTCGGTCGAGGAGTTGCTGGCGGCCGCCGACGATCCCGACGTACGTGCGCTGGTGCAGGCCGAGATCGACGAGTTCGTCGAGGATGTAGACCGGCGCACGATCGCGCTGGGCACCCCGCCGACCCGGCTGCGCGACGCCGCGGAGCTGGCCGTGGCGGAGACGGCCGTGGCCGCTGCCGGACCGGCCACGACCGACACCAATGAGGAGGTGGTGACGAGCGCGGCGAGCACGCCGACTACCACCGACGACGACGACGACGTGTTCGACACGCCCGAACAGAATGAGCCGGTCGGGGCGACCGATAGCGAGCCAGCCTCCGCCAGCAGCACAGGGCCGATCGTCTCGCCAACCGGCCGCCGCACCTGGGTGGCCGCGCAGTTGCCCGATGTCGAGGTTCGCGCCGACGACGGAGTGTGGGACGAGTCGGTCGACAGCGTCGACGTGTCCAACGTTGCGGCCCTCGACGCCGACGCGGCGTTCGCCGATGCGCAGGACGCGCTGCCGGCCGACGACGGCGACATTGTGGATGCCACGCCGACGACGTCGCCCAGCGCGTCCGACATCCGCACCTTCGCCGAGGTGCAACAGGAGGAGAGCGAGGCCGCCAGCGCCGCCGCGTTTGCCGCCGCCGGCGACAACGTCGCCGAGTCGCTGCCCGCCGACGTGCTCGACGCCGACGTCGCCGAGGCCTCCGACATCACGGGGGCCGACCTTGCGGCCGCGGCCGACCCGACGCAGCCGTTCGAGTCCCTGACCTTCAGCGCCGGCCTCGAGCCCGAGCAGGAGAACGAGAGCTCGATCTGGCAGACCGCTGGCGCCGGCTTCGACATCGAGTTGCCGGCCGACCTCGACTGGAATCCGCTGGCCGGTGGCGGCACGCCGTCGAGCCTGGCGATCCGCGCGACCAGTTCGATCGACGTGTTCGAGGGCATGGACGACGCGCGCTTCGCCCGCGACCTCGTCGCGCAGATGGCCGTCGAGGGCACGTTCGACCCGTTCCTCGGCGACTTCGTCGGCGGCCCCGGGTTCGAGGGAGCCGCGCCCGATATGTTCAGCGGTGCCACCGCTGCCGCGTCGGGCGACGACGTGTTCGGCAGCGGCGCCGATGTGCCGGTGCCGTCGGCGATCGACATTGCGCCACGCCGGACGGAACGGTCTGACCGCGCGGGCTCCGCCGGCTGGAGCCAGCCCGGCCCGACCGAGACGCGCCAGCTGACCGCGCCGGCCGCCATGATGCGCCGCAGTTCGCGCCGCGCGAAACTGCGCCTCGCCACCCAACCCGAAAGCCTGGCCGGCATCTCGCTCGGCGTGCAGGCCGACCTCGAGCCGCCGCCCGAATTGCGCTTCGACGTCCCGATGGTCACCGCGCCCGAAGTCGAGCCGCTGCCCGGCAGCACGATTGAAATCGGCGGCGCGCCGTACACCGTGATGGCCGCCGACGACGCGATCCAGCGCCTGCTCCGCACCGGCGACCTGCCGGAGGGCACGTACGTTCACCAGCTTGACCTCGGCTACTACCCCGACTCGTGGGAACGCCCGTCGGTCTGGTACCTGCGGCCGTACCTGCACAGCCGGATGGTCACGCGCGAAGAAGACTTCCATATTCCGCGCCAGGGCCCGACGTCGTCCGACTGCCTGCCCGTCGACTGGCCGCAGCGGCCGATCCGCATCCACCGCTGCTGCTTCGGCACGCTCAACCTCTCGCGCGCGCACTTCCCGGCCGGCTTCACGATGACCGAGTCGCGCGTGCTGACCCGCGTCGCCGCCGTGCGCGTGCGCTTCGACGGCTGGGTCGATTTCGCGCGCAGCGTGATGCCGGCGATCTGCGCGTTCTTCCAGGCGCGCGCGACCGGCAGCGTGACGTTCCGTCGTTGCGTGTTCCTCGGCGTGGCGTGGTTTGCCGAGCTGCGCTTCGACGGCTTCACGTCGTTCCGAGAGGCCGACTTCCACGGCGACCTCGACCTCGGCGGTTCGCGCTTCGGCGAAGACCTCGACCTGCGCGGCGCGGTCATCGGCGGGCACGTCGATCTCAGCCGCATCAGCACCGACGGCGGCCTCGACCTCACCGACGCCGGCCTGCATGGTGACCTCAACCTGCAGCTCGCGCGCATCGGTGGCGCGTCGCGGCTCGACAACCTGATCTGTGCCGGCGAGGCGCAGTTCAACCGCTCGCGCTTCAGCGGCGACGCGTCGTTCGCGCACGTGCGCATCAGCGGCCCGGCGCTGTTCGAGCATGCGCACTTCGGCGCCGACGCCCGCATCCGCCGGTGTCGCTTCGGCAGCACCGCCGACTTCTATGCGCTGGAAGTCGACGGCGCGTTCGACCTCACCGACACCGTCTTCCACGCCGATGTGGTGCTCGCGACCAGCCGCTTCCACGGCATGGTGCGCCTCAACGTCGACGCCGTGTCGCGCAACCGCAGCGAGAGCGCGCCGCACCCGGCCGAGTTCCGCGGCAACCTGCGCGCCGACCACGCCGTGTTCCGCCGGCCGGTGCTCGCCAGTGGCGTGCAGTTCCACGGCAAGACGTCATTCCGCCGGGCCACGTTCGAGGAGTCGAGCACGTTTGCCGACGCCGCGTTCCGCACCGGGTTCGATCTGGCCGGGTCGTTCCACAGCAAGGAGCTCGACCTGCGCGGGACCACGATCGGCGGCCGGCTGAACCTCGACGGCGCGCACATCGGTGGCCGCGCATTGCTGCCCGGCGCGCACTTCCGCGCTATCTCGCTCAGCGACGCCACGGTCGGCGTGCTGATGCTCGACCGCGAGCAGCTCTACCCCGACCGCCAGGACCTCGCTGAAAACCGCCTCGACCCCGAGGTCCCGCCGTTCCGCCCGCGCGAGCGCGCGTTGCCGGTCAAGCTCTACAACTTCCGTCACGCCGTGGTCGGGCCCGACCCGGCCAAGCCCGGCGCGCGCGCGCAGAACCTCACGCCTGCCCGTCGCCGCGAAGTGCGCAAGGCGCGGCTGGCCGGCGGCATGGATGCCGAGTTGCGGCTCGAGGAGGGCGGGGCCCGGCTGGTCGCGTTCGAGCGCGCGCGCCAGGAGTTCCTGCTGATCGAGAAGTCGCTGCGCGAACTCGGCCGGCGCGAGCAGGCCGACTGGTCGTGGGTGCAGGCCAACCGGATGGGCCGCGCGGTGCGCGTGCTGGCCGGCCGCGGCGTGCGCCCGGTCGACGAGACGCTGCTCGGCGTGGAGCGCGAGATCGCCCGCCTCGACGAGATGCGCCGGCTGATCGAGAGCGACGACACCGGGCACGAACGCTTCCCGAAGGAGCTGCGCAAGCGGCGCGAGTCGATGATCGCCAGCGAGGCCTCGGCCTCGATGAGTGACGCGAGCAGCGATGCGAACACCAGCGGCGAGCTGGCCGAGAGCTGGGGCCGCCTGAAAGACACCGTGCTCAAGGCGATTGCCTCGCGTATCGGCCCGCTGCAGGAGCGCCGCCGCCGTACGCTCGACCGGCTGCGTCCGCTCGAGCGCGAGCGTTCGCGCAACCCGTGGCGCGCGCTGACCGGCAGCATCGGCTGGCGCGCCCGCACCTTTGCCGACGCCGTGCAGGACGCCACCTCGGCGTACGGCACCAGTCCGTGGCGCGTGGCCGGCATTGCGCTGCTGGTGGTGGTGCTGTTCGCCGCGTTCTACACGCGCCAGTCGTACGTCGAGGAGGCGACGCTGCCGCACCAGCCGGCCATGCGTGCCGCCGAGCGGGCCATCGTGTACGACGCCGAGCCCGGTCGACTGACCACCGTGGACGCGGTCGGCGAGGAGTCGGTGCCGGTCCGCTTCTCGCGCTACACACTGTTCTCGTTGCGCGCGATCAGCGGTCAGGCGCTGAGCGGCGATGGTCGCCCGCACGGCCACCATCCGGTGGTCATCGCCGTGCTGCTCGAGATGTTGCTCGGGCTATTGCTGCTGGTGATGTTCATCACGGCGAGCGTGCGGCGCGTGTTGCGATAGACCGCGGGGATTCGCCCCTCCGGGCCCACTGGCTGCCCATGGCTGCCGGGTGGTAGCGTCTCGCCCGGCGGATTGATCGCTCACGTCCGACAGGCGCCACATTCCAGCGTGGCGCGCGGAGGCCAGATGGTGCGTTGTCTTGCGCTCATGCTCGCGGTGCTTTGCGTTGCCCTGTGGTTGCCCCTCGCTCCGGCCCACCACGCCGCGGCGCAGGATCCCGACGAGCCGGAGGCAGGGCCTGCCGATCCCGGCGACGACGAGCCGGAGACGCCCGCCGCACCCGCGCACGCCGTGATCATCCACATCGACGGCGGCCGCGTGATGGCCGGTTTCGCTGGCGACAAGGCGCCGAAGGTGGAGTTCCCCGCGGTGGTCGGCCGTCCGCGCGAAGGCGGGGAGCCGCAGTTCGGTGACGCCGCGTTGTCCGACGATCTGCAGCAGAGCTGGCCGGTCGAACTCGGGCGGATCGTCAACGTCGCTGACTATTCACTCCTGATCGGGCACGCGCTGGACGGGCTGCACGCCACCGGTGCCGGGCAAGCGCTTTTGTTGACCGTCGCGTCGCACACGCCGTTCGATCAGCTCGAACAGGTCGCGAAGTCGATGTTCGAGACGCACCAGGTGGGTTCGCTGTTCTTCACGCGCGACGCGGTCACGGCGCTCTACGCGTCGGGTCGCACCACGGGTCTTGTCGTGGTCGGTTCGTACGACCACACCGGCGCGACCGCCATCTACGACGGCCACACCATCCAGACCGACATGCTCGAGGTCGGCGAGCGGCAACAGGTCGAGTACCTGGCATTCCTCCTCAAGAAGCGCGGCATCCCGCTCGACAGCAATCTGCGCCTGAGCCGCAACCCCGCGACCGACATCTACCGCAAGCTGGCGTTCGTCGCGGACGACTTCGACGCAGCCGAGGCGATGGCGGCCGAAGGTAGCCACTTCGATCAGACCTGCGCGCTGCCCGGCGGCCAGCAGATCACCGTGGGCGCCGAGCGCTACCATTGCGCCGAGACGCTGTTCCGGCCGACCATGCTCGGCCGGGTCCTCGAGGGCATCCACTTCCTGGCATACGGCCGGGCCATGCGTTGCGATGCGGACCTGCGGCCCACGCTGTACGCGAACGTGGTGCTGGCCGGCAACGTGGTCACCGGTACCGCCGAACGACTGACCCGCGAACTGACCGTGCTGGTGCCGCAGGCGATGCCCGTCAAGGTCGCCGTTCTGCCGCATGCACAGTACGGCGTGTTCGAGGGTGCGTCGCTGCTCGCGGGGATCGACACGTACCGGCAGATGTGGATCAGCCGGGCCGACTACGACGCGTCGGGCCCGGCGATCGTGAAGCAGAAGTGCCAGTAGCGGCGGAGCAGACTGCGCCGGGAGATCAGGCCGCACTGCGGCCCGGGCTGCGGGCTGCCACGATCGCGGCCAACACTCAAGCGACGCGCGATTCGGACCGACACACTGAAGTGGCGCGGAGGGTCCATCCCGATCCTCCGCTGCACGCTCACCGATATCGCAGCCGCCGACGCGACGCCCGACGCAGACGACAGAGGAGCATCCCGACATGCCATTCGCGAACGACAGTGCGCATCGCAATCGCACCCGCCACGCGACCGCGTCCGCCGGCACGTCCAGTGACGATGCCGACGCGCTGATCCCGACGTGGGTGTGGGACCGCGCGCGCTCCGTCTGGCAGGCCATCGCCCGCGATGTGGCCGGGCTCGGGCTGCTTGCCGCGGCCGTTGTCACCGGGCTCTCGCTTGTCACTTTCCACCCGGCCGACGTCAGCGCACTGGTCGTCATCGGCGACGCCGCTACGAGCACGCAGAACCTGCTTGGCAGCGTCGGCGCCTGGCTCGGCTCACAACTGTTGTACTGGTTCGGTCTCGGCGCGTTCGTGCTGCCAGCCCTGCTGATGGCTGCCGGCGCGGTGTGCCTGCTGGTTCCGCCGACGCTCGACGCGGTGCGCGTGCGCCGGCCGGGCGTGCGGGCGGCCGCCTGCCTCGGCCTGGTGCTCGCGTTCGCCGCCGTGCTCGGCGACGCCAATCCGCCGGTGCCCGGTGCACCCGTCGCCGGCGGCACGCTCGGCATGGCGCTGCTGCATCTTGGCGGCATCTTCGGTGGAGTCGGTGTCGCGCGCGTGGTGTTCAGCCTGCTGCTGGTCGGGTGCCTGTATGTCGCGGCCGGCGATCTGCCGGCACGTCTGGCGTTGCTCGCACCGGCGCGCGACGACGAGGACGCGGACGGAGACGGCGACGCGACAGCCTTTGATGACGCCGACGAAACCCTGGAGTGCGACGTGCCGGCCGACGACAACGCGCCGCTGTTCGCGCCCGCGCCCGCGCCGCCCGCCGTCGAGAAGCCGTCGATCCTGCGGCAGATGACGCGCATGCTGCTGCGCAAGCCGACGGACACCGTGCCCCCGCAGATGCTGGTCACCGAGGCTGACCTGCTCGCACCTGCACCGCCGCTGCGCAAGCCCACCGGCAAGACGCCCGCTGCGAAGTCGACGCCCGCGCCAACCCCGGCGCCAGCCGCTGCACCGGCCGATATGCGCTACATGATTCCACCTCCCGAGTTGCTCACTGCCGCGCCGGCGATCGACGCCAACCTGCTCGATTCGCAGGCGCACGAGACCGCGCGCCGACTGCAGGACGCGCTGCAGCAGTTCAAGCTCGAGGCGCGCGTCATCGGCATCGACCGCGGCCCGACCGTCACGCTCTACGAACTCGAGCTGCCGCCCGGCACGAAGGTGCGCAAGCTGTCGTCGCTCGAACACGACCTCGGCATGGCACTGCGCGTCGAGTCGGTGCGCGTGGTCGCGCCGATCCCCGGCCGCGGCGGCATCGGCGTGGAGATCCCCAACCAGGACAGCGAGCCGGTGATGCTGCGCGAGTTGCTTCACAACGGCGAGGCGCAGCGCATGGCGCGCGAGCAGGTGCTGCCGTTCGTGATCGGCCGCGACAGCGTGGGCCGCCCGGTGATGGCCGACCTCGCCGACATGCCGCACCTGCTGATCGCCGGCACCACTGGCTCGGGCAAGAGCTGCGCCGCGAATGCGCTGGTGCTCAGCCTGATCTTCACGCGCCACCACGAGGACGTGCGCCTCGTGATCATCGACCCGAAGATGGTCGAGTTCGCGGCGTACCGCGACATCCCGCATCTGCTGCTGCCGATCGTCACCGACAATCGCGAAGCGGCCGGTGTGCTCAACTACCTGGTCGAGGAGATGGAGCGCCGCTACCGGATCCTCGAGCGCACGCTGTGCAAGCACATCAAGGAGTTCAACGACCTCTCACCGGCCGAGCGCGCCAACCGCGGCACCGGCAAGGTGAACGCCACCGCCACGCCGGAGGAGCCACTGCCCGAACGCTTGCCGTACATCGTGGCGATGGTCGACGAACTGGCCGACCTGATGATGGTGGCGGGCAAGGAGGTCGAGGGGCACATCTGTCGCCTCGCGCAGAAGAGCCGCGCCGTCGGCATTCACCTCGTGCTGGCGACGCAGCGGCCGAGCGTGGACGTGATCACCGGGCTGATCAAGGCCAACATCCCGTCGCGCATCTCGTTCCGCGTGCTCAGCGGCATCGACTCGAAGACGATTCTGGACCGGCCCGGCGCCGAGCGCCTGCTGGGACGCGGCGACGCGCTGTTCCTCCCGGCGGGCCGACTCGACCTGGTGCGCTGCCAGGGCGCGTTCGTCACCAATTCCGACATCCTGCGTGTCACGCGCTTCGTGAAGGCGCAGGCCCGCGCGAACTATATCCAGCTGCCGGTGGAGCGTACGGACGACGACATGGATGATGATGACGACGACGATCAGGTGACCCGGCCGCGCCGTCGTCGCAAGCGCGGCGGCCGCAATGCGGGTCGCGTGTCGTTGCGTTCGGGCCGTGGTCAGGTGGTGGATGACTTCATCGACGCCGCGTAGCCGGATTGCGGGGATGCAATGCCGACCCGCGGCACGTGATCGCATCGCGAGCCTTCGACGATTTCCCCGCTCCCTGTCGGTCGCGGCTCTTACCGCACATCGACCGGTTCCGGCCGCAGCGCCGCGCCGAGCGGCAGGTAGCGGAAACTGATTGGCGAGCGATCGAGCACCTCGACCACCATCCCCTGCAGCAATGCGGCCAGCGGCTGCAGGATCACATCCGGCAGACTCACCTGCGTCAGCGGTTTGCGTACACCGCCGAGCAGCCGGCGCAGCACCTCCACGGCCACTCCCGGCATCACTACACGACCGCCCGGCATCAACGGCGGCGCATGCGGCGCACCGTAGCCACGACCGCCGCGCACGCTGAACACCACCTCGTCGAACTCGCCGAGCCGGCGACCGCTGACCGCGCAGCCCGACGTGTCCGGCGCACGGCCGATCGCCGCGAGGTAGCGCGCGAGAAAATCGACGATCACGAGCCGCCAGTCGGCCTCGCTGCACAGCTCCACCAGCCCGCGCGCCGCCGCATAGTAGAGCGGCTGCTCCGGGTGGTCGGGCTGCGAGGCCGCCAGCGTCAGCTCCTGGATCGCCACGGCCGCGTGCCAGTGCGCCAGGTCGCGACGCACCTCGGCAAAGCTGTGGATCACCTCGCACTCGCTGACGAGGTGCAGCGCATCGCCACGCTTCGGGTACCAGCAGATGCGGTTGAGCGTCAGCGTGTCGAACGGGCTGTCGATGCGGCGACTGCGATGCGGCGTGAGCCAGACCGCGCGCGAGCCCCGCGCCAGGCAACTCAGCCGGCCGTGCTCCGGCGTGAGGAACGCCACCACCTGGCTGGTATCGGAGAACTCCGTGCGTCGCAGCACCAGTGCATCCGACTTGAGGATCGCCATCGCCTGCGCCCGGTTGCGGTCGCGCTGCCCCACTCTACCTCCTGGCGCGCGGATCAACACGCGGCCGCGCGCATGAGGTAGTCTGGTGCCATGGCCACGACACCTGCCAACAGCTACTCGAACACGTTCCGCGCCGTCGGGATCACGTTCGACAACATCCTCACCGCCGACGCGGCGATGCGTGCCTGCATCGAGCGCGCCCGCGTGGCCGCGGCCGGCGACGTGACCGTGCTGATCCTCGGCGAGACCGGCACCGGCAAGAACCTCATCGCCCAGGCGATCCACAACGCATCGGCGCGCATCGAGGGTCCGTGCGTCTCGACCAACTGCTCGGCGCTGCCCGACACGCTGCTGGAGAGCGAGCTATTCGGCCACGAGAAGGGCGCGTTTACCAGTGCCGAGCGCCGCCGCGCGGGCTGCTTCGAGCGGGCCAACAACGGCACGCTGTTCCTCGACGAGATCGGCGACATGAGCCCGGCCGCGCAGGCCAAGGTGCTGCACGCCATCGAATACAAGCAGTTCGCGCGCGTGGGCGGCGACGAGTTGCTCAAGAGCGACGTGCGGATCATCGCGGCGACGAACCGCCAGCTGCGCCAGGACATCACGACCGGGCGGTTCCGCGCCGACCTCTACTACCGGCTGGCCGAGATCACGATCGACATCCCGCCGCTGCGGCTGCGCAAGGGCGACATCCAGGTGTACGCCGAGGCGTTCATCCGCGAGGCGGCGGACAAGTACGACCGCAAGCCGCCGCGCATCTCCCGCCAGGCCACCGCGCGGCTGCGCGAGCACGACTGGCCGGGCAACGTGCGCGAGCTGCGGGCCGTGATCCGCTCGGCCGTGATGCTCTGCAAGGGACGCACGCTGGATGTGGCCGACCTGGCGCTGGAAGTGGTGCACGTGCCGGCGGCGACTGGCCCGGCCCCGGTGGCCCCGGTAGCCGACGTGCCGGCGCCCCCGCCGGTGGTCGTACCGGCTGCCGTCGACGACGAACCGCTCGACCTCGAGAGTGTCGAGCGTGCGCACATCGAGCGCGTGCTGGCGATCAGCGGCTGGGTGAAGACCGAGGCGGCCCGGCTGCTCGGGGTCTCGCGGCCGACGCTCGACCGCAAGATCGCGCAGTACGGGCTGAGCAAGTAGCGCGCGCGATGCTATGCTGCGCGCGCCTCGCCACTCGCGGGGCGGCGATGGTCCGGCGCCACCAAACTCTTGCCGACCACTCGCCAGGCACGCGGCCATTTCGCCGCCCGCCCGGCCCGCACCAGCGGGGCCGGCGGTTTGCCAGCCACACCGTCATCCATCCCACACCGATCGCATGCCGCGTTCGTTCGTTGCCGGTCTGCTCAATCGTCTCGAAACCTCCCAGCACATGCTCGATGAGGTGCTCGCCGTCGAGTTCAGCAAGCGCAAGGAGATGCACGGCGCGCGGCGCCATCGTGCCAAGCTGCTGGCACACGAGGTGATTCGCCGGCGCGCGACGCTCGATCAGATCCTCAAGGTGTATTCGTCGCGGCCGCCAGAGAACATGGAACACCATGTGCGCACCGTGCTGCGCCTGGCGCTGGCCGAGTGGTTCTTTGTGGAGCCGATTCCGCGCCGGCCCGAGGAGATTGAAGCGGCCAGGGCCCGGCAGCGCGAACGGCCGGAAGAAGACGACGATCGTCGGCGCCGCAGCTCGTCGGATGACGACGTGGAGCGCGACGAGCGTGATGACGATGACCGCCCGCGGAATCGCGACCGTGACCGTGAGCGGGAGCGAGACGATCGCGACCGGGACGATCGCGACGAGCGTCGTGGTCGCGGCCGTCGGCGCCGGCGTCGTGGCCACCATACGCCGGAGTGGAGCGACGACGATCCGAGCCACCAGGACGAGAACATGCCGGTCGCGCGCGGCCCGATCGCGGCGGCGGCGGTGAACCTCGTCGGCACCGGCCGGCCGTCGCGCGGGTTCGTCAACGGTGTGTTGCGCGCGGTCGATCGCGAGACCACCTACGATGCCGAGGGGATCATCGCGCCCGGCGAGTACCCGCGCGACCGCATGCCCGCGGGCTACGGCGGCGTGTACACCTTCCGCCGACAGCTCTTCGCCGACCCGACAAAAAAGACCACGCAGTGGCTCGCGCAGTTCTGCTCGTTCAACAAGTGGCTGGCCGAGCGCTTCGTGGCGCGCTACGGACTCGACGAGGCCGTGGCGATCGGCGAGGCCAGCAACGGCCAGCCGGCGCTTTCGGCGCGCATCAACACGCGGCGCATCCAGCCCGACGAGCTCGTCGCACAGCTGGAAGCGGCCGGCATTCCGGTCACGCGCACCGGGTTCCCCGAGGTGATCCGCCTCGACAAGCGCGTGCCGCTGGTTGGCACCGAGTGGTTCGAGAACGGCCTGCTCTACCTCCAGGATTTCACCGCCACGCGCGTTGCGCACCTGGCCGGGCTGGAGCCGGGCATGCGCGTGCTGGATGCGTGCGCCGCGCCCGGCGGCAAGATCACGCACGCGTGCGAGCTGCTCGGCGGCAAGGGCACATTCGTCGCGTGCGACTCGTCCGACCGCCGGCTCGCGCTGCTCGAAGACAACCTGGAGCGGCTCGGCCACGACGAGGTCGACGTGCTGTGCTCCGATCTGCGCACCTACGCGGCCGGCTCGCCGGAGAAGTTCGACGTGATCTTTGTCGACGCACCGTGCAGCAACACGGGTGTGCTCTCGCGTCGTGCCGAGGCGCGGTGGCGCGCGTGCGACAAGCTGCAGCAGAGCCTGATCACGCTGCAGGTCGAGTTGCTGCGCGCCGCGAAGTCGATGCTCACCGACACGGGCCGGATCATCTACTCGACGTGCACGCTCGAGCCGGAGGAGAACCGCGGCGTGGTGGTGCAGACCGACCTGAACCTGGTGCAGGACTGGCTGTGGCTGCCCGAGAACGGCCTGCATGACGGCGGGTATCACGCCGTACTGACCGCAAAGTGAACGCCTGACCCATGAACGAACCGACACCGCCGAGACGCGACTCCGATGCACGCACGCCGTTGCGCGGGCTGAATCGCATGCTCGACTACGCCCAGGTCGGGTACTACTTCATCGGTGCGTTCCTGGGTTCGGCCGGGCTCGGATGGCTGATTGATCGCTGGCTCGGCACGTTGCCGTGGGGCGTGATCGTCGGCTGCCTTGTTGGTCTTGCGTCGGGCGGGTGGATGACGCTGCGCGAACTCGAACGCATGTCGCGGCGGCGCGACGGCGACCAGTAGTGTCGTTGCCGGTGCCGGTGCCGCTGGCCGTTACCGTGGAGTACAGTGGAGTAGCCGTGGAGCCTGGAGCCTGCCACAACACGGAACCGACCCGGCCGCAAACACGACCGGGTCGGTGGTTCTTCCGGATGACCCCACGGGGACTCGAACCCCGGTTCGCGGACTGAGAATCCGCTGTCCTGGGCCGCTAGACGATGGGGCCCGGTGAACTGGCGCGAATATAGTACGGCGCGAAGCCAAATCAACTCCCAACACCCGGCGCACTTTTCTGCCCGCTGGCCTGACTTTCCGTTTCCTGTGGCATACACTTGAATTCCCTGTCGCTCTGGCGCCAGGGATACCACACCACGGATGTGCACCATGACCCTGCCGGATGAAGTCCCCGACAGCCCGCGCGGCCAACCGCCAGCATCGCCAGGGGCGACCAGACCCGGTGGACCGGACCTCTCCGACCTCGTCGATCCCGGCCCCGCGCAGGCCCCGGTGCCCGACGCGACAATCGACCCGGAAGTTCTCGACCGGGCTGCACTGATCGACCTCGCGCGGCGACAGGCCGAGCGCGTCCGTCTGCTCGAAGAGCTCGTCGGCCAGCACGCACCCGCCCCGACCGCGGCCGACTCCGGCTTCAGCTGGGCCCAGATCCAGCCGGGGCTGCCGTTCGAGAGTGTGGTCGACTTCCGGATGATGGTCGAGCGTTGCTCCGTCCCGATGGTCGTCACGCTCCCCGACGGCACCGTGCTCTACGCCAACCGCGCCGCGCTCGGCGTGATGGAAGTCGACGCCGAGTCCGCCGCCGGCCGCTCGCTGGTCGACCGGCAGTTCTTCGCCAACCCCGAGCAGTCCGACCTCTTCCCGCAGCGCCAGCTCGCCGGCGAGAACCCGGTGCGAGAACGCTGCCAGATGATCACCGCGCGCGGCCGGCACTTCGAGGCGCTGATCGTCCACCACGCGGTGCGCGATGCTGCCGGCAACATCTGCTACGGCATCTCCACGCTGCAGGACATCTCGCTCTACGAGCGCGGCGACGCCGAGCGCAAGCGCCACGCGGCCCGCACGACGCGCCGGCTGGTGCAGAGCGAGGCGCGCTATCACACGCTGTTCCAGCAGATTCCCGAGGCGATCTTCCTCGTCGACGCCGGCGACCAGCGCATCGTTGACGCCAACCCCGCCGCCGAGACGCTGATCGGCCTGCCCGGCGAACTGCTGCTCAACCGCCAGATCAGCGAGTTCGTCGACGCGCGCAAGCTCGAGCGCGCGGGCGAGGCGCGCTCGCCGCGCTCGCTGGCCGGCAGCACCATCCGCCGCGCCGACGGCCGCCACGCCGAGATCGAAGGCAGCCTGCAGCTGCTCGAGTACGCTGGCCGCGCCACGCTGCTCCTCATTGTGCGCGACGTCACCTGGCGCCGCGCCGCCGAAGCGCACATCCGCATGCTCTCCGACGCGATCGACGCGCTGCCCGAAGGCGTTGCGATCTTCGACCCCGACGGCGCCATCCGCTACGCCAACGCCGCGCTGATCGCGACCTACGGCTGGACCGACGCCGAGTTGAGCGTGGCGACGGTCGACTCGCTCGGCCTGCATCCCGAACTGCCGATGGACAGCGGCGCGCATTGGTCCGAGAGCGAATCGTCGTCCTCGCGCGCGACCGGCAGCGCGAGCCGGCGTCGCCTGGCCCGCCTGACGCCGCTGCCCGAGGCGCTGGCCGGTGCGGTCGAGGATGCCGCGCGCCAGATGGCGTCGAACGACGCCGTCAGCCCCGGCAGCACCGACAACATCGCAACCGGTGTCGACCCGCTCAGCATCGGCCAGCTGTTGCGTCCGTGGTCGGCCCGCATGATGGTGCGCACTGACCGCATCGCGCCGCGACCGGTGCGCCTCGTTTGTTCGCCGGTCTACGAGCCCGGCCCGGCCCCCGGCTCGCAGGGCCTGCCCGACGCGGCCCCCGGCCTGCGCGGCGTGGTCGTGGTGCTGCACGACATGGCCACCGAACAGCAGATGCAGGAACACCTGTTGCAGTCCGAGAAACTCGCCTCGATGGGCACGCTGGTCGTCGGCCTGACGCGCGAACTCAATACGCACCTCGCGCCGATCATCGGCTTCGCGCAGTTGCTCGGCGAGCGCGACGCGGCCTCGACCGACTCCGGCTTCTACCTCGACCGCATCCAGGAGTCCGCCCGCGCGGCCCGCCGGATCATGGACGAGTTGCAGGACTTCGCGATGCCGCCGGGCGAGCTGAACCCGGTGAATGTGGCGCGCCTCGCCCGCGACGTCGCCACGCTGATGGAGTACGCGTTCCGCGATCGCGGCGTGACGCTCAGCGTCGACCTCGAACCCGGCGCGCCATCGCCCCGCGTGGAGGCCAACCGCGAGCAGCTGCGCTCGGTGCTGATGCACCTGGTGCGCAACGCGCTCGACGCATGCGAGCGCGGCGATGGCGTGCGACTGCGGGCGCACAACTCCGACGCCGGCACCGTGATCGTCGAGGTGCTCGACGAGGGCCACGGCCTGTCGCCCGATGTCGCCGCGCACATGTTCGATCCGTTCTTCACGACGCGCGACGTCGGCCAGGGCATCGGCCTCGGCCTGTCGGTCTGCTACGGCGTGGTGCGCGACCTCGGCGGCGAGATCTCCGGCGAGAACCGCAGCGACCGTCGCGGCGCCCGCTTCGTGGTGGAGTTGCCGGCGTGGCGCGCCGCGCCCGAGGCCGCGACGATCGAGAGTGGTGCCGACCTGACCGACGTCGCCGCCGCCGCCGTGGCCCTGCCGCCGCCGCCGCCGTCGTCGTCCCCCGCTGCATCGTCCGACGCGGCAGGCGCGTCGAAGCCCGGCCGTCCGGCCGCGTCGTCGCGGAGTCGCAGCGCCGAGGTGCCGCCCGAGCTGGCCGGCCGCACGGTGCTGATTGTGGATGACGAGCCGTCGATGGTCTCGTTGCTCACGCGGCTGTTCACGTCGCGCGGGTTTGTGGTGCGGGCCTACACCGACCCCGAGCGCGCGCTGAACGCGCCCGACCCGAGCGACCTGGTGATCACCGACGTGTGGATGCCGATCCTCGACGGCGTGGCGCTGCGTGACGCGTACCGCCGGCGTTGGCCGCAGGCCGACACGCGCTTCATCTTCATCACCGGCGACACGGCCGACGGCGAGCTCGAGCGGGTGATCCGCACCAGCGGCGACGTGGTGGTGCAGAAGCCGTTTGATATCGCGCGCATCCTGCAGCAGGCGATCAGCGCGCTGGGCGGCGGTCGCAAGACGAGCACCGGCCGGTTCGAGCGCGGCTGAATCTGGCGGGCAGGAGCCGCGACCGCAAGGGAGCGGGCCCATTCGCGCCCGCGGCTCAAGCATCGCGGCTGGCGGGCCGATATCGATGTGCTGGCACCGGTGTGCCGGAGCCCGCGACGCAGCGACCGACAGCGCCGGGGTCGATTTCCCGGATAATGTTTTGTATTTTATGTCTTGTGGTGTACAGTTCGGGCGCGGGTCACTCCGCCTCGCCAGCACCGGAAAACAGGACACCCGACGGTCGGGCGCATCGCTCCTGCCATGCGCCGCCGCTGACGGTCCGTCCACTCGTCTGCTCGTCACTCAACTCACCACTCGTTCGCCGCACTTCGAGGATCGCCATGGCCACTCGCCCACGGACCACCCGCCGACTCAAGGTCACTGTTGATCAGCCCGTCGCCGCCCACGCCGCCGCCATCGCCACCAACGGCGCCGCGCGCGACGCCAAGGCCACGGCCGCCGCGACCGAGGACGCGAAGCTCTGGCAGCGCTACCACGAGACCAGTTCGCAGGCCCTGCGCGACATGCTGATCGAACGCTACTACCCGCTCGTCCACGTCATCGCCCAGCGCATGTGCAGCCGACTGCCCGCCAGCGTGCAGGTCGACGACCTCGCCAGCGCCGGCGTCTTCGGCCTGCTCGACGCCATCGACGGCTTCGACCCCGAGTACGGCGTGAAGTTCGAGACCTACTGCACGACCCGCATCCGCGGCGCCATGCTCGACGAGATGCGCCACCTCGACTGGGCGCCGCGCCAGGTGCGCAGCTCGCAGGCCCGCCTCGACCAGACGCGCGCCGAACTCGAGAAGGAACTCGGCCGCGCGCCCTCCGACGACGAACTGATGGACGCGCTCGACATGAGCGGCGAGGAGTTCTCCGACTTCCGTCGCAAGGCCGACGCCGCGCAGATCACGTCGCTGACGCAGGGCGACGACAGCGACGGCGACGACTCGGGCGGCAGTCCGCTGACGATGGTCGCCAACGCGGCCGCGATCGAGCCCGGCGAGACCGTCGCGGTGCGCGAACTGTTCCCGAAGCTCGGCAGCATGCTGACGCCGAACGAGCGCATCATCCTGGTGCTCTACTATCACGAGTCGTTCACGATGAAGGAGATCGGCCAGATCCAGGGGATCTCGGAAAGCCGGGTCTGCCAGATCCACGGCCGGATCATCGATCGTCTGCGCGGCAGCCTGCGGAGCGATCAAGCGTCATGATGAACCCCAGCGAGTACCTGGTCTTCGTGCTCTACTACGTGGAGCACAAGTCGATCCGCGAGATTGCGGACGTGATGAATCTGCCGGAGTCGAACATCCGCGCGATCCACGACCGCGTCGTGTTCCTTGCGAACCGCAACCGCCAGACGAGTCGCCCGGTAAACGCCCCGGCGGCAACCGTGGCCGACGACACCGCCGCGACGGCCTGGCACGCGGCCGCGTGAGCGTGTCGGATTCGTGATCGGGCGCACCCGGGTCGATCCCGCCTGACTGCAGGAAGAGGGTCCAACACAGAGAGCACAGAGCACACAGAGACGAGCAAGGGAGGCATCGCGCCTCTCCGCTTCTTCTCTGTGTGCTCTGTGCTCTCTGTGTTGAGGGTCCATATGCAACAAGAGCCGACGCCTCACACCCCGGCCCGGAGCCGGACAACTCAGTCGCCCTCTTCCAGCTTGCCGTCGGTCTTGCGATTGCGCCGGCTGATCGCCTTGACCATCCGCGTGTTGTCGCTCTCTTCGATCAGCGCGAGCACTTTCTGGCCGCTCTTCGGCGACGGCGGCGACTCGGCAGTCCAGATCACGAGGTCGCCGTTCTCCTTGATCAGCGCCAGCGGCAGCGCCTTGTCGGCGTACTGCTGCAAGAAATCCTGGAAGTCGAACTCGTCGCTCATCGGCGTCGCGCGGATCACGCCGCCGCGAACCACGCGCTGCTGCAGATGATCGAACGTCGCCTCCTTGTCGAACAGCAGCCGGCCGCGCATGTGCATGCCGAGCTTCTCGTAGCGCTCGCTCGCCTCGCCGCCCATCGCCAGCTGGTAGGTGTTCACGCGGCCGAAAAGCTCATGGAAGTGCTGCACGGCCAGCGCGTTCAACTCGTCGTTGCGCGTCATCGCCAGCAGCCGGCCCTTGCCGTCGAGCTCCATGCGGTCCATCGCGTACTCCGAGAGCACGCTGCCGTAGAAGGTCTGCAGCCCGGCCATGCGCGCCGCCGAGATGTTCTGCCAGTTGGTGTCCACCACCAGCACGTCGTAGCCCTCGGCCTTCATCGCCTTGCCGATGGCCAGCTGCAGGCGGTCGGCGCCGGCAATCACCAGGCCCTGCGGGTTCTTGCTCGCGAGCTTCAGCCGTCGTGCCAGCGTGGCCGCGGTCAGCCCGTAGATCGCGACGGTGCTGATCACCACCAGGAACACGTAGAGCACCAGCTGGTTGGCCAGCTCCTCGCTGACCACACCGTGCTTGACCAGCTCGAGCGCAAAGATCGACGTCACGGCCGCCGCCACGATGCCTCGCGGCGCGAGCCAGGCAATGAACACGCGCTCGTTGCGCTTCAGCTCGGACTTCAGCGTGCTGGCGTACACCGCCGCGGGCCGGATCACGAACAGCAGCAGCAGGATGAACACGATGCTGCCGGGGTTGATCACGAGGCTCACGTGATCGAGCGGCAGCCGCGCCGAGAGCACGATGAACAGCACGCTGATCAGCATCGTGCGCATGATCTCCTCGAACTCGAGGATGTGCTTCACGCTGGCGTGCTTCTGGTTGGCCAGCAGGATGCCGGCCAGCGTGACCGTGATCAGGCCCGACTCCGGCTGGATGAAGTTCGACGCGGCAAACCCGACCAGTACCAGGCCGACTGCCACCGGCGCGTGCAGGTAGTCGGGCACCCAGTGGTTGCGGATCACCTGGACCAGCACCCACGAGATGAACCAGCCGATCACGCCGCCGGCGAATAGCGATCGGCCGAGGCTCAGCACGGCCACGCCGACCGCGCCATCGCCGGCGTGCAGCAGCATCTCGAAGATGATCACGGCGAGCACCGCGCCGATCGGGTCGTTGACGATGCCCTCCCACTTGACCACCGAACCGACGCGGCGCGTGGGGCGGATGTGGCGCAGCATCGGTACGACGACGGTCGGTCCGCTGACGACCAGGATTGCACCGAACAGCGCCGACACGCCCGGCGGCAGGCCGAGCAGCAGCGCGGCCGCGAGCGACGCCAGCACCCACGTGACGGCCGCGCCGATCGTCACGAGGTTGCGCACGTCGCGCGTGGTTTGCCGCAGCTCGGCGAAGCGCAGGCTCATGCCGCCTTCAAACAGGATCAGCGCGACCGACAGCGACACGGCCGGGAAGAGCATTTCGCCGAAGGTGCTGTCCGGATCGAACAACGCCGTGCCGGTGACTTTCCTCGCAATCGGCCCGGCACAGAGCCCGGCGAGCAGCAGCATCAGCACCGACGGCACCTTCAGCCGCCACGCAATCCACTGGGCGAGAATGCCGAGGCCGATGATGCCGGCCAGGATCAGTTGCGGCGGCACGCCACTCCCGGCGCTCTCGACGCTGGCCAACAGCGGGCAGTACGTGATCACGCGCGGTCGGGGCAGTCGTGGATGCGGTCGGGCGGCGCAACAGATTGGCCGCTGGAGCAGCGGGTTTCAAGTGTGCGACCCGATGCGCCACGACAATGCGGCCGGTACGTCGCATCAACCGCGGCGGCCGCCCTGGCGTACAGCTCTTCCGGCACGGTCTTCAGCTTGCCCGCCACTCGGCGAGCGGCGAGCGGCGAGCGGCCGGTTGTTCCGGCGGTCAATGCCGTCGCGGCACCCTGTCCAGGAGATGTCGTGCCTGGAGAGCCTGGATCCGGCCGATGCCATGTGCTTGCGATCGTTCACGCGCACGTTGCGACGCTCACTGCCTTTCACCCGGTACTCCGTCGTCGTTATTCGAAAGCTTCCACGTCAACTCGCAAATTTGTCCCACGATTATCGCATACAAACCTCGCAACCGCGCGCCTCGCTCGCACCGCCCCGACTTCCGACCACCACACAACCGTACGACTGGCTCGCGCTTGCGCCCCCTGCCACCGCCTGCGATGCTGAACTCCGCGCCCGCCCACGCCCAACACGCCTGCGGCTCCCCATGCCCGCCGACCGTCGCACCAACCCCGACAGCCACCGCAACGACCGCCTCGAGCGCAGCCACCTCGTGCTGCGCCCGGCCGTCATCGTCGGCGGCGACTCGGCACCCGCACGCGCCTCCTCGCGCGGACGCACCGGATTCAGCGACGGCAATCTGCTCAACGAATGGCAGCTGACCCACACGCTGCCGATGGCGCTGATGCACATCGGCGACATGTGGCTCGCCGCCGATCCCACGCCGATCCGCATGGTCAACCCCGCGCAGCCGCTGCCCGGCGCCATGCCGTCGGCCGACTTCGACCTTGCCGACGAGCTCGGCGCGCCGCTGCCGCCGAGCCCCGACTGGCACGTGATCTCGCTGGAAGTGCCGAAGGGGCTGACGATCGGCGGGCATCACCGCACGCTGCCGGTGCGCATCAGCGTGCCGTCGGCCGTGCTGACGGTGAACGTGCCACTCAACCACGTGCGCGGCCGGCCGCCGTTGCTCGCCTCGATGACCTCGCGCGGCATGGCCGGGTTCCTGCTCGATCGGGGCGGCCAGGGCGGCATGGACGACGACCACCGGCCGCCGCGCATCGCCACCCTGATCGATCTCCTGGCGATCACGAGCCAGGTGCTGGATACGCAGGTATGATCAGGCCGAACCCGAACCGAGTTGCCGCCAATCCATGCCGACCCTGACTTCCAGCCTCAACGACCCGGCGCCGTTGCCGACGCCGTCGACGTCCGATGCCGGGCGGCTGCGCGACGTGTTCACCGCGGAGCAACTGGTCTCGCATGCGACCAGCCTCGTGGTGGTGCCGTTCGTGGTCATGCAGGTGCTGGTGCTGATCCTCGCCGACGCGGTGCACCCGGTGAAGGACGGCTTCTACACCGTGGCGCTGCTGGCCGGGCTGTTCACGACCGGTGCCGGCTGCGTCGGTCTCGCGATCCTGGTGCGCCGGCTGCTGGCACGGGCCGACTCGCACGAGCAGTCGCACAGCCTGTGGTCGTTCATCGATCACAGCTCGGTCGTACTGGCCGTCGCGCCGGGCATGATGTCGCTGGTCGCCGGGTCGGTGGCCGGGCTCGCGGTGAACCTCGCGGGCGGCGAGGCGCCGACGGGCAAGCTGTTCTGGCTGTCGATCGTGCTGGCCGGTGCGGTGTTCCCCGGCCTCAACGTGTTGCTCTGCCTCTCGCTCGGCCGGCTGGCCGGGCTGCGTCACGACCAGTTGCTGCAGTCGGTCGGCCGTCGCGCGAAGAGCATGATGACGCTCGGCGCACGTGTGGGCATGGCGATGGTGTTCAGCGCGTTGCTGCCGGTGGTGTGGACGCTGATGCTGCTGCTGCGCGCCAGCGAGGGCCACGGCCTGACGCTCGGCGGCAACGTGGCGATCTTTCCGCTGGCCTGTGCGCTGCTGGTGGTGGCCGGGTTCAATGCATACGCGTTCCGCGCGTGGCTGCACCGCATCACGCTCGGCCTGCGCGGCCAGCTGGCGCAGTTGCACAGCGGTGCCAGCGATCGCCCGCCGTTCCTCGGCCTCGATGAAGCCGGCAGCCTGACCGGCGACGCAGCCGAGGCGGCGCAGCACATCAGCGAGCTGGCGGCCCGCCTGCAGCGCGTGGCCGACGGCGACCTGACGGTGACCTTCCCCGATCAGAGCGTGCTCTCGCTGGCTGCGCGCCGCGTGACCGAGTCGATGCTCGCGTTGGTCGACCGGGTGGCGCATGCCGCCGCGAAGGTGCAGGACGACGCGCACCACGTGCTCGAGACGGCGCTCGATGTCGAGGCCAGCGCGCAGGAGCAGTCGCTCAACGTCGACGAGTCGCGCCGCACGATGCAGGGCCTGCGCCAGTGCAGCAGCGAGATCAACAGCGAGTCGCGCGAGCTGGCCTCGGCGTCGGAAGACGTCCTGAGCGTGACCGAGAACACCGCGTCGCAGATTTCGCAGCTGGTCGAGCACCAGGTGCAGATCGAGGAACTGCTCGACACGGTGCGCGAGATTGCCGAGCGGTCGGACATCCTCGCGCTGAACGCGTCGCTCGAGGGTGTGCGCGCGGGCGAGGCCGGTCGCGGGTTCAGCCTGGTGGCGGCCGAGATGCGGCGCATGGCCGAGAAGGTCAAGTCGGCCGCCAACGACATCCGCCAGACGGTGAGCAACGTGCGCAGCTCGGCGCGCGCCACCATGATGGGCATCGAGGAAGGCCGGCGCGTCGGCGACCGCATGAAGAAGAGCGTCGAGCGCATCCTGTTGATGGCGATGCAGCAGCAGAGCAGCACGGCCCAGGTGAACAACAACATGTCGGACGTCGCGAGCTACCTGCAGGACGCCACCGGCGACACGGCGCGCGCCCGCGAACTGGCCGAGTCGTTGACGAATCGTGCCAGCAGCCTGCTCGAGCTGGTCGAGCAGTGGAACCTTCCGGAGGCCGAGGATTGGGGCCAGACCGGCAGTCTGGGTGGTGTCGAGTTCGACTCTGACGACAACATCATCTTCCGTCCGAGCGGCCGTCAGGCGGCCACCGACCCGACCACGGCCCGCGCCACCGCGGCCAGCAGCAGTGACGACGCGAGTGGTTCGCCCGACCCCGCGACTCCGCCCGACGCACAGCCCGAGTGACGACCGCTACTGCGCTGCCTCGCTGCTCCGCTGCTCCGCTGCGCCGCCCGTCCCACCGAACACCGGCAGTGATCGTGGCGCAACCGCCGTTCCTGATCTATGCTACGCCGTCGCCAGCAGACCCCCGTAAACGCGGGCTCGCATGAAGTTCTGCACGGACATCCTCGCCATCGAATCCAGCGGCGTACTGTCGCTGGGCTTGCTGGCAATGGCTGTGCTCTCGTTCTTCCTCGCGCTGGCCGGCCTTGGCGGCATGTGGCGATTCCGGCCCACCCGCTTGCCGGTGGCCTCGCGACGGGCCGGCCTGCGCGCGTGGTTCATGCTGCTGCTGATCGTGCTGGTCAACCTGGCTGGCCTGCCCGCGCTCGCGCTGTATGCGCACAACGCCGCGCAAAGCCCGCAGGGCAGCGAGCTGGTCCAGGTCGGCGTGCTCGGCGCGATCCTCGTGATCATCCTGATCACCAACTTCCTCGGCGCCGCCACACAACGCCGACTCGGCCAGTTGCGCGTGGCCGGCACCGAACACGACCCGCAGTTCGCGCGCAAGCTGGCGCGCGCGCCGCGCGTCACCGTGTTCCTGCGCGAGAACCTGATCCCCGGCGCCGCGCTGCTCGCGATCGCCATCCTCATCTGGTACCTGATCGACAAGCAGCTCTCCGACGCCGTGACGCTGCCCGTCGAGATCCGCATCGACCGCGTCGCGCGCGGCATCACCGAGGACTGGCGCTGGATCATCGAGGACCAGCCCACCACCATGCAGGTGCGCTTCGTCGGCCCGAAAGACCAGATCGCCGCGCTGCGCAACGCCAAGAGCGTGGTCGGCGTGCTCCAGTACACGCTCGAAACGGTCGAGGCCGCGACGATCCCGGTGAGCCGGCCGTTCAGCGAGTTGCGTTTCGTGGTCGACGAGAAGCCGCTCGGCGAGAGCGTCTCGACGGCCTCGCTGTCCGGCGGCGACGTGAACTTCAAGCTGATCCGCAACCGCGACGCACAGCAGATGCGCATCAGCGTCGAGTGGGTGCTCGAGGCGATGATCGAGCGGCCCGACAACCGCACGCCGAGCGTGCTGTTCACACTGCCGCCCGAGGTCTTCCTCGTGTACCCGGTGCAGCGCGATCCGATTGTACGGCTGTGGTTCAAGGAGTATCCGCTCTCGCACCTCAGCTCGCGCATGGACGAGGAGACCGAGATCCCGCTCGAGATCCGCTTCGATGATCCGCAGCTGGGGGTCTTCTCCGACCGCGAGCTGACGCAGCCGCTGAAGGTGGTGCGCGCGCGAATCCGCTTCCGTGACACGCCCCGGCCCGTGCGCGTGCACATTGACAACGTGCCGGTCACGGTGCGGCTGCCCTCGCGGCTGGCCGAGCGCGGCATCAAGGTGGAACTGCCCGAGAAGGTCAAGCCGGTGGACATCGACGCGCCGCGCAGCATGGCGGAGTCGCTGACCGAGGCGGACCTGGAGCTGGTGCTGGTGATCAACGAATCGGCGATTGACTGGCGCAAGCTGGAAGAGGCCGGCGTGCTGGCGGTGCCCGATTGCCGCTACCAGCTCGGCGGCCGGGGCCTGCGCGAACTGCCGGCCGGCGTCACGCTTGTGGACCCGCGACCCGACACCTCTGTTGCCGTGACACTCAGGCGCTGACCGGACCGATGATGCCGCCACCCGACGAGACCCTGCCGCCAACGCCACCCGGTACGACTCCTCCTGCGCCGCCTGCACGCGATGCCGCCGACGACCGTCCGTCCGGCCGCGAGGTGCAGCCCACGCCCGAGGATGCGCCGAGCCAGCGGCACCGCGGCCTCGATTCCGACGACGACGTCGATCCGGACGTGTACGAGGATGACGACGACGAGGTCGAATCGGACGACGAAGGCGGGCCGGTCGGCGACGGCATGACATCTGAGGGTGGCGAGGGCGCCGAGGGCGCGGAGGGTGCCGTCCGGAATCCGACCACCGCGCTGCTGAACGCGCTGGCCGAGGGGTTCGGCCTGCTCGAGCATGCGCAGGAGGTCGATGCCCAGCCGGAGATCGGCCCCGATGGCCGCCCCGTGCTGCGCGCCATTGCACGCAACGAGGACGACGGCGAAGCCGGCCCTGACGACACGCCGGCCGTGCTGCCCGAAGAGGTCGCACCGATTCTCGAGGCAATGCTGTTCACGTCGGCGTCGCCGCTCTCGCCCGATCGTCTGCGCGATCTGATGGGCCTCGACAGCATCATTCCGATCCGTCGCGCGGCCGACCGCCTGCGCGCGGAGTACGACAGTCGTGGCCGGTCGTTCGAACTGGTCGAGCTGGCCGGCGGCTACATCCTGCAGACGCGCCCCGAGTTCGAGACGTTCGTCACGAAGCTGCGGCGCGCCCGGCAGGAGCAGCACATGACGCACGCCGCGCTCGTGACGCTGGCGATCATTGCGTACAAGCAGCCGATCACGCGCACCGAGATTGACTCGATCCGCGGCGCCGGCAGCTCGCACCACCTGCGCAACCTGATGGAGCGCGACCTGGTGCGCGTCGTCGGCCGCAAGCATGCGCCCGGCTACCCAAGCCTCTACGGCACGACTTCGCGCTTCCTCCGCCAGTTCGGCCTGCGCTCGTTGCGTGACCTGCCGCAGGAGGCCGACTTCGCCGAGACCGATGTGGAGGCGATCCGCGCGGCGTCGCGCGAGGATCTGAACGACGGCGACGACGGCGGCGACGCCGGCGATGTCGATCCCGGCGCTGGCGACGATGTCATCGGCGATGGCGATGGCCTGCATGACGACGGCGGCCTTCTTGATGATGACGGCGGCGGTGACGACGACGGCGACGCCAGCGACAGCGAAGGCTGATCAAGATTCGGCAGGAGCCGCGACCGCTAGGGAGCTGAAGAGTCATCTCAGAACACCGGCGAGCCGGGGACGTCAGTCCCCGGAGGGGTAACCCATGGTCACGCGCTGGACGTGCGCGGGGACTGCTTGCCGCCGAGTACGACGCAAGAAGAGATTCACCACAGAGAACACAGAGACCACAGAGAAGAGGCTGAGAAGTGGGACGCGCCTCTCCTCTTCTCTGTGTTCGCTGTGTTGAACCTTCTTCGGTCCAGCGCGCCCGAACAAGTGCCGCGACCGCAGGGGAGCGGGCCCGAGGGCCTTTCGACTGCAAGTCCGCCACTCGCTGAATGCATGGTCGACGGGTTGATCGCAGGCACGAGGCCCCCGCGGCCCGCTCCCTTGCGGTCGCGGCTCTTGTTGAAGAAGTGGCGAGGTGAGACGCGCCTCTGATTCCACTTCTCTGTGTTCTCTGTGTTCTCTGTGTTGAACCTCTTCCTGCTACGAGCCGGAGACATCAGTCCGCGCGAGGGGCAACCCATCTGCTTCTTGATCGCCGCTCGATCGCGGTCGGACGATCACGCGCTCACAACTCACCCAGCGCCTTCAGCGCCTCATCCTCCGCCGCGTAGTCGGCGACGCCCGGCGGCAACGGGTCGGGCACGTTGGCCAGCTCCCACTCGACCGTGCGCGCCACACCCTCCGCAAACGGCACCGGCGCAACGAACCCCAGCTCACGGCCGATCCGCGCCGCACTCACCACCAGAGGGTGCGGGTCGGCAATCTCGAAGCGCAACGCCTCCGGCAACCGCTCGCCCGGCGCGGTCACAATCCGCCCGCTCCAGCCGGTGGCGGCGCGCGCGTGGTCGGCCAGTTCGCGCATCGAGCACGCCACGTCGCACACGTTGTAGGTGCGGCCGATCGCGCGATCGTCGGTGGCCGCGAGCGCCATTGCCGCGGCGACGTTCTCGACGAACCCGTACGTGGATTGCCATGCCGCGTACTCGTCGGACCACACGATCGCCTCGCGCCCGTCGGCCATCGGCTTCGCCAGGCCCAGCAGACGCCGCTGCCAGTCGTGCGGCCCGATCACCATCGGCAGACGCAGCACCGTGCCCGGCATCCGCTCCGACCCCAGCGCGGCCCGTTCGGCCGGAATCTTGTCGTAGTGATGCATGCGGTGCGACGGGTCGGGGAACTTGTCGCGATACGGGTAGAGCACCTCGCGCAACTCGCCGTCCTCGTCGATCGGCAGCGGCAGGCGCGGACCCGGCTCGGTGCCGTGCAGCCGGCCGAACACGCGGTACACGTCCATGCTGCTGGTCATGATCAGCCGGCGCGCGATGCCATCGAACAGCTCGTGCGTGGCGATCACGTCCGGCTCGCCGAGCACAATGTTGTGCAGCACCGTGTCCGGCGCGAAGCTGCGCAGGGCGTCGCGCAGCGCCGGCGTGAGGGCCGCGCGCGCATCGCCATGAATATGCTCGACGCTGGCCGGCAACTCGCCGGGCGTCTCGCCGCGATGGAACACCGCCACGGTGTGCCGGGCCGCATGCAGATGGCGGACCACGGCCGCGCCGATGAAGCGCGTGCCGCCGATGACAAGAATGCGCCGGGAAGTCGTCATGTCGCGTGGCCTCCGTCCGGTTCGCCGTTGCGGTTCGCGCGGGATGATCAATACCACCGCCGGGCGCCGCGCGCGTCGTTCGGCCGTCGGCCGCGAGCGCATCGCTCAGTCGTCGTCGGTGGCCAGCCGGATCGACAGCGTGACCTCGTGATGCGACGTGTGCCCCGGCAGCTGGCTCTCCTCCACATCGATCGTCCGCGACTCCGTTGCCGAGAGCATCAGCCCACTGTCGAGGTCGACCCAGAACTCGCCGCGACCCTCGCCGAGCTGCCACGGATCCGGACGCGCCGCGTCGTGCCCGGCGCCGTCGATGAACTCGTCGACGATCGACTCGGCCCACGTGATGCAGGCGGCCCGCCGATCGCCGCGGTACGCGATGCGCGTGAGCTGCATCGTCGCGCGGTGCACGCGCTCCACGCCGCGCCACACCTCCGTCCGGCTCTCCGCGACCCAGCTGTCGCCGCGCTTCACGGCGTCCTGCGGCAGCCGGTAGAACGCCGGCTCGTGGTAGGCCGGCACCTCGCTGACGCGCACGGGCGCGCCGCGATTGACGTAGTGGCTGATCGCGCCGGTCGCGGGATCGAGTTCGTAGCTGTAGTCCAGATCGGTCGCCAGCCGGTACGACAAGGCCAGCGCGCCCGGCGGCCCCGCGTATGCCGACCGCCATTGCATGTTGATGCTTCTCCACGTCTGCCGGTCGCACACGCAAAGCTCGACGACCGCATCCAGTGTGCGCACATCGATGTGCCGCGTGCCTTGCGGCGTGGTCTGCGCACGCACGCGCACGCGGTAGTCCACAGCGGCCGAACGGTCGTCGCGCAGCAGCGATCGCGGCAGGCGCACGCGCGGGTTGTCGGCCGACTGCACGCGGCGGATCGCCTGCGCGAGCCGCGTCATCCCCGGCTTGTAGCGCGCCGTCAGCAGGTCGAGCACCAGCAGCGCGGGCCCGTACGAGAGCAGCTCCGTCTCGGCGTCCGCGGCTTGCCGTTCGTCGCCCGACTCCAGGCGTTGCACGAGCTGATCGACGGCCTCGCTGATCCACCCGGCGGGCTCGCGCAGTACGCGCCGGTGTCGCAGCGTCACGTCGTAGTCGAATCGTGCGCCGTTGGCCGGCTGCCAGCGCAGCACACGCGGCTCGTCGGGGTCGGGCAGCGTGCGGGGCGGCTCAGCGGGTGGCGGTTCGACACGCGGCGTGGGCGGGGCCGGCGGCGTCGGCGCGCGGCGAAGGACGACCGGCGGTGGATCGGCCGTTGCCACAGCCTGCGGCGGCGTCGACTCGTGAGCGACGGCCAGCCGTGGCGTCATCGTCGGGCGGGACTCGCACAGCAGGCCGACAATCACCGCGAGCATCAGGAGCAGCGCCAGGACCATGGCCATTCGCGGGTCGAGATTGCGGGGCATCGCGGCGTCCTCGTCGGTGGGGTCGATCCTGCGGACTCCCGCCCTTGCAGACGATGTGCCACTCGTCCGCCGCCGATGTCAGGCGCCACGACGCAACTCCCCGCCCAGCCATGCATTGCGAGCACTCGCGCGAGTGTTACGAATCCGGCGGTTACCGGCGGGTAACGCCGCGCGCGACGCGATTCGGTGGACAGCGGGTGACGTTGGACGCGCTCGGGAACATATTGCGCGTCGAGCACTGACTGCCGCGGCACACGGACGAGCGCCATGAAGATCACCGAGTTGCGAGGCGCGAGTGTCGCCGACGACATCGAGCACGTCGGCCGGTTCCGCCTGAGGTGGTTCCGCGAGTGGCCGTACCTTTATGACGGCACGATGGAGTACGAGCAGCACTACCTGCAGTGCTTCGCCGACGAGCCGCGCTCGTTGCTCGTGCTGGTGCACGACGACGGTGACGGTGACGGTGGTGGCTCGCTGATGGCGGTCTCGACGTCGCTGCCGTTGCTTGCCGATGCCGACATCCTGGCTGGCGTGCCGCAGCTGTTCCGCGAAGCCGGGCACGACCCGGCCGACTTCTACTACTACTCCGAGACGCTGGTCGACCCGGCGCACCGCGGCCGCGGCGTCGGCCAGGCGATCTACGCGCGGCGTGAGGCCGAGGCGCGGCGGCTGGGCTTCTCGCGTGTCTGCTTCGCGTCGGTGGTGCGCACGGCGGACGACCCGCGCCGGCCGGCCTCGTACCGCGGCAATGACCGCTTCTGGGGCTTGCAGGGATTCGCCCGCGCCGAGCCGCCGCTGACGATCACGTTCAAGTGGCCGACGATCCAGGCGGACGGCCGCACGGTGGAGCAGGCGAACACGCTGGAGTTCTGGCTGCGCGATCTGTGACAGGTGGATGTGCCGGCAGGAGCCGCGACCGCAAGGGAGCGGGCCCAGTGGGCCGCGCGATCACGAATCCGCCTCACGCTGACGCATCGGTCACGGAGGATGACTCGCAGGCGAGCGGCCCTCGGGCCCGCACCCTAGCGGTCGCGGCTCTGACTGAACCGAACCTCAC
>JBFWQT010000002.1:0-59998 GCA_050249295.1 Planctomycetota bacterium
CGCGCTCCGGATCGCCGAGGTCGGTACGAACCACGCCAAGGTTCACCCACGCCTGCGCGTCGCCGGGATCCAGCGTCACGGTACGTTCGTAGTCGGCGAACGCGCCGGCGAGGTCGCCCTGATCGGCGCGGGCCGCGGCCCGCGTGAACCACGTCAAGGGGTCATCCGGATCGAGTTGCAGCGCCATGTTGAAGTCGAGCATCGCGCCCGCCACGTCGCCGGTGCGAAGGCGCATCTGGCTGCGTTCGCGGTAGATCTCGGGCTGCCTCGCGTCCAGCGCGATCGATGTGGTGAACTCGTCGATCGCCGCTTGCGGGTTGCGTTCGTCCCGATAGACGCGGCCGCGCGCATTGTGTGGTTCGGCCTGGTCCGGGGCCAGGTTGACGGCGTGATCGGCGGCTTCGCGGGCACCATCGATGTCGCCCCTGGTGAGGCACGCCATTGTCAGGCCGCACCAGCCGTCGGGGTCATCGGGGTCCAGACGGACTGCTTCCCGGTAGTCGGCAATCGCCAGGTCAATGTTGTTGAGCTTCCGGTGTGCCAGGCCGCGGTATTGCCACGCCCACGAATCGTGCGGAGCCAGTTCGATCGCGCGATCGAGATCCACCAGTGCCTGCTCGACCCGGCCCTGGTCGTACAGGAAACGCGCGCGGTTGAGGTAGTGCTCGCCGCGGCGCGGTTCGGCTCCGATCGCCCGCGTGATCTGTTCGATCGCGCCGTCCACGTCGCCGAGGCTGCCGCGCAACCAGCCCGCGTTGCCATTGCCGATACCGGCGAAGTGCGGATCCTCGGCGGCGCGCGTGAAGCAGTCGATGGCGCCCAGCTTGTCGCCGTCGGCCGCGTCGATCATGGCGCGCTGGTACCAGTCGCGCGCGTTGATGGTCACGAGCGACGGCTGCGTCCGGGCTGTGGCAAACAGGTCATCGAGTGCGCGCCGGTAGCGCGCACGCTGCGCGTCAGCCAGGTCTCCAGCTGGTCCGGTGGCAAGCCGCGTTCCATCGCGGCGTTGTAGAGCCGGTCCAGTTCGTCGAGAGACTCGTCGCGGCGATTCTCGACGCGCGCGCCGATCTCGTGTGCGACGTCTTCCCACTTGCGGCGGCTGGCCAGCTCGCGCACGCGGGCCTCGCGCTCGATCGCGGCGCGCGCGTCGGCGGCCGCCACCTGCTGGGCCATGATCGCCACGATCGCCGCAATCACCGCCGCGAACAGCAGGCACATCCCGCCGGCCAGGGCCGTGCGCGGGTTCCGGCGCGCCCAGCGCATCGCGCGCTCCAGCAGGCCGGCGCGCCACGCGGTGGATGGCCGCCAGGTCTGCCACGCCTCGATGTCGGCCTTGAGCCCGGCCACCGACCCGTAGCGGTCGTCCGGCTTGCGCGCCATCGCCTTGAGCACAATCGCCTGCAGCTCGCGCGGAATGCGCATGCCGGGGGCACGGCGCCGCGGCGGCGTCAGGTCGTGGTGCGCCGCGGCCGACAGCGTCTCGATTGCGGTGCGGCCCTGGTACGGCGTCTCGAGCGTCAGCATGTGGTAGAGCACCGCGCCCAGCGCGAACACGTCGGCCCGCTCGTCGATCTCGTCGATTCGTCCCAGGGCCTGCTCCGGCGGCATGTACGCGGGCGTGCCGAAGATGTCGCCCTCCATGGAGTGGATGTCGCCCGACTCGCGCGCGCTGACCCGCACCGCGGCGGGGGCCGGGCCGGGCGCGGCGGCGGGTCGTCCAACGGCGCTCCGATCGACCGGCCTGGCGAGGCCCCAGTCGACGACCAGCACTTCGCCGTATGCGCCGACCATGATGTTGTGCGGCTTCAGGTCGCGGTGGATCACGCCGCGGTTGTGCGCGAACGCGACGGCATCGCAGACCTTGGCGAACAGGCCGAGGATCTCGTTGAAGTCTTCCTGCCGCAGCGCGTGGCGGCCCCGGCCCTTGTGCGCCGCCTTGCGGTCGTTGATCACCTCGGCCAGCGAGCGGCCATCGATGCGCTTCATCGCCAACCACGGCCGGCCCGACGGATCGCGGCCGAGTTCGTAGACCGGCACGATGTTGGGATGCTGCAACTGGCTGGTGATCTGCGCCTCGGCCGTGAAGCTCAGCACGGCATCGGGCTTTCCGCTGTGCAGGAACTTGATCGCCAGCTCGCGGCCGAGCTCCGGATCCTCGGCGAGGCGCACTGTGCCCATGCCGCCGCGGCCGAGCTCCGGGCCGAGCACGAAGCGCTGCGTGAATTCGCGAGGCATCGCACCGCTGCCCGGGGCGGTGACGCCGGCCGTGACGGGCACGCCGGTGCTGCGCGCACTCGCAATGGTCGTCTCGACGCGCCGGCCTCCCCGGCGCGGAATGGTCGGGTCGTTGTCGGGCAGGTGAGCGGAGTCCATGCGCCGGGAGGAGCCAGAGTGCGGTGCGATCGCGAGCGCGCCATCTTCACCCCCTGCGAGCGGGGGTTCAAGCGGCGGCGTCGGGATCGCACCGCGCAATGACCCGGGCCCGTACTGCCGGTCAGTCCGCGCGATCCGACAGACGACTCACCACCACGGACTGGTCCGCGTCACCGGCCGGCACCGTGAGATTGGCGATCGGCACGAGCTCACCCTTCTGCGTCAACGTGGCGCGGAAGCGGCGGGCGGCGGCGCGGGACGTACCTTCGTCGGTGAGGATCGTCACCGAGATCGTGGTCAGCGGTATGCCGGTGCGGCCCGAATAGTAGTGGGCCTGCACCAGGTAGTCGCCGGCACCGGCACTGACCAGACTGAACACCTCGGGGCCGTGGCCGGTCGTGATGTCGTCGATCAGCTTGCCACCCCAGGCCGTGTCGCGGTGCCGGTAGTAGCAGCGGTCCTTGCCGTGAGTCACCCACAGGTCGATGTCGGTGTCGGTGTCCCACTCGACAATCACCTTGATTCGAGCCGGTTGCAGGCCCGGCGTGCGCAGTTCCATGATGCGCGAACGCAGCAGCTCGGCCGTGGTCGTATCGCCACTGGCGCGGGCGGCAGCTTCAGCACGCGACAGGTACAGCGCCAGCTCGCGATCGGCCAGCTTCACCACGTTGCCGAACCGGCTGTCCCAACTGGTGGTCACCAGCTTGCGGTGCATGGCCTCCACCACCTCGAGCCCGGCATCGCGCGCGATGGCCATGCGCAGCATGTCGAGCATGCTGGCGGGCTCCTCGGGCCGCAGCTCCAGCGCATTGCGGAAGCAGCGCTCCGCCTCGGCGTAGCGTCCGGCGGCCGCGAAGCGGCGACCCAGCGTGCGCTGCGGATCGGCCTCGCGCGGGGCGAACTCGACCACCGAGGTGATCCAGCGCCACGCCAGTCCGGTGTCGCCGCGATCCAGCAGCGCGTTGCCGTGCAACGCGTAGACGTTCACGTCGAACGGGTGATCGCGTCGCCATGCTTCGGCCACGTGGGGCGGTGGCGCGCCGCCGTTTTCCTCCAGGCTGTGCCAGAGCTGGCGGTACTCGGCACTCGACAACACCAGCCGGTCGAGCACCACGCTGAGGCAATGCTGGTACAGCGCGTCGTGGCCGTCGGCGCGCAACAGGCCGGCGAGACCGAGCAGCGCGCGGTAGTGCCTGGCGATGTCCGGACTCTCCAGCACGGCTTCGGCGTGCTGTGCCGCTGACCAGTCGATGTGCTGCGCGCGGAGCGCCGCGAAGACGGTGACATACGACGCGCCACCTTCGACAGCCGCTTCGACGTGGAGCGGCGCCGCGACCTGCAGGTCAATGCCGGGGGCACTGTCGAGCAGCGTGCGCAGCGCGTTGACCTCGTGCGGGCGCAACCGGAAGTAACGCAGGGCGAGCGTGCCGGAGCCGGGCTGGGCCGGCTCCTGGCGCAGCAGTCCGAGCGCCTCGGCGAGCACGTCGGCGCGCTCATCGGAGCAGGCCATACCGGCGAGCAGCGCGCACCGACCCGCCAGTTCGTGGTCGCCGATCGTGCGCAGCACGGCGGCAACGTTGAGCAGCGAGCGTGGCGCCGGCGGTTCGGTGCGCAACAACTCGCGCGCCACCATCGAGAGCGCGTCGCCGGCTTCGAGCCGTTCTTCAGCCACGATCATGGCCTCGAGCAGGGCGTCGTGGTTGGTGCAGCACGCGGCCAGGTGAATGCGCGCGACCTCGTGGCGGTAGCCCTCCGGCAGATCGTCCAGCGCATCAGCGGTGTCGGCGCAGGCCAGTGCAGCCGCCGTCGAGTACGGCCGGGCGTCGAGCCAGGCGCGTGCCGACTGCAGGCGGGCAGCCTGGTCGCCGGACGCGACGAACACCTGGTACACGCACTGCAGCACGCCGGCGTGGTCCTCGAACCGCGTCAGCAACGTGTGCGCCGTGGCGACCATCTCGGCGCACGCATCGCCGCCGATCTCGCGGTCGAGTTCCAGATGCCGCACAGCCAGTCGCGCATCGCGCGGCCAGCGGCGCTCGAGCCGGACGAGCAGTTCGCGGGCCTCGGGCAGGTAGTCGGTGCCCTCGAACCAGCGCAGCAGGCCGGCATGCACAAACTCCTGCTGTGCCGGGTACTTGCCCGGACGGATCGCGCCGACGGCCGACCAGGTGAAGGTGGCGCGTTCGGCGTTGTCCACGCTGTCGGCCGGGCAGAGCGCGCGCAGCGCGTCCGCAAGGTCGAGGATCGCCTGGCGTTCGGCCGGCTCATAGTCGGCCAGCGCCGCGACGAGTTGATCGCGTGTCTGAATCTGCAGCATCGGCGTGGCCGCGCCCGGCAGCGGCAGGCCGTCGGTGGTTGATTGATAGCCGGTGCGCGGTCCACCCTCGGCGTTGCCATCGGTGACGCTCGCCAGGAAGGTGAGTCCGCCGCTGAACGCCGCCACCGGCACGTCCAGATCGGCCATGCGTGCGGTGCGCAGTGCGACGATGGCCCACGCCGTGGTCAGCGTGTTGCTCTTTCCATCGCGCGGGTTGTTGCCCCACCCGTCAGCCACGTCGTCATGCTGGTTCTGCGACGCGCAGATGAAGTCCACGCCCTTCTGGGCCGGCCCCTTGAGCAGGTTGGCGCCGGTCATCGCGTACGCCTCAGCCATCGCCATCGTGCACACGATATGGGCGATCAGCACCATCGAGCCCTTGCGACCGCGGTGGTCGAAGCAGCCGTCGTGGTCCTGGACAGCCTTCAGGTAGCGCAGGGCCTTCTTGACGACGTTGGCGTACTCACCCTCGGTGTGCGTGTAGCCGGCCGACAGGAAGGCGAGCAGCGACAGGCCGGTGACCATGGTGCTGGCGTCGGGATGCGACGGATCGAGCGACAGCGCCTGCTCGACGCCGAGGCGTCCGGCCGTGCGCAGATTGATCGCCAGCTGCCCGGCGTCGGCCGGCCACGAGCCATCAATGTTCTGCGAGTCGGCGAGGAACCTGAGCGACAACATGGTGTTCTGCACGCTGCGATGCCCGCCGCCGCCGCTCGCCCGGCGGTACCGGTGCCCGCCCGAGCCGCCCGCCGAACCGCCGCCACCGCCGATGTTGCCTCCCATGCCGAGCGACCCGTTGAATCCCTGGTTCGGGTACGGCGACTCGACGTTCGACGAATCGGGAGTCGGGTTGGGCCGCAGGTCGGCGTTGGTCGGATCGTTGGTCGGATCCTCGTTGTGATCGTCCCGCACGTCGCGATCGGCCTGCGGGTCGTCGTGCGCGGGCGGCGTCGGGTCCGGATTCTGGAGCTGGATCGGCGCGTGACGGTCCGCGTCGCCGGAGCTGTCGCCAGCTTGCGCCTGCGCCGGTGCATCCGGGGAAGCGGGCGCGGGGTCGGCCGGGGGCGGCTCGGGTGCGCCGGGCGCGCCGCCCACCTTTTCGTAGCGGTAGTACACCGCGAGCGTGAGCACGCTCATCGCCGTGGCGTAGACGCGGCCGTAGCGCTGGCTCCACGCGCCGTCCGGGTTCCAGCTGCCATGGCGCGGAGCCTGGTCGGCGCGGCATCCCGGGACCGGTTCGGCGATGACCTGATTGGTGACCACCGCGGGGCCGACGGAGGCCTCCCACCGGCTCCACCACCTGTTGCCGAGCTGGAACATCGCGTGCGTGCCGAAGTACCAGTACAGCTCGTCCGGCTCGTTGGCGGCCGGCAACTGGCGCAGCAGGCGCGCGGCCTGGGCCGCGACGGCCGGATTGTTCTTGTCTTGCCGGACGACCAGCTGGGCGAGCACATTGGCCGCGTCGAGGGTCGGGTGCGACTGCGCGTTGAAGCGCGCACGCAGCACCGGATCGGCCGGGTACAGGTCGTCGGGCATCTGCTCGTCGACCGGTGTTGCCGGCGCCGGTGCGGCCGATGCGGCCGGTGCAGCCTCGGGCGATGGCGCGGCCGGTTCCTCGACTGGCTCGTCGGCTGGTTCATCCGTCGGCTGCTCCGGAGCGGCCGGTGCCGCCGGTGTGGCCGAGAGTCGCGCGGCCAGCAGCATCTCGGTGTCTTCGGGCGCGGCATGAATCCGCGTGATGCCGAAGCGGCGGTAGTCCTGCTCGGTCTCCAGCACGAGCACGGCCGTGGCCTGCGTGAGGATGCGGTAGCGACGCGAGTGCGCGATGATGTCGAACCCGTCGGGCACGCCGGCCGGGTTGCGCTGCGCCTCGTTGGCGGTCTCCACGGCCCAGTGGCGCGCCACCAGCGGCGACGACGTTCGCGTCAGCGGCACATCCATCAGCTGGCGTTGCGCACCGCGCTCGATCAGCACCTGCAGCACCGGCGACGCATCCTGCGGCAAGCGGAAGCGGCCGCAGATCGTCGCGCGTGCGTTCACGGAGGGCAGGTTGCCGGGGCGCAGATCGCTGACCGTGCCGCCCTTCATGGCAATCGACACAACGCGCGCGGGTGGCGTGGCAATCGCACCGACGAGTTCGCTGACCGCACGATGCATGTCCACGCCGTCGTGTGCCGGCACGACCGTCCCGCGGAACGCACCGGCGAGCGCCGAGAGCACCAGCTCGTCGATGCTCGACCCGACGGCCAGCGCCGAGATGCGGGTCTGATCGTTGCCCGCAAGTTGCTGCTGCACAGCCTGCCGCACGTCGTCTGGCCGGAACTCGCCGAGCGTGGCAATGCCGTCGCTGACGATCACGATGTGGTGGTCGTGTGCGGACCCTGCCGCCGCGTGCGCGTCAATCGCGGCCGACACGGCGCCGACCAGGTTGGTGCCGCCCAGCAACGGGTCGTTGCCGAGTTCGTGATCGAGCCATGCGGTCGCCCGCGCCGCGCCGCCAGCAAACGTTCCGTGCGGCCGGGCCGCGATGTCGAAGGTCATGATGCTGACGCCGTCCGACGCCTCCAGCCGGGACCAGGCATCGCCGGCCATCTGCAGCGCGCGCTTGTACGTGCGGCGCGCCACACCGGCCGAGGTGTCGATCAGGAACGTCACGTCGACCGGACGCCGATCAGCAGGCGGCGGCGGGGGGACGGCAAACGACGCCACGAAGTAGTCCGCGTCGTCGTCGCCGGTGCCAGCCGACGCGAGGCCGCTGTTGCTCGCCAGCTGCCGGCTGCGGATCGCCAGCGTGAAGTCGGACGGCGGACGGAACGTGGTCGCGGACGCCGAGAAGTGGCACGCCCGACCGGTCTCGCGCCTCGCATTGCGCTCGTCGTTCAGCCGCGTGCCGAATCCGGTCGAGCGTTCGACCACGGTGAGGTCGTCACCGCAGCCGGTGACGATGCCGTCGATGCTGAAATGGTCGAGCGGCCGCGAGGCGTGATACGCCACGTTCAGCGGGTAGCGGTACAGCACGGTGCCGTCAGCTTCCTGCGGCAGGTACTGGCTGTAGGCGAGGATGATCCGCTTGTCGCCGTGCGCCTCGATCGGGAACACGCGCGCGCGGAACGTGTTGCCTTCCATCATTTCCAGCAGGGCCGGGTCGCGCTTCTGGCGCAGGATGCTCTCGTAGATGCCGCGCGCCTGGAGCCGTTCGAGGAACTCGCCTTCCATCAGGCTGTCGCCGACGTACATCGCGAAGCGCGCGAGCGACGAGCCGGCCGGGAGCGGGAAGTAGTAGCGCCCCTCCATGCGCATCGACGTGTTGTTGTGGAACGTCTGGTCAACGGTGGTGATCGACAGCCGGCCCACGACGTGCACATTCACGGCCAGGCGAGTCACGGCCAGCGGGTCGGTTTCGTCGAGCCGTTCGACCTGGTCGGGCCCGCTCGTGGTGGTCGGTGCGGGCAACAACACACCGGCCGGCGCATCGTTGCGATACGGAGTGCCATTGGAGTCGAGGTCATCGGCCAGGTCGGTGGGTACGTCGAGTTGCTGCAGGTCGGAACGACCGGCCGGCGCGTCGACGCTCGCGGTGGAGCTCGCCCCGGACGGTGACGCCGACCGGCGCTCGCACGCGATGCCGGCCAACAACAGGCACAAGGTGGCGACAAACGTCAGCACCCGCGCGCGGGTACGGACCTTCTCCATCCGGACGGTGTCCGTTTGCATCGCATCGACTCCAGCATGGTCTTCAGTCAGTCCACGCCAACCTGAACGGGCGACTGACCCGAAGGTTCGACCTGCTCCGTCTGACGACGGTCAGAGCCGCCCGGTTACGCGGGGCAGGCCGGCCTGTGCGGGGTCGAGCATTGCGTGCATTCGGTGCAGCGAATAATCTGGCCGGCTCAACTTCAGTTCTGTCTCTCCCACATGCGGAGTCTTCCGATGCCGGACCGCGCCCACTTCCTGCCCGTCGGCCGCCTGTCACTTCTGGTGGCTCTCATTTTTCTGTGCGCCCGGGTGTCCGGCCAGGACGGCGAGATCTATCCCGGCGATCCGATCCCGATGGGCAAGTTGCCGGCCAACGCCTTCCAGATCGGGCATCGGCCGCTGCCGAAGGACGCTGTGGTCACCACCGAGGTCGGCTACCACAACGTGCAGAACCTGGACGTCACGCTCAACGGGCAGTTGGTCCAGCAGGCCGAGCAGATCACCAATGGCAGCACCATCGACGTCGCGACGGTAACCGACACGGCGGACGGCAAGGTCTCGACGATCAGCCTGAACTACACAAAGGCACACGTCGAGCAGATCACCAACGGCGAGAAGCAGGAGAGCGATGACGGCATCGTCGGCATGACGTTCAACGTGAGCGCCGACGCCGTGAAGGACCGCAACGGCAACGCGGTGAACCAGGCCGTCAACAACCTCGGCCGGCAGCGCTATGCCCACGTGACGAAGGGCGACTTGCTCGTCGGGGCGCTCGGCGACATCTGTTACGTCAACCAGCCCGTGAAGGTCTCGCCCGCCGTGGCGCTGGCGGCGTTCCAGTCGATGATCGGCGAGGGCGACACAAAGATCGAGGAGTGCATCGTCAAGCCGCTCGGCACGCGCATGTACTCGCCCGGCGTGCGCGCGGCCGTGTTCGAGGTGGTGTCGCTCAAGTCGACCTCCGACGCCGACGGCACGAAGATGACGATGGCGCTGAAGGGCCGCGTCGAGATTGACCTGCGCCGGGGACTGCGCCTGTCGGTGGAGTTGAGTGGCACCAGCACGGTGCACCTGGAGATGCAGAACCCGAACGGGCAGGTGGTGGTCAAGGGCAGCGGCACCACCGAACTGCACTGGCGCACGAAGCTGGCCGGCGGTGGCCTCGAGACGCAGGAGCCGAAGGCCCCGACGAATCCGGAGCCCACGCCGAACCCCGATCCCACGCCGAACCCGAACCCCGATCCCACTCCGAACCCGAACCCGAACCCGGAACCGACGCCCGACCCCGGCCCGACGGCGCACCCCGATCCGACGCCGAACCCGGTGCCGAGTGGTGTCGGGCAGGAGTACAAGCAGCCGTCCGCCGAGGTAAAGGCCGCGCGGAAGCGCTTCATCGGCGAGCCCGTCGAGGTGCCGCGCGGCATGGCATTGCCCGACCGCTACTCGCTGCGTCCGTGGATGCCGCGGATCGAGGACCAGCAGACGCGCGGCACCTGTGTCGCCTTCACGCTCAACGGCGTGCTGCAGTACCTGACCCAGCGCGACCTTTCCGAGCAGTACACCTACTACGTGTGCGAGACCGACGAGGGCGGCAACGAGTACGGCCTGGTTGGCATGGATGCCGCGCTGTGCATGTGTGAGCACGGCACCGTCGAGGAGCCGATCTGGCCATACGTCGACAAGCTGGCCGATGGCGCGCTGATCGCCGGTGGGCCGCCGCCGGCCACGATCAAGGCCGACACGAAGATGTACCGGTTCTCGCAGGTGCGCCGGCTGGCGAAGGCCGACATCGATCACTTCCGCTACGCGATTGCCGTGCTGCACCGGCCCGTCGTGGTCAGCGTGCCGGTCGACTGGGACGCCGGGTGGCGCGACGGCGACATCACGATTCCGAAGAACGCGATCACGCCGGAACCGGGCAACGCCGAGATCGACCTCGAGAACCAGCGCCACGGCGCGTGGCATGCCGTCAGCGTGATCGGCTACCAGCACTGGGCGTCGCGCCCCAATGAGTCGAAGTTCATCCTCCGCAACAGCTGGGGCGAGAACACCGCGTGGGGCGGCTACTACACGATCCCGTTCGAGTACATCGCGAAGTACATCCGCTATGCGTTCATCGTCGACTGCGAGAACCCGGCCGTGAAGGTCGACGATGAGATCGCGAAGGCCGACAACTACCAGTACACCGAGTTCGAGAAGTTCAAGGTCGGCGAAGGCCGTTACGAGTTCGCGCACGACCTGGTGGTCGGCCCCAAGCAGACGCTGGATATCCCGCGCGGCGCGACGCTGCACTTCCAGAAGGGCGCCGGCCTGCAGTGCTACGGCAAGCTGGAATGCCGCGGCGGCGAGACCACGCCGATCCTGATCAGCGGTGACCCGGGCTGGACCGGCGTGGAGTGCTCGTCACGCCGCGGCCGCGCGACCATGACCTGGACGACGATTGACGGCGGCACGAAGGACTGGGGCGGCTGCCTCAAGGTGGCGGGTGGCGCCGAGGTCTCGGCCGAGAACTGCGTGTTCCGCAACGGCCGCGGGACCGAGCAGGGCGGCCTCGTGGCGATGTACGGCATGCGCGACAAGGAGCTGCACACGTTCTTTGCCAGCACGCTGACGGCCCGCAAGTGCCGCTTCGAGAACGGCCAGGCGCCGGAGGCCGGCGGAATCCGCGCCAATCCGGGAAGCACGCTGCGCCTCGACGACTGCGTGATCAGCGGCTGCAAGGCGACCGGCGAAGAGGGCACTGGCGGCGCGATGCTGGTGCTCGGCTCCGACGACCGCATCACCGAGGCCACGCTGCAACGCTGCGAGATTTCCGGCTGCAGCGCGACCGACAACTCGGGTGCGTTCAACGCCAACATCTTTGTCGCGCTCAAGCTCTCGGCCTGTGCATTCACGAACAACTCGGCCGGCAAGAGCTGCGGCGTGTTCAGCGTGTACTCGCGCGCCGACAAGCCGACTACGGTGACTCTCGACAACTGCACCTTCACCGGCAACAGCACGGCGGGCAGCAGCGGCGTGGGCTTCATCGGCCCCGACGCGCGTGTGACCGGCCGCAGCGCGACGTTCACCAACAACAAGGCGGGCAGCACCGGCGGCTGCTTCGGCGTGCGCGGCGCGGGTGGCGAGCAGCCCGAGCTCAAGCTCAGCGACTGCACCTTCACCGGCAATTCGGGCGACTCGGGCGGCGCGATCAACGCGTATGGCAACGGCCACGTGGTGCTCGAACGCTGCAAGTTCACGCAGTGCACGGCCGGTGCCGAGGGCAACGGCGGCGCGATCCACGTCTACCGCGGCAAGATTGTCGCCACCCAGTGCACGTTCGACGGCAACTCCGCGCGGCTCGGTGGTGCGGCGGCCTGCGTGGGTGGCGGCACGATGGACCTGGCGACCTGCACGTTCAGCGCCAACAAGAGCAGCAAGCTCGGCGGCGCGTTCTACAGCAACGGCAGTGCCGACGCGCCGGCCAACCTCAAGATGCGCAACTGCACGTTCACGAAGAACCACGCCGCGGACGCGGCCGGCGGCATCATGTTCAACGGCGGTGTGATCGCCGCGCTGGAGAGCTGCAAGTTCCCGGACAACACCTCCGGCGAGGAGAATCGCAACGGTCTGTACGCCTTTGCCCCGGCCGACAACCGCAGCGAGGTGACGTGCAAGTACTGCCAGTTCAAGGACGACAAGGCCTGCTGGGCCAACGACGACGGAGTCAAGCTCACGAAGTGATCGCACCCGCGCCATGCACGTGAGACCCGGCATGCGCACGCTCCCCGGTGCGCGTGCCAGGTCACGGCCGGCGCAGGTCCCGACCTCGTCCACACGTCACGTCACACACGACACGACACAGACCCTCGCCCGACATGACCGGCACCACTCGCCACCTCGCGCTCGCTGCGCTGCTGTTCCTCCTTGCTGAACTGCCGGCACCGCTCGGGCCGCTGGCCGACGCGCAGCCCGGCGCCGACCGCATCCGGGTCCGCACCAACGGCGGCGAGGCCTACAACAGCAAGGTGCAGAACGTGGTCCACACCGCGATCCTGCCGAATGCGAAGTTCGACGCAGCCTCGATGTGGCACAGCGACGAACTCGGCAACGACCTGTGGGTCTGGCTCGAGTTCACGTTCCCGCAGGTCGTCACGCTCAGCGCGATCCGCCTGCACACCGAACACGAGCAGCGCTGGCACGAGGCCAACGCGGTGCGCGTCGAGGTCGCGGCGGGCAACAGCTGGCGCGAACTCACACGCGGCGGGATCGACAGCGACGACGCGCTGATCAGCTTTGATGCGACGGCCGCCACAGTCTGGCGCGTGCACCTGATGGCCGACCATCAGAAGCGCATCTCGGTGCGCGGCGTGCAGTTCTACAACGGCCAGCAGGAACTCTATCCGCCACCGTCGGCGCCGGCGCCGCACCCGGCTCTGGCCGGACGTCCGCTGAGGTTCGGCAACGTGCACGCGTTGCCGGTCGGAGCGACCCTCGCGTCCGGTAGCGAGATCACCGACAACTTCCGCATCCGTCGCCCGTCTGCGCCGGACGCCACCTCGCTGCCGGTCGGCCGCTGCCACACGCACCGCGAGACGCAGACGGTGACCGCCGTGGATGCCGCGGGTGTGCCGACCGAGCTGCACATCGCCGCTGGCGACAGTTGCGAGTGCCCGGCCGTCAGCAGTTCGCACTCGCGCAACGGGCGCGACCGCAACGCCGGCCGGCTCGACCAGCGTGACTACCGCGTCACACGCAGCGCGGCTGCAGCCCTGCAGACGCCCGCGGCCACCGCGGCCGAACTGGCCGTGATGCAGCAGCGACTGAACTGGCTGGTTGATGGCGACCCGTTCTGCAGGCTGCTGCCCGATCAGTTCGTGGCGGGCCGGAGCTACCGCATCGCCGGCGAGGCTGCACAGAAGGTGCTGCTGGAGTGCTTCCGCATCCCGCTGGAAGACGACTCGACGCTCGAACTGCGCAACGTGGAGTTCGGCGAGTGCCAGGTGCGCGTCGAGGACGAGCGGATGGTCGACGGCGTGCGCGAACTGCACATCGCCCTGATGCTCAGCGGTTCGGCCCGCACCGTGGATGGCATGACGCTGACCTTCGAGGTGACCGGCGCGATGGGCATTGATGCGGACCGCCGCATCCGGCGCTGGTACGAGCTCGGCGGGCCGCTGGTTGCCAGTGGCGCGCACAAGGGCACCGGGATGGCCGGGTCGGGGTGGTTGTGCGTCAACTCGTTCAGCGAACTCTCGATGACGCCGCCGCCACCGCCGCCGGATGCCAACTCGCTGGCATGCCCGGAACGGGTGCGCATGCTGCCCGTGTTCTACGTGCCGCGCGACGCGCCGATGCCGACCACCGACATGATCGAGCGGTTCATTGCTCACGTGCGGCTCGCGCAGAAGCGGTACGCCGAGCTGCTGGATGGCGACACGTTCGAGGTGGCGTCGTGGCAGCCCGCGATCGTGCGCGGCCGGTACAGCGCGGCGAGCCAGTTCATGCGCGACCAGTGGAGCCACCCCGAACTGCTCGAACGGAGCGGCTACACGCGGTTCAACTGCCCGTACGTGATGCTGATCGTCAACTGGTCGCCGTGGGAGCCGGCCATCGTCGCCGGCGGGCGACCCTACAACGGCAGCCTGAATGCGGGCGGCGGGATCGCCGAGTACTTCCGCGGTCCGCTCAGCTGGGCCTCTGTGTTCCAGAAGACCACGCAGCACGAGATCGGACACGCCGTCGGCATGCACCACGTCGAGGTGTTCGGCTACCCGCAGAACGAGGGCGGCTGGCTCATGTCCTACGGACCGGAGACCTACTGGAAGTTCCTGGACACGCAGGCCGACGGCGTGCAGCGCGTGGTCCGGCCCGAGAACCTCGAGCAGGCCAGCTGGAATCATCGCGTGTTCACGAAGTTCCGCTTCGATCCGGCGCGCCACATCCCGGCTGGCTACGACAAGAAAAGCGGCGATCGACCCTACGGGGAGGCACCGCTGATCGGGTCGCCGCCGTGGATGTTCACGGTGCGCAGCGACATCCCGTCGGCCTACAACTCTGCGCCGGGCAACCTTGAACGCCATCGGCTGGAGACGAATCGCGGCCCGAACGGCTACGTCAGCGGCAACATGTGGCACACCGACACGCTGGCCGACAACTGGTGCTGGCTGGACGTGACGTTCCCGATGGTGGCCACGCTCTCGACCATCCGGCTGCATACCCAGCACAGCCTGCGGTACCACCAGGCGGTGGCGTGGCGCATCGAGGTGTTGCAGCGCGATGGCACCCGGCGTGAAGTCGGCAAGGGCGACATCAGCAGCGACGACCACCTCGCGACGTTCCCCACGTCCACGGCCCGCGTGTGGCGCATCTGGCTCAAGGCTGACGACAGCAAGAAGGTTGTCGTGCGCGGGCTGCAGTTCTACTGGGGCCGGCGCGAGATCATCCCGCCGCCATGGTTCGTGCCCGAACACCCCGGCCTGGCCGCGTTGCCGCATCCGCCGGCCGCGCCGACCACGCCGACGACGACGCCTGCGGCGAGTGGCATCGAGGTCCGTCGCGACGCCCTGCCGGCCGGCGCCACCATCACGAGCAGCAGCCACCTGAAGACCGACCTGCAGATCAAGGTGTTGCTCAACGGCCAGCAGGTGAACGACGTGCACCAGACGCAGGATCAGGCGCACAACGAGACCGCCACGGTGGTGACCGCGGCCAGGCAGTTCGACTTCGTCTGTCGCGAGAGCGGCACCACGATGCAGCAGGCCGGGCAGAGCAGTCGCACGCCCGACCCACGCGAGAAGCGCGCCTGTCGCGTGACGCGCAACGGCGCCGCGACAACGACCACGGCCACCAGCACCGACGGCGCGCCGCTCGACCCGGCCGCGAAGCTGGCGATAGAGCAGCGCGTCAACGACCTCGTGGATGGCGACCCGGTGGCGGCCACGCTGCCCGACCGCATCGATGTCGGCAAGTCGTACGACGTCCCGGCTGACGCAGCGTTCCGCGCGTTCATTGTCGGCGGCGACCTGAAGGTCACGTCGTGCCGGATGACGCTGATCCGCGTCGAGCAGACCGACGGACTGCGCGTCGGCGTGTTCAGCCTGACCTACGCGGCGAGCGGCGAGATCGCACCCGGCGTGACACTCGGCACCAACCAGAGCGGCGAGTACCGCATCGACCTCGACCGCCGTATCCGTCTCGCGGCTGCCATCAGCGGCCCCGCCACGATGAAGGGTTCGCAACAGACCGCCGATGGCCTGATCGGCTACGAGGCGACCGGCACCATGTCGTTCACCGAAACCAACGTGGTGCGCCTGAAGTAGCACCAACCCGTGCCCGGCGTGCCGACCCGGGTCAGGTGCGCTGGTCGGTTCTCCCCTTCGCCCCCTGCTCCAGGCGGATCAGCTCGGCGGCGAGGTCGTTGACTGCCAACTGGCGCGCACGCGGGCAACTCGCCAGCACCGACTCCGGCATGCTCGCCACCACCGTCGTGGAGAGCAGCTGAACCAGCACACTGCCGCCTGCGTCGGCGACCGCCCGGCAGCCCACTGCGCCATCCATGCCCATGCCGGTGAGCTGCACGGCCACCACACGCGAGCCAGCGGCGGCCGCGACCGACTCCATCATCCAGTCGACCGACGGTCGATGGCCGGAGCGCGGTGGATCGGCCGACAACACCACGCGATCGCCGCGAGCAAGACCGAGGTGATGGCCATCCGGCGCAATCAGCACGGTGCCGCCACTCAGGCGCTCGCCGTCGCGCGCAATCTGCACCTGCAGCGGCGTCACGCGATCCAGCCAGCCGGCGAAGGCGGCGGTGAAGCCGGGCGAGATGTGCTGCGTGACAAGGATCGGATTGCTGAACCCGGCCGGTAGCGCGCCGAGCAGCTGTTGCAGCACAGGTGGCCCGCCGGTGGATGCGCCGATGGCAACGATCAGCGGTTCACCGCTCGTGCGCGGCTGCACGACCATCGGCGTGGCGATTGCCGGCACGGCGGGCGTGGCGGTCGTGGCGGGCACTACACCGCGAGCGCGGACCACGCGCACGGCCGCCATCGTGCGGATGATCCCGGCGAAGTGTGGATCGCCCGCGGTCGGCAGATCGGTGATCCGCAGCGCGCCGAACCGCAGGGCCTCGATTGCCGCGGCCTGCTCGTCGCCGTTGTGCGACGCGGTCACGAGGATCGGGCACGGCACGTCGATCATCAGCCGTTGCGCGACCTCGGCGCTGCCGGGACCACGAACGTTCGCGCCGAGCACGACAATGTCCGGCGCCAGCTTGCGCACCAGGCTGATCGCCGCATCGCCACCGGCTGCGTCGCCGACGACGGTCATGTCGAGCTCGCGCGACACAAGGTCACGGATGAGCGATCGGGTCAGGGCCGAATGATCGACCACCACGACCCTCAACGTGCGCGTCATCAGTGGTGTCGGTGAGAACCTGGCAGCGGCGACATCATAGCAGGCGCCGGATCGTCGCGATCAGCGTCGGCTGATCGAACGATCGCTTGCCGATGTAGGCGTCGGCGCCGGCCTCCAGGCCGCGGGCGCGGTCGTCGGGCGTGTCGAGTGCGCTGACCAGCACGATCGGCAGATGCCGGATGCGCGGTTCGGCGCGAATCCAGCGAGTGAGTTCCAGGCCGTCGACCTGCGGCATCTGGATGTCGCTGACGACCAGATCGAAGTGTTGCCGCGCCAGCAGTTCCTGCGCCTCCCGGCCGTCCACCGCAACGCCAACGCGGAACCCCTCGCCCTCGAGGATGCCGCGCTCGAGGGTGCGTGTGGTGAGCGAGTCGTCGACCACGAGGATGCTCTTGCGGCGCTCCTCCTCGTCGGCCGGTGCATTCGCGGCGGCACTGACGTGCATGCGATCGGCGGCTTCGGTGGCGGAGCGCACGCAGTCGGCCACATGCAGGATCGGCACGATCGCGCCGTTGCCGAGAATGGTGGCGCCCGCGAAGTGCGGCACGCGTCGGAAGTAGTAGCCGAGGCTCTTCACCACCATCTCGCGCTGGTCGACAATCTCGTCGACGAGCAGCGCGACCTGCTTCTCGGCGGCGCGGACGACCAGCGCGCGGTGCCATGGTGGCGGCGCGCCCTGCAAACCCGGCAAGCCGAGCACCGCCGCCAGCGACGCGACGGCGACCTGCGAGCCATCGATGCGGACCGATGCGCGGCCGCCCATCGACTGCAGCTCCGACGGTGCGAAGCGCACGACGCGGGCCACCGACGCCTGCGGGAGCGCGAACGATGCCCCGCGTGCGCGCACGATGATGCCGCGGAACGTCGCCAGCGTGATCGGCACGCTCAGCGAGAAGCATGATCCGCGCGACGGTTCGCTGCGGACGTCGATCGCGCCGCCGAGTTCCTCGACCGTTCGCTTCACCACGTCGAGGCCGACGCCGCGGCCCGCCAGGTCGGTCAGGCCGTGCACAGTGGAGAAGCCGCTGGTGAACATCAGGTCGGTCGCGTCGCCGATCGTGAACTCGCGATTGCGGTCGGCCGAGAGCAGGCCGCGTTGCTCGGCGCGTGCGCGTACTGCGGCGAGATCGATCCCGGCGCCGTCGTCTTCGACCTCGACGACCACCATGTGCCCGCGCAGCACCGCGCGCAACGTTACCCGCCCGGCCGCCGGCTTGCCGGTCGCAAGGCGCACCTCGGCGGGCTCCAGCCCGTGGGTCAGCGCGTTGCGGATCAGGTGCAGGACCGGTTCCTCGATGCGCTCGATGATCATCCAGTCGAGCTGGCAATCGTCGCCTTCGGTGATCAGGTCGACGGGCCGCGCGAGCTGGTGGGAGAGTTCGCGCACCATGCGCGGGTAACGGCGGAACAGGGCGGACGCGGGAAGCATCCGCGTTTCCATCACGCTGTCGTGTACCGCCGACGTGGCGTTGGCGACCAGGTTGCCGCGCTTGCGGACCGACGTGGCGAGCTCGGTGATGGTCTCGGTCCAGCGGTCCAGCTGGTTGGTCACGACGTCGAGCTCTTCGCGCAACCAGGCGGCGGAGTCGTTGCTCTCGGGCGCGGCCAGCGCATGGCGGATCTGCGAGCGGCAGTTGCGGATCTGCCGGCCGAGCGCGAGCAGTTCGTCGGCTGTGACGCCGTGCACGCCGCCGGTGACGAGCAACTCGCCGACCTCGTTGATCAGTCGATCGACGACGTGGGTGCCGATGCGGATGGTTTTCTGGCCGTCGGTGCTGCGGCGCAGCGAGTGGTCGGTGGTGGCAACGGGTGCCGCCGGCACCGGGAGCGCATCGTCCGACGCGGCCGGTACTGTGTTGCCCGGCGAGAGCATCGAACCCGGTGGTGCCGGCACGGGCGGCGTGTCGTCGGTAGCGGTCGACGGACGCTCGCCGGCGCGCAGCGCGGTGCCGACGTGCGAGAGCCGGTGGGCCACCAGGTCCCGGGCGTTCACGGCCTTCTCGTACTCGTCGAGCGACCACAGCAGCACGTCGAGCGTCGCGCGCGGCGGCGGGCCGATGGTGTCGTCGAGCGTGCCGAGCCGGCTCTCGAATGCGTGGATGCTGTCGGCGAAGGCCCCCAGGCCGATCGAATGGGCGGCGCCTTTGAGGGTATGCGCCTGCCGCCGGGCGGGTTCGAGCGCGAGTGGCGCGTCGCTGGCGGTGTGCTCGAACGACAGCAGATGGTCCTGCAACGCGGCCAGGCGTTCGCGCGCCTCGACGCGGAACTCCTCGACCAACCGGCGCTGCATCTCATCGCGATCAATCGGCATGTCGACCCCGTGTGTCATCAAGGCGGTAGCCCGCCACGCTGGCCTTCAGCTGGTCGGCGAGCGCGTTGAGATCCTGCATCGCCCGGTCCATCTGCGATCCAGCGGCCCGGGTCTGGTTGGCGGTGGCATTGATCGAGGCCATTGCCTGCGCGATCTGGTCCATGCCGCGCGCCTGCTGCAGGGTCGAACTCTCGATCTGCATGGCGTTCTGCGCCGTCGAGCGGATCGCCTCGGAGATCAGCCGGATCTTCTCGCCGGACGCAGTGGCCAGCGTCATGCCACGTTCCGATTCGCGCGTTCCGTGCTCGGTGACCATCACCGACTGGTTGGAGGCCTTCTGGATGTCGTTGAGGATGTCGGCGATCTGTCCCGTTGCCTGCTTGCTCTGCTCCGCCAGCGAACGGATCTCGTTGGCGACCACGCCGAAGCCACGACCGAACTCGCCCGCCTTGGCCGCCTCGATGGCCGCGTTGAACGCCAGCATCTTGCTCTGTTCGGCCAGGTCGTTGACCGTCGCGGTGATCTTGCCGACCGCCTGGGTCTGTTCGCTGAGCGACAGGATCGCCCTCGCGATGGTGGCAATGCTGTCGACGACGCGCTGCATGCCGGCAACGGTTTCGTCGACCGTTCGCTGACCGGCGTCGGCAGCGTCGGCCGCGCCGCGCGCCAGGCCGGCCACGGCGCGGGCACGTTCGGCCACCTGGTCGCTGCTCTGCCTCAGCTCTTCCACGGTCGCGATGGTCTCCGACACCGCCGCGGCCTGCGACGACGCGGACGACGCCAGTTCGCGCACGCCGGCCATCGTCTCGGATGTCGAGGCCGTGATGCCCGTGACGGCAGTGTCGGTGCGACGGGCCATCCCGAGCAGCGCGCGCACGGCATCATTGAAGTTCCGCGACAACGAATCGTGCGCCGACCGGGCGCTCACCTTGGTGGTGAGGTCGCCGTTGCTCAGGCGCTCCATCGCGGCGGCCATCGAGTTGACGTACTCGACCATGCGCGCGAACGAGTGCGACAGGACATCGGCATCCGTACGTGGCACCACTTCGACGCCCACGTCGCCCTTGCTGATGCGATCGGCCGCGTCGGCCATATTGCTCAGGTACTCGACCATGGCGCGGAACGATCGCGCGACGGTGCCGGGCTCGTCGTGGGTCAGCAGTGCATCGGGCACGTCGCGCTTCACCGACCCGCTGGCGATGGCGGTCGAGATCTCCGAGAGCTGGCCCAGCGGCCGCGTGATGCGCCGGGCGATCATCACACCGAACAGGCCAGTGACGACAATCGCGGCCACGATGATCGCCGCGACGGTCACCCCGGCTCGCGCCAGCTCGTCGGAGAGTCGCTGCCTTCGCGCGTCCAGGGCTGCGCCCAGCTCGTCGGCGATGGTGTCGAAAGCCGACAGGAACGGCCGATCGTCGATCCGCACCGCGTCGTCGATCTCGGCCGGTGCCTTGCTCTCGGCATGCAGACGACGGGCCACCTCGAGCGCGTCGGTGTAGGCCTGCACCATCTCCTCGAGGCTGCGCAGGGCGGCATCCTCGCGAGCGTTGGTACCGCACTTGCGATAGGCGCGGATGGCTTCGCGTGTTTGCTCGGCCGCACTGCGGAACTCCGCGCGGTAGTCGGACTGGGCCGTGTCGCCGCGGATGACGTAGTTCTTGAAGGCGTGAATCGCGCCCCCGAAGCCCATCCCGGCGCGCACCTTGCGCAGCTCATCGTTCTTTGCGGACACCGTGGCTTGATGCTCGGCCCAGATGCGTTCGATCGCGCCGAACTGCAGCCATGCAATCAGCCCGACCACGATCAGGGCGATTGCCGATAGCCCGTTGAGTACGAAAAGCTTGCTACTGATGCGCAGGTTGGCAAACCAGGTCTGCATTTCCGTGCTCCGCTAGTTCGTCAGCTTGTAGGCGGCGACGCTGGCCTTGAGCTGGTCGGCCAGGGTGTTGAGGTCCTGCATCGCGCGTTCCATCTGCGCACCGGCGGCCTGCGCCTGAGTGGCGGTGGTGCTGATCGATGCCATGGCCTGCGCGATCTGGTCCATGCCGCGTGCCTGCTGCAGCGTGGCGCTCTCGATCTGCATCGCGTTCTGCGCGGTCGAGCGGATCGCGTCGGAGATCGCGCGGATCTTCTCGCCCGACTCGTTGGCCAGCGTCATGCCGCGCTCCGATTCGCGTGTGCCTTCCTCGGTCACCATCACCGACTGGTTGGACGCCTTCTGGATGTCATTGAGGATGTCGGCGATCTGGCTGGTGGCCTGCTTGCTCTGCTCGGCCAGCGAACGGATCTCGTTGGCCACCACGCCGAACCCCTTGCCGAACTCGCCCGCCTTGGCGGCCTCGATCGCCGCGTTGAACGCCAGCATCTTGCTCTGCTCGGCAATGTCGTTGACGGTGGCGGTGATCTTGCCGACCGCCTGCGTCTGCTCGCTCAGCGCCAGGATCGCCCGTGCGATCACGCCGATGCGATCTGTGATCCGCCGCATGCCACTGACGGTCTCGTCGATCGTGCGCTGCCCGGCTTCGGCTGCCGAGGCCGCCTGGCGTGCGAGATCGGACACCGTCTTGGCGCGCTCGGCCACCTCGTCGCTGCTCTGGCGCAACTCCTCGACGGTCGAGGTGGTCTCGGAGACGGCCGCCGCCTGGCCCGACGCCGACGTCGCCAGCTCGCGCACCCCGGCCAGGGTTTCGGTGGTCGAGCCGGTGATGCTCGCCACAGCTGCGCTGGTCCGGCCGACCATCTGCCGCAACGAGTCGACCATCTTCGCGAAGCTCGCGGCCAGTGCGTCGCGGTCGGATCGCGACACCACGTCGGCGGTGAGGTCGCCGCTGCCGACGCGTTCGGCCACGCGGGCAAACGCGCTGACGTAGGAAATCAGGTCGCGGAACGCATCGGCCAGCTGCCCGAGCTCGTCGCCCGAGCGATGCGTGACCGGCTGGTTGATCTCGCCGACCGCGATGGCGGACGCCGTCGTTGCCAGTGAGCGGATCGGCCGGCTGATCCGTCCGATCATCCAGATCACCACCAGCGATACCACAACACTGACACCGGCCATCACCATGTAGACCGTCTCGGAGCTGCGTGCCTCGTTGGTCGCAGCCGTGACCTGTGCCTGCGAGTCGGCCACGTATGCGTCGGCGATGCGGCCGATGGCTTCGACGAACCGGAGCCGGCGATCGCGCTGCGTGCCCTCCAGCAGTTGCACGACCTTGTCCTTTTCGTCGGCCTTGATCCCCGGCAGGATCTCGCGCTCGAGTGTGGCGCTGTACGCCTCCCAGTTCTTGCGTGCCGTCTCGTAGTCGGCATCGAGCGTGGCGTTGTCGTTGAATGCCGACAGCTGCCGGAGGCCGTTGTTGATGCGGTCCACGTTGTCGTGCAGATCCTGTTCGCGCGATGCCTTGAGCGTGGCGTCGGCCGTAACCAGCATGCCCAGCAGCGCAGACCGCGCCTCCTGGACATCGATCGACAGGTCGCGCGCCAGCGTGCGTGCCTTGAGCGTGCGATTGAACATCGAGTCGAGGCGCGCGCGCGCAGTCTGGCCCGCACTCCACGCGAGGCCGAGGACGATCCACAGCAGAATGGTGAGCGTGCCCGCCAGAACGAGCAGTCGCGGTTGGATGCCGAGCTTCATCCGTCTCGTCTCCGTTCAGTGGGCCAGGTCGATCACCAGCCGCGGGTCGTCAAGAATGTGCGCCAGGTCGAGGACCAGGCAGCCGTCGGGCGTGGTGCCCAGTTGGTAGTCTTCCTGCATGCCGGTGTGGGTCGAGATCGGATCGTGCATGCCACCCGGCTGCAGCACCTCGATGCGGTCGACGACATCAACCAGGATGGCGAGCTGGCCGGGCAGACTGCCGTCCCCCGCATGGGAGTCGCGTCGCACGACGACCGCCAGCGGCAGGTCCGTGAGGTCCGGTCGCTCGACGCCGAAGAAGGCGCGGATGTCGATCACGCCGACGACCTCGCCGTGCTGGTGCGACAACCCGACAACATGCGCGGGAAGGCCCGGCAGCGGGGCGAGCGTGGTCAGTCGCAGAATGCCGGCGACGTGTTCGATCGGCTGGCCGTATCGCTCGCGCCCGACCTCGACGACCAGCACGCGCCGTGTGCCGATGTCGTCGTCCGGCGTGGGCACGGCCGCAAGCTGGCGCCGCCGCCGCTCCAGTTCGGCGCGCACGTCGTCGGGGATCAGCGAATCGAACGGGGTGTGCGGTGTCATGTCGCGGCGGGGCGGAGCAACCAGTTGCGGATGAAGCCGGCCGTGACCGCGCCATCGGCGATCACCACCTCGCTGTCGGGCATGTGCTCGATGCACGCGGCGAGGCGTTGTCGCGCTGCATGCGTGGCTTCGCGGGTGGCGCCGTTGCTCTCGCTCAGCAGCGCGGCACGGAATGCAGCCGCGGTGTGGTCGGGTTGCAGGTACAGCGTGCGGCGCAACGCGACCTCCGTCGCCGGCAGATCGCCGGCGGCATCGGAGACCAGCGCGGTGACGTACCAGGCCTCGACGTCGAGCGGGTCGAGCTGCACGGCCTCGGCGCAACAATCGCGCGCAAGGTTGTAGTCGCCGGCGTCGGCGGCGCGCATGGCACGTACGAGCCACCCGGGCTCTGATGGTGCGACGGCCGGTGGTGGCGTCAGCGGAGATGGTTGCGGTGTTGGTGGCGGAATTGCATCGCCCCGCACTGGCGGCACTGGCGGCACGGCGACATCCACTACGGGCACAACCGGCGCGTCAGTTGGCGGGGGGCGACTCGTCGTGCGTCGCGGCGTCGGCGTCGGCGTTGGCAACGGCCCGCCGCCGGTGCGTCGCAAGCAGGCCTCGCTGTTCTTGATTGGCTCGAGTCCGTCAATGTTGTGCGCCAGGTGCCACTCGGCGTGGCCGAGCAACAGGATCCCGCCCGGCCGCAGGCACTGCGCCAGCTGGCCCACCACCCGGCTGCGGGTCTCCGGCGCGAAGTACATCAACACGTTGCGACACAGCACGGCATCCAGATCCGACAGCCCGCGCGAGCGGTCCGGGAACGTGTCCAACGCCAGGTTGTGCTGCTGGAACTCGATCGTGCGCGCGATCCGCGCGCTCAGTTCCCACGTGTCGGCGTCGTCAGGCAGCTGGCGGAACCACCGTTGCCGCCAGTGTGCCGGGCAGTTGCGCAGCGACCAGTTGCGGTAGCGCCGCGCGGCCGCGCGTTCGAGGTAATGCTTGTTCGCGTCCGTGGCAATCACCACCGGCGTCAGATCCGGCCGGTGGTCGCGCAGCAACATCACGATGCTGGCCGGCTCCTCGCCGGTGCAGCACCCGGCCGACCACACGCGCGCCGATCGCGCGCCATCCGGAATCGACTCGACCAGCGTCATCAACTGCGCCTCGTGACGCAGGAAGTACGTCTCCGGCACGGTGAGCGCGCTGAGCAGCAGGTCGCGTTCGTCGGCCAGCTCGCCGTGCACAACCCGCGCGACGTAGCGATCCGCATCCACGTTGCGGCTGGCGCAGCGGCGCCTGACCAGCGACTGCAGCCCCTCGACCACGTGCGGCGCCGGGACGAGTCCGTACTGGCTCTCGTAGAACCGCACCAGCAATTGTGTGGCGTCAGGAGTCATGACACACCGCCGTACGATCGCGTCAGCCGGCCGAGCCAGGCGAGATCCAGCCGCTGGATCAGTCGCTCCCCGATCGCGATCGAGCACTGCACCGGTGGCTTGCCGGGCGTGATCGCGGTCGCGGCCTCGTCGTCCTGCTCCGGAAGCACATCGACCACGTCATCGACGCAGATGCCGAACTCGGCCTGGTCGTCGGTGCGCACAAACACGATCGACTGCCGCAGCAGATCAGCCGTCTGCGGTTGACGCACGAGCCCGTGCAGATCGATCACCGGAAGCACCCGCCCGCGGTAGGTCACCACGCCGGCGAGCACACCACCCGTGTCGTCGGGGCTCGTCGATAGCAGCACCATCCGGGCAAGTTCCAGCACGGACCGGGTGGGCAGCGCGTAGGCCTGACGGCCCATCAAGAAGACAACCAGACCTTCCATCCGCGTGAGGTGATGAAGGGGCTACCCGATGAGGTCCAGGTCAGGCATGATCGTATCAGATTCTAGTCTGGCACATGAGTAGTTCGCATGTCAGACCTGTCTGCCAGTCGCATACTCATTGCCGAGGACAGCCGCACCCAGGCTTCGCGCCTGCGCATGGTGCTGGAGGACGCCGGCTACCACGCCACCGTGGCCGAGACCGGCGAGAGTGCGCTGGAGCTGTTGCAGCAGCAGGCGTTCGACCTGCTGGTCAGCGATGTCCAGATGCCGGGCATGAGCGGCTTCGAGCTGTGCCGCGTGGTGAAGGCATCCCGCACGACCGCCGGCATGCCCGTGATGCTGCTGACCGCGCTGCGCGATCCGGTGGACATCGTCAACGGGCTCTCGGCCGGGGCCGACAACTTCATCACCAAGCCGTTCAACGAGGTCGAGCTGTTGCGGCGCGTGTCGATGCTGCTGGCGAGTCGCGACGCATCGCCGGGCGACCTGCGGCTGGCCACCGAGGTGAAGTTCGCCGGTCGCCAGTTCACGATCACGGCCGAGAAGCAGCAGATCGTCAACCTGCTGGTCTCGACCTTCGAGGAGATTGTCAGCGCCAACGCCGAGATCGAACAGCAGCGCAACGCACTGCGCGAGGCCAACGATCGTGTCGAGGAGTACGCGCGGCGTCTCGCCAGCGATTCCGACGGTACCTGGCGCAACCTGCTGCAGACCGCCAGCGACGGCATCCTGATGGTCGACGGCGGCGGGCAGATCAGCGAGGCCAACAGCCGGGCGTTCGAGATTCTCGGCCGACGCCCCGACGAACTGCTCGGGCAGCGGCTCGACGATTTCCGCGTCGAGTCAGCCGCGGACTCGTCCGACTGGTTCGAGCCGCCGGCGCTGTCCGACGGACACGGCATCGAGACGCTCGGCGAGCTGACGATCGAACGCGGCGACGCGCGCACGATCCGCCTCGAAGTCACGTCCGGACGGCTGCAGGAAGACACACGCCAGGTGCGGATCACGATCATCCGCGACATCACCGAGCGCCACCGCCAGACCCGCCGGCTGCGCCAGGTGATCGATGCCGTCACCGACTCGATCCTGATTGTCGACGACAGCATGCGCATCGTGCAGTGCAACGAAGAGGCACGGCTGGTGCTCACGCCCGCCTCCGGCATCCTGCACGGCAGCGACCTGCGCCGCATCCTGACCGAACCGGACGGCAGTCCGCTCGCCGACGACGCGGCACCGGCACGCAATCGTCACGTGCTGGCCTCGGTGGATGGCGCCGACCCGCTGGACATGGAGATGAACACCGGACCGCTGACGCTCGACGACGTCGAGTACCGCGTGTGCATCCTGCGCGACATCACCGAGCGTCTGCGCAGCGAGCAGCGCGCCCGCCAGGCGCAGAAGCTCGAGGCGATCGGCCGGCTCGCCGGCGGGGTCGCGCACGACTTCAACAACCTGCTGACCGTCATCAACGGCTACGCCGACGCGCTGCTGCGCGACATCCAGCCGGATGACGAGCGCTACCAGAGCGTGATCCAGATCCGCCGGGCGGGCGACAGTGCCGCGGCGATGACGCGTCAGCTGTTGTCCGTCGGGCAGCGTGACACCTCGCGCCCTGAGGTGACCGGACTGAACGCGATCATCGATTCGCTGCAGGGCACGCTGCGCCGCTTGCTGGGCGACCAGAACCGGCTCGACCTGCGGCTCTCGGACGGGCCCGCCCTCGTGCGCGTCGACCGCAGCCATGTCGAGCAGGTGCTGCTCAATCTGGTCGTCAACGCGCGCGACGCAATGCCCGGCGGCGGCGTCGTGATGATCGAGACGTCCGACATCCGGCTCGGCGCCGGGAAGGTCGCCGGGATGCCGAACCTGCAGCCGGGCAACTACGCGCGCCTGGTGGTCAGCGATACCGGCCTCGGCATGGACGCACAAACGCAGCGCCACGTGTTCGAGCCGTTCTTCACCACCAAACAGCCCGGTTCCGGTTCCGGCACCGGACTCGGTCTGGCCACCGTGCACAGCCTGGTTGATCGCGCCGGCGGCGCCGTGAACCTGTACTCCGAACCCGGCAAGGGCACCGCGTTCCACATCTATCTGCCGCTGGTCGAGGACAGCCCGCGCGTTGAACCGGCGCTCCCGGCGGCCCCCGTGCCCGACTCCGCGCCGATCGCAGCACCGGCCGATACCACCATCCTGGTCGCGGACGACAACGATGCGGTCCGCATGGTGACGGTGATGCTGCTCGAGGATGCGGGCTACAACGTGCTGGTGGCGAGCGACGGCGAAGAGGCGATCCGCATCATCCGCGAACACCCGGGCCAGCTCGATCTGGTCGTCACCGACGTCGTGATGCCGCACATCAGCGGCCGCGAGTTGGCAAACCAGTTGCGAGCGATCCGGCCCGGCGTGCCCGTGATGTTCATGTCCGGCTACACCGAGCGCGGCGCCGTGCAGAACGGCACGATCGACGAGGGGTTCCGCTACCTCCAGAAGCCGTTCGCCGTCGGCGAACTACTCGACGCCGTCCGCGCGGCACTCTGAGCCGGCATGCAGACTCGCGGCTCTGACCATTGTCTGTGCCGTTGCAATGGGGGTTGCGTTGCACAGATCTGATTGCGATCACGCCTCTACAACCCAACGCGTTTCCCGGTCGTCTGCCTTCCCCGGCCCGCCGACATGCATGCTACCGACTCATCCGCGGTCCTCCCGTCGTATTCCGGCCACGACCCGCAGCAACCACAAGACGCGGCAAGCTCGCGTCTGCGGCCGATGCCGTTGATGATCGAGCCGGGCTCGCGGATCGGCACGTACGAAGTGATCGCGCATCTGCGCGAGAACGCGGCCGGCGCCACGTGGCTTGCCAGGCACACCGGAAGCGGCCTCGAGGTCGAGGTGCGACTCTTGCCGGTCGAGCGTGATGACCTCACGGCCCGCCGACTGCAGCGCGAGGTCGAGGCACTGATGGCGGTGCGCCACCCGGGGATCGTACGCGTCTGGGCGTTCGGCCGTGAGCGGGGCCACGACTACATCGTCATGGAACACGTCATCGGCATGTCGCTCGGCTACTGGCTCGGCCAGCTCGGCAAGCTGCGCGTGGCCGACGCGGTGCAGGTGCACGTGCATCTGCTCAAGGCGCTGAGCGATCTGCACCGCCGTGGTCTGGTGCATCGCGACGTGAACCCCGAGGCCGTGGTGCTCTCGGAAGACGGCCGGACCGTGCTGCGCGACCTGTTGATGGCGCGCACCGAGATCGGCGACGGCGAAGGCACCCTGCTCGACGACGACGAGCTCACGACCGGCCTGTACAAGGCGCCGGAACAGATTGACGGCGGCGCCGATGCGCGCAGCGACCTCTATTCGGTCGGCGTGTCGCTGTACCACTGTGTGAGCGGCCGGCTGCCGTTCGATGGTGCCGGCTCGGTGGCGGTGCTGGCGCGTTGCGAGTCACCGGCGATCCCGCTCTCGGTGTCGCTGCCCGGTGTGAGCCCGCTGCTGGAGCAGGCGGTGATGCGGTTGCTCGAGCGGGATCCGGACAAGCGCTTTTCCAGCACCGACGAGGCGATCGCCGCGCTGTCGCGTTCGCTGTAGTCGTGCGGACGCGGCAGATGCGCACGCGCAGCAAGAAAGGCGTGACCGAGCGGAGGATGTCTGGCATACTTGTATCGCTCATATACTCCCCTTACGTCTTGCGCTGACCGGGACGGCAACCGCAACCGCAAAGTGCCTGCCTGAATCGCATGCGAGTGGGAGGTAGAGGCATGAGGGGATACGCACTGGCTGCAGCTGGTTTGCCGCTGTTGTTGCTGCTGCATTCTTGCTCCTCCGCCCCGGCACACCCGACTGCCGACCCTGATCCGGAAACGCACACCGTTCGGGAGCGCAACTGGACGCCGACTCCGCGCGAGAGTTGCGAAGAGGTCGCTGCGGACCTTGCTTCACCAGATGCGACCGTCCGATCCACCGCACTACAGCGGCTGGCGTGTCGTGGCGACGAGGGCGTGCCGTACCTGGTGGCCGCGCTGGACAGCCCGCTCAGCGACGTTCGCGACTCGGCGGCGTTGTGGCTGGAGCACGCGACGCCGCCGTTCAACAGAGTGCCGTCCATGTGGAACGGGCGGTTTGATGACCTTTCCGTCACGCCGGGTTGTGCGCAGCCGTTGCTGATCCAGCGCGTCCGGAGCCACGCTGATCCGGTCGCTCGCTGTCGATCGGCGGAGATCCTGGCGGCGCTGCACGAGAAGTTGGCACCAGACGCCGTCGTCGAACTGCAGCAGGCCCTTGCAGACCCCGACCCTTCGGTCTGTGTGGCTGTCATGTCGGCCCTGCGAGGTACCACTCTGTCGGCCGCCGTTGTGCAACGCCTGACCCGACGAACTGAAGCAGAGGTCTGCCTGTCGGTGCTTGCCAACCTCGGGGAGGGGGAGACATGCGCCGCTCTTCCAGAACGGGAGATGAGCGCGTTCATCGCACGCTGCCAGCAGCACGCCGATGCGACGGTCAGACGTGCGGCTTCGGCCAGGCTTGCGTTGGCCTCCGCCACCGACTCGCTCGCCCGTGTTCTTCGCCACCATCCGGGTGGACTCGAACCAGCCCTGCGGCGGATCGCCGGGATGGGGCCGAACGCGGCAGCGGTTGTGTCCGACGTGATCCAGCTTGTCTCGCCCGGCGCTGGCGTGTCGGTCTGCCAACTCGCGATTGAAGCGCTGGGTCGCATCGGATCCACCGGGCAGGACGCAGATGCTGTTCGTGCTCTGGTCCCGTTGCTCTTCCAACTCAACTCGGAGGCCGACCGCACGACCTGTTGCGCGGCTGCGCAGGCACTTGGCGTGGTGGGTGCCGGGCTTCGGGACGTAGCGGTGCCAGAGTTGTGCAAGTTGCTCGCCGCGGCAACCGACCTGCGCCGGGCTGATGCTCGCCCGGCCCGTGAAGCAGCCAGGGCACTGGCCCAGCTCCGTGACCCGCGAGCGATCCCGGCCCTGATCGCCAGCGCCAACGCGGATGTCGACGCCGCGATGGAAGCGCTGGGGCGCTTCCCCGACGATCCACGTGTGCCGGCCGTGCTCGCTGGCATCCTCAATCGATGGCACGAGCGGCCGTTGTCACAGGTGCCGCTGGGTCCCGAGGGCCTCGACCAACCGGTTCCACTGGGTGGTGCGATGCAGGCCGCCTGCCTTGTAGCCCCGCGCGCTGGCGCGCTGATGGCAGCCGCGCTGGCCGACTGGATCCTGCACCGCAAGCTGGATTGGGAGTGGACCAAGCGAAACCCGGCGTGGGCGAGCCTCCGGAGTTGCGACAACGCGGCGATGGCACTGGCGCTCTATGGCCCGTCGGCGTTGAGCGCTGTGGTCGATCGCCTGGATGCCATCGCGAAAGCGAAGGACTCCAACTCCGTCGGGGCGCGTCGCCTGTTCGCGTGGGTTCTCGCGCGCACGGGTACGGCGGACCCGGCCAGTGCCTGGCAGTGGCTGTCTGCACTCGCGCAGGATCCCGAGGCCGAGGTGCGCTACGGTGCGATCTACTCGATCGTCGGCGCCACGTGGTGTGCAGACCGCGCGGCTGCCGTGTTGGAGAAGGCCGTCCGGGACGATCCGGATCTCGACGTTCGGCTCGTAGCCATCCGCTGGTTTGCGGAACACGCACGTGACCAGCTGCCAAAGGTGTTGGCACCGCTGCGCGACGACGCGCGCAAGCTGGCCAGCGATCCCGACCCTGAAGCAGGCGCGGGCGACAGCCTGGAGGACCTCGCAAGACAACTGACCCGCATCGGCGATGGCGGCTTCCTGATCGAGTTGCTCGAGGGGGCGCGACCTTCCAACCGCCGCTTCATCCTGCGCGGGATGTCGCAGTACGGCCTTCCCGCCGACGTGATCAAGCCCGCTGTCGATACGCACGGTGCGCGGCTCGCCAAACTCATCCGGGCACATGCGACGGATGCCGGGGAGTGGCTTGCCGTGGTCGACGCATGGAACTTCGCGCTGAACCTGGAATCCACTGTCAACTACCGGCTCGCCGACCGTGCGGCGGCAGGCGACGCGTCTGCTCGTGACGAGTTCGAGCGACTCGCCACCCTGCTGTCGCCACTGATAGAGGCCGTCAAGGCTTGTGCAGGGACACGTAGCGGGCGGGGTGGCGACAGCTACCAGTCAAGGGATGGGGGATCCGTCAGCCGCCTGGTTGCAGCGAGCGCGATGGGATCGTTCGGTCCGTGGGCGCCCGCAGACTGGATCCTCGATCACAGCGACGAGTTCTATGCCGCTGACCAGTGGAGTTGGCCCGAGGCGGTTATCCTGGGCCGCCTGGAGCATCTCGATGTTCCCGGCCAGCGCGACGAATGGCTGGCAGTGTTGTCGCACAGGCGTGTCACGGCGGCATCGCTGCCCGTTGTCGAACGGGCTCTGGGCGAGAGCACGTCGATGGAGGACGTGTGGAAGTGTCTGGTGTGGATCGACTGCGACACCCGGCTGATCGCCCCGCTTCTGGACCGCTTCGGGGGCGAGCCCGACAAGCACCGCGATCTTGTGGCGGCAACGATTCTCGCCGTGCGGGCGCGCCTCGGCCCCGCCGAACATGCGAGATCCATCGCCACGCTGCTCGAGTGGCTCCGTGACGGCGATGCTCAGGCCGCCGGCGCCGCATCCGCTGCGCTACGTTGGATTGACACCCGTTCGCCGGCGGTCCAGGCGCAACTGCTGGAGGCGTTCCGGCACGGCAACGTGTCGACGATGCGTGCCCTCGCCCAACCTCTGCTCACCTCCAACCACCCGGGACCACCTTCGCAAGAAGCTGGCGACGCCGTCATGGAAGCCATCGAAGCGCATGCCCACCTTCCGATACGGTGGGACAGCTACTTTCACCACGACTCGTTCGACACGTCCCTTGTCCGCTGGGCTGCAGACTCACCGATCAACCGTGGGCGCCTCGCAGCCCGATTCCTTGGGACGCATGCGTGGATGAGCACCGACCTGCAGCCACCCTCGTTCCACCGGTGAACACCACGGCTTGCAATCGCGCTTTGTCGCGTTCGCTGTAGTCGGCCCAACGCTGGAAAACGCCAAATGGTGTGGTTTGGGCTTGACCCCCGTTGGTGGATCATTTAGCCTTCGTGTGTGCCGAAAGGCCCCAGGATGCAGTGTGTTGGTTGTGTGACCCGCCACAACTGGTGGGTTATGCAGACGTTCCCACCCGCAGCACGCAAACCGCCCGCACCACCCGGAGGTTCCTGTGGACACCCACCAGCTCTACGCCTACTGCACCATCAACAGCCTGCAGGTGGTTGAAACCGGCGTCTGCAACGGCAAGAGCGGCTATTGGTTCCGCAATGCGGTCACCGGCAAGGACATCTTCCGCAGCACGGCCGAAATGAAGGCCGAACTGGCGGAAGCGTCGGCGCGCCTCGCGGCCGTCAACTGATGGACTGATGCACGCGGCGTCGCGGCGTCGCGGCGAGTTCGACAGCGCTTGACTTGACAGGATGCGGCAGGAATCGCATGATCCCCGCGTCAACTGCGTTGCACGCTGTTGACCGGCGGCAGCCCTCGCGGGCGGAGTCAACGGTCACGGTGGTTGCGGACGGTGGGCGCCAGCAGGCGACCACCTTTTTGTTTGGGCCGCGCGCAACACGGACGCGCGAGCGCCCACGCAACGCAGGCCGCGCGGCTCATCCACAACGACAGTGCCAGGCCGACCGCCGCCGCTGATCCGTCAGCGCCAGCGTTGGCCACCGATCCGGGCAAGGCAGGAAACATGAATCCAGAAGACGTCCTGAAGTGGGTCGACACCATCCACCAGGAAAAGAACATCGAGCGCGAGCTGATCTTCGAGGCGCTCGAGACCGCCCTCTCCAAGGCCGCCGGCAAGAAGCTCGTCAACATTGACGCCGAGCCCGCCGTGATCATCAACCGCGAGACCGGCGACGTCACCTTCTACGAGGTGGAGGTCGAAGAGCAGGAAGACGAGGAATACAACGAGGACACCGGCGAGATGGAGCCGGTGATCAAGAAGATCCGCCACATCAAGGAAGACGAGGTCATCCCGATTGACCCCGGCGCGCTGGGCCGCGTGGCCGCGCAGACGGCCAAGCAGGTGATCATCCAGCGCATCCGCGAGGCCGAGCGCGACGCGATCTACGACGAGTATGCCGACCGCAAGGGCGACATCGTCAGCTGCACGGTGCAGCGCGTCGAGGCCAACAACAACATCATCTGCACGCTCGACAACCGCACCGAGGCGTTCTTCCCGCGCTGGGAGCAGGTCCGCGACGAGCACTACGACGTCGGCGAGCGCGTCAAGTCGCTGATCCTCGACGTCAAGAAGTCGGGCGGCCAGAAGGTCAAGATCATCCTCTCGCGCACGCACCCCAACTTCGTGCGCAAGCTGTTCGAGCAGGAAGTGCCCGAGATCGCCGACCACACGATCGACATCAAGGCGCTGGTGCGCGAGCCGGGCTACCGCAGCAAGGTGGCGGTCAGCAGCATCGACCCGACCAAGATCGACCCGGTCGGCGCCTGCGTCGGCGTGCGCGGCAGCCGCATCAAGGGCATCATCGACGAGCTCAACGGCGAGAAGATCGACATCATCCGCTGGAACGACTCGGCCGAAGTGCTGATCCAGAACGCGCTGAAGCCGGCGGCGATCGCCAGCATCACGCTCGACTACGACCACACCAAGGCGCGCGTCGTCGTCCCCGACGACCAGCTCTCGCTCGCCATCGGCAAGGGCGGCCAGAACGTGCGGCTCGCGTCGCGCCTCTCGGGCTGGGACATCGACATCATGAGCCAGGCGCAGGAGCGCGCCCTCGGCTACCGCGCGATCGCCAAGTTCCAGACGATCCCGACGGTGGACGAGGAACTCGCGACGCGCCTGTTCAATGCGGGCTACACGACGTTCGACCAGCTGCTGGAGGCCGGGCCTGACATGCTGCGCGATCGCGCCGACGGCGTGAACGAGGAGCATGCCAACGGCATCTGCGAGTGGCTCGAGAACGTCGACGAGGAGGAGTACTACCGCGAGGTCGTCGTCGATCTGCCGCCGGAGCTGGCGCCGGTCAGCCCGGCCGAGAAGATGGCGCGGCTGTTCGGTGGTGGTGGCGGCGGCGGTGGCGAGGCCGAAGGCGAGGGTGCCGATCTCGGTGGTGGTGCCGCTGGCAACGGCGGCCCGCGCTCCGCGACCGAGCTGTTCAGCAAGAAGGATGCGCCGGCCGGGGCCGACGCGCCCGCTGCGGACGGGCCGGTCGTTGAGGGCCTCGATGTCGCGCGCATCGCCGAGTGGACCGCCATGCTGCCCGGCGGCCAGAAGGACATGCTGGCCACCGCGAAGGCCGCGACCGACGGCGACAAGGGTCTCACGCCCGACGCGTGGCGCGCGGTGTTCGACGCGCGCGGCTGGAAGGGCGACGACTACGACCTGTTCATGACGCAGTTCGAGGACGGCGATGCCGACTACCTCGCGGGGTTCGTCGGTGCGAGCAGCGCGCTGATCGCCGCGGCAAGCAGCGGCGACGACGACAGCGTGCGCGAGGCGCTCGGCGAGATGGCCGACTACAACGGCCTCACGCTCTCGCTCGTCAGCACGCTGCCGATGCTCCGCAACCCGGCGACGCAGCCGCTGATCGACTGGACCAGCGCGCTGCTGCTGATGTGCAAGGCCGACGCGGCGGGCAACAAGAACCCGCTGCTGGTGGCTGTGCCGGCGCTCGACGATCTGCTCGGCGATGCGATTCCGTCGCGGCCGATGTCGCCGCCGTCGCTGGCCGAACTCGGCGCGTGGCTGCGCGACAGCGCGTGCCTCGATTCGCTGCTGCCCGGATTCCGCGCGGTGGCCGAGGCCGCGGGCAAATCCGTCGGCGACACCAGCGTCGCACTGTGGGCACTCGGCCTGCGCGGCGTAGACCTCAACATGAAGAAGGGCGAGTGGAAGTTCCGCAAGGCCACCGACTCGGCCAGGGTGACCGCGCTGGGCTTCGACCCCGACTTCGCGCTGTTCATGGATGAGCAAGCCGCGGAAGAGGGCGACGCCGACGCCGACGCCGAGGGTGAGGGCGACGCCGACGCCGAGGAGTAGTCTGCCGCGAGGGGCGGAACAACTTTCCGGGCGAGCCGGGCACGCGCTGCCTGGCTCGCCCGGTTGTGGTTTCGCAATGGCCGCGTCGCGTCGAGATGCGGCGGCTCAGCCCTTGTAGCGCTCCGGATCGCCGCCGTAGGTGTACTCGGTCTGGATCACGCCGTCCTTCTTGTGAACCTTGAGCTGGCCGAGTGCGTGCTGCTTCGCGAGCTTGCGGCCAGCCTCCACGGCCGCGACCTTGGTGTCGTGCGTGCTCGACGCCGACGACTTGCCAGCTTCCTTCACTTCCCACCCGCCGGCCTTGCGCGGCAGCACGTGGTAGGTGACGCGCGGTCCCTTCGCAGCCGGCGCAGCCTTCTTCTTGCTGGCCTTCGACGCCTTCTTCTTCGCCATGGTCGGCTCCGGTTGTGGTGGAGTGGAGTGAGTGGAGTGTGTCGGGCAGAAAGTCGGGAACGCCGACAGGATATCCGACCGCCACGTGGCGACGCACCATGAAGCTGGCAGTTGTTTGTCCGTGTCAGGGCCGGGATCGACCGCGAGCGGGGACCGTCGGCATCGTCACGCCAGGCGCATTCGCACCAGCAGATCGTCGAGTGCCGGCCGCGCACCCGGCGCCTCCGGCAAGTCACTCGAGCGCGACGCCTCATCGAGCATCGCGCCAAGCCGACGGCGGCACGCGTCGTGAACGTCGAGCGACGCGGCGCCGCTGACCTCGTCGAGGCGGACGTCCTCGCGGCCCGTCACCTTCGCGGCCATCAGGTCGTCGAGGCCAGGCGGACGATCGTGCGCCGCAACCACCTCGCGCGCCAGTCGCGGCAGATCGCACACCACCCGGCCGCTGCGCATCAGGTGGATTCCGGTGAGCAGCACACGATAGACGTAGAGCAGCGGCTTCACGCGCGCGCCCGCCGGCTCGGCCACGACCAGCTTCCACTGGCTGTCGGCAAAGCCGCGGTAGTGGTGCACGTGATGGCGTGTGATGCACGCCGGCGCCAGCGCACGCAGTTCGTCGTGCGCGGGGCCGGTGCGCACCACCAGCGGGCTGAGCAGTTGTTCCAGCACGTAGCCGTTCTTGCGCAGCAGCATCGCGATGAACTTCGACGCGTCGTGCGTGACGATGTCCAGCGGACGGCCGGCCGCGTGACCGCCATCCTGCTCGATCGTCAACGGCCCCGGCTCGAGGCGCAACGCGAGCGCGGGCGGCAGCAGGTGCATGCCGCGCAGGTCCCAGTCGCTGTCGGGCGACGCGAATCCGTAGAGGTGCGCCCCGCTGACCGTCGCGAACACGACCGGCTGCGCATGCGCGTCGCACAGCTCGCCGAGCGCGTGCAGTTCGCCCGCCGACAGCCCGGCTGGCGCTGGCGGTGAGGTGGGTGCCGCGCCGACGCGACGCACCGGCCGATCCGCGTCGGCCGTCGCGCGGCGCACCTTGCGGAGGAACGCGTCGGCGCGATCGTAGTCGGGCCGTTCCGGCAATGTGGTGCGCTCGAACGCGCGATCGAACTGCCGGTGCAGGTCCAGCCGCCATGCGTCGACGTCGGGCCATGGCACCTCGCCACGCCGGATCGCCAGCAGCTGCTGGCGATGCGAGTCCACGCGCAGCACGATGTCGCCGTGTTCGAGCACCGCGATGCCGGAGAGCAGAAGGCGGATCAGGTGCATCGCGTGCTTCCACTTGATCGCCGGCGTGGCCGGATCGCCGCCGTCGCGCGCGTGGCGGCGCACGTCGCCTTCGAGCTTCTTGAACTGGCCCATCACGTAGCCGTTGTAGGTCTGGTACACGAGCCGCGAGAGGAACGCGGCGCGCATCGCCCGCAGCTCGCGGGCATGCTCGTTGGCCAGCTCCACCAGCGGCGTATAGAGGCACTCCAGCACAGCGGGGTTGGCCTTCAGCGCCAGCAGCAGGAACTTGCGCAGCTCCCAGTAGCACTCCTGCGTGGCGTCGTTCTCCAGCTGGCCCGGCACATCGATCAGCGACCAGTCGCGATCGGCGCTGGCCACAAAGATGCCGCGTCGGTCGACGTCGGATCCGTCGTGGTCGAGTCCGTATGCGCGGCTGCCGACCACACAGCGGTAGATGATACGGCTCCACAGTTCGTCGCGATCGGCGGCGGTGTCGCCAGCGAGATCATCGCTCACCAGGTGCTTGCGGATCGCGAGGTCGTCGCGATGCAATGGCGCCTCGCTGCCATCCGGGAACTTCACGCGGTAGCGGTGGGCCGGGCTGACCGGTTGCGCCACAACCACGCCGACCGCACCGGCCGGATGCCGACCGGCCGTGGCGCTGTCGATTGCCACGCGAGTCACCACCTGCGTGCCGACCGGCAGCAGCAACACAGGCGACGACGACGCTGTGGTTGATGATGGATCCGGTCGCTCGCTCACGCGGCGTGCCCTCCGACTGCGCGGGTACCGGGATAGTACGACGCCACTGTGTCGGCACCCCACCGACAGCGCATTGCTTCGCGTTCGGCAAGAGCCGCGACCTCGCGACCTCGCGCGCATCTCGCGGTTGCCTCCGCCGCTTGCGTGGCCGTCAGAGTGTTCCGATCCGAGGCGAGCCGGGGACGTGAGTCCCCGGAGGGGATTGCGGTCGCCCTCGCGCAATCGTCGTGCGCCCGTCGGCGTACCCCTCCGGGGACTTATGTCCCCGGCTCGCCCGGAACCGGTACGCCCCAGAAAAGTTCTTAAAAACGCCGATTGTAACTTGACTTTACAAACTCGTGGCGTATTATGGGGTGGAGGAGGAATGCTGGCTCGTTGGCATTGACATCTGTCGACCAGGCGTCTGCTGGAGGACGTCAAATCCGGGGGTTTTCCGTGACCGTGAATCGACATAAGTTGTTCAAAATAAATAACTTGTAAATATCACGGTGGCGATTTCACGACGGCCACACAACCCTTCTTTTCGCTCATACGAGCCTTCACGAGCCCCATACGAGGCTTCACTCCACTTTCACCCCACTTTCACGTTTTTGAGCCCCATAAACACGGGCTCTGCGGGCGACGGGGGTTATTCTCGGACTGATGTCATCCGGTCCGCCTGAACGAGAAGATGACGAAACGAACCCAATGAGGTCCCCGGTCCTGCCATCAGACAGCAACCCGCACGGCCGACAAAACGAACCCATTTCGCCTTACGTGGCACCGCCCGAGCCTTGCAAACATCGGCCCTTTGCCGCATCATCACACATTCTCAACCGGCCCCCCTTGCCGGGGACAGAACGGCCGGCCCGGGTTGCGTCCATGCGGACGCGCGGGTCGGACGGAACGACCACACAGACGAACCAGGAGTTCGATCATGTTGTCAACCACCGGATGGCATCGACTGCGGGCCAGAGCGTCCCGCGGCACGGTGCTGATCATCGTGCTTGGCGTGCTCACCATCCTTTCGGTGATGGGTACCGCCTTCTCGCGCTTCATGCGCACCGAGCTGCAGGCCAGCAAGTACTTCGAGCTGCGCAAGAAGGCCGAGCAGCTGGCACACGACGGCATCGTCCTTGCCAGCGCCAAGCTCGCCGACTTCGCGGCCCAGCGGCACTACACGTCGCCGCTGAAGGCCGACTGGCCGTACGAGCATGACTACGCCACGGGCCGGCCCAATCCGTACACACCCGCGGCGGGCGGCGTCCCGGCCAAGGGGTTCGGCATGGTCCCGCTGCGCGACTCGGCTGACGTGAGCTTCCCTGAAGCCGCGCCGCCGGCCCCGCTGACCGTCGGCGAGATCTCGCACTACCGCCCCGGCGACACCAGCACCCTGGTGGCCGACGGCGACGTGCTCAAGCTCAAGGTCATCGAGTGCCAGAGCCAGATCAACGTCCGCTGGCTGAGCCACGCCACGTTCCAGACATTCCGTGACGCGCTCTGGGACCTCGGCGTGCAGATCTCGCTCGCCCGCTGCGGCAACTGGTTCGGCCAGAACCCGTTCCTGCAGGACGAAGATCACGTCGTCAACGGCGAGCAGGTCGTCACCTCGCTGTGGGCCGAGATCGACTCGGACGCGCAGATCAATCCGCCCGGCAACCAGAGCTATGCCGACCGCGAGTTCGGGTCGAAGCAGGAGTTCCTGGATTCGCTGCGCAACATCCACACCAACCTGAACATGCCCGACACGCTGTGGGAGCTTGCTCAGGACTACATCACCTGCACCAGCTGGCCGCTGATCGACGGCTACAACTCGGCGCCCAACCAGGTGGTCGAGGTGCACGATCCGGACGAGGACGGCGAAGACACCGACTACTACTGGCTCCGCGACGGTGTGCAGAACAACAACGCGAACTTCCCCGGCTTGAAGGAGATGTACAACCTCAAGCGCGTCGCGATGCCGCCGATCAACGTCAACACCGCCTCGCGCGAAGTGCTGATGATCCTGTTCAACCGGCTCAAGGGTGAGCGGGAATACAAGGACGTGCAGGGCCGCCAGTGGGTCGTCGACCCGCTCTACGGCATGCCCGACGTGGTCCGTCCGGCCAACACCGAGAACGGCATCGGCAACGACGGCAAGAACCGCGGCGACCTCCTCAACGTCGACGCCGCCAACGACGCCACACTGAAGTGGATCGAGATCGGGCCGTTCAACTCGGGCAACAGCACGAGCATCCTCGCCCACTCCAACGAGATCCTCGTCGACCTGTTGCTGAAGGAGCGCGACAACCGGCCGTTCACCTCGTGGAACGACTTCGACATGCGCTTCATCTCGCGGCTCGACACCAAAGAGAACGGCGGATTCACGGGCGACCAGTTCGGCATGCCCGAGGGCATTGCCGCGCTGCCGCACCCGCGCATCCCGTGGAACGACGGCGCCGAGCTGCCCGGCGTCAACAACGGCGCGCTCGGCAAGGTCGGCCTGATCGTCGGCGGCGTGATCAAGCCGCAGGCGTTCTCCACGCCGGACTGGGATCACTTCTGGTACGCGGCCTGCCGCGACCTGATCCGTGCCGCGCTGCAGCCCGCGCCGAAGGTCACGAAGTTCAATCCGGACGAGGCGTACTGGCAGGGCATCGACACGATCGATGTCACGCAGCGCGTCGCGCCGGTGTGCTTCCACAGCTACGGCCTGTACGAGGTGACGTCGCTCGCGCAGCTGCGCGGACCGGTGTTCAACCCGCAGACCGGCGTCTACGACATCGCACCGGTGGTCAGCTCCACTGTGCGCGCCGTCGTCAAGGTGATGGACATCCTGCGTCACCACAGCCAGGCCGACTTCTGCACCGGCTTCGTGGCGTCGGGCACCAACCCGCCGAGCGCCAGCCTGCGATCGGCCACCAACCTGACTGCCAACGGCACGATCACGTTCCCCAATTCGGTCGACGAGAGCCGGCCGATCGGTCTGCACCAGTTCAATGTGGGCGCCAACCACGAAGCGCGCGGTGCGGGGGTGCCGCCGAGCAAGGACTTCGGCTACGTGCAGATCCGGCCCGAGGACCGGTCTCCGTATCAGCTGAGCTACTACACCGACGTGCTCGGCTATCTGCGGCGCATCACCAGCGGCGCGACGGCCGGCACGAACTTTGTCCAGCACTTCGAGGCCTCGGGTCTCGAGGTCAATGTTGCGCCGCAGGGTGTGTTCGCGGCGCAGAACCGCAACGACTTCGCCGCGGTGCCGCCGACGTTCGACTGGGGCCTGGGCAAGATGCTCGACCGCCTGAGCACCGCCAACAACAACGCCATCTCGCCGGAAGGCCGTGAGGGCGTGGCCGCGTTCACCGACTGCTACCCGGACGGCATCCACCTCTGGGGTCGCGGCCGCGAGCCCGATCTGCCGGAGTTCGGCGGTCAGTACTCGCCGCGCTACAAGCGCTACATCGCGGGTGCGGTTGATCCGTTCAAGGAGAACCCCGAGCAGGAAGCGAACCTGCCGTACAACCGCGGCACGATCGAGTTCTGGTGCAAGTTCCAGGATGACTGGTACGGCACCGAGAACTCGCTGCGCGCCCGCACGGGCCCGGGTCCGGACAAGGCCCTGCCCGGCAAGCGCAACGACGCGCAGCGCAACTCGTGGCACGCCGACAACTACTTCTGCGGGTTGTTCGGTGGCACCACGTTCCGCTACCGCGACGACCGCGCGGTCGGCGTGCAGATGTTCATCTACAAGGACGTCGGCATGCAGCTGAAGATCGTGCGCATGCTCTTTGCGCAGGCCTTCGAAGGCAACATCGACCCGGTCACCGGCAACATCGACCAGGTCAATGACCTTGGCGACCTTGCGGCCGAGATGAAGGAAGACAACCCGGACTGGGACTTCTTCGAGCGCGATGCGGCCGGCAATGCGGCCGACCCGAACGACCTTGGCATCCTGTATGCCCGCGTCGACGCCATCGTGTTCCTCGATGCGCTGCCGTTCCCGATCCTGCCGCACCACTGGTACCACTTCTCGATTGCCTACGATTCGAACGACGCGCCGAACAACCCGCACCCCGCGGGCGAGTATCAGTCGTCGCCGTTCAACGTGGCGATCAACGGGTTCCAGTGCCGGTACGCCCAGGAGATGGTGGTGCCGGATGGCCCGCTGGCGGCTGGCCTGAACGACCACCACACGTTCTTCCAGGGTGCCGACGCCAAGATCGCGCATGCCTCGGTGCGGCTCAACGAGCTGAACCCGGAAGACCGCATCACGATCGGCTGCATCGAACGTCTGATGCTGCCCTCGAGCTGGTATGCGGCCAACGGGATCAACCCGCAGCTGTTCCAGTTCGCGCAGAACGACCCGGCGGGCGGCGACAAGGACAAGCCGTTCCGTCTGGTTGCTCCGGCTGAAGCCACGATCGACAACCTGCGCATCAGCAGTGGCAAGGTCAGCCAGAACCTCTGGAACTACGCCACGATGACGCCGACCGGGCCCGTGCTGCAGTACGCGCGCTACAACCAGGCGGTCAACTATGCCTACGATCCCAACTGGTTCTCGCCCACGCAGTACAGCAACCCGACGCTCAATCCGAACTTCGCCAACTCGGTGATGACGGACGGCCCGGGCATCTTCTACGAGAACGGCTGGGTCAACCCGTACAACCAGGCGGTGCGCCCGGCCTGGATCGCGTGGCAGGAGTGGCGGCCCCGGTTTGATCCCAACCGGCACCTCGGTCCGGCGGGCCCCGGCCCCGGTCGTCCGCACCTGACCCTGGGCGGCAACCCGAACCTGGCGAACTACGAGCCGCCGCGCTCGAACATCGCCCCGTTCGAGTCCGACTACGTGCAGATCTTCGCCGGCCCCGGCAAGTCGCGCGTCAACAATGCGTGGACCCAGGTCTCGGGTGCGGACAAGCTCGACTCGGAGCTGTTCCACACCAAACCCGAGTTCACGAATGACCCGTACCTGCGTGCTTTGCCGACCAACGGCAGCATGCGCCACGACAATCGCGAGTTCGACCCGGTGAAGAAGCTCTTCATCCCGGCCGACGGCTTGAAGGACAACGTGACCTGGTACGGCGGCATGGAGTGGCCAAAGAACACGGTGGTGCCGGTGGGTGGCACGATCATGTATCGCGCCTACTTCCGCCGCGGCGAGGCCACCGTTGCCAGTCCCGCGAACGCGACGCCGGTGCTCGACGAGGTCGTGGTCGGCCTTGCGACGCCGCCGCGCTTCCTCGAGTACGTGCTGGTTGACTGAACCCGCGCACAGCTGAACCTGCAGGGCTCCGGACGCTCAGGCATCCGGAGCCCTGTTCGTTTCGCGCGGCCATGCGGATCGCATCGCTCGCCACCTTGCCACCAGCTCATCCACCGCCGCCGGCCACAGCGGATGCTCGAACGTGAACCCCGACTCCACCAGACGGCCCGGCACCACGCGACGACTCTTGAGGATCAGTTCGGTTTCGGTGCGGAGGAAGAACGCGCCGATCTCCAGCATCCACCGCGCCGCCGGCAGCCCGAACCACACGCCTGCCGCGCGCCGCAGTTCGCGCATGAAGTCGGCGTTGGGCAGCGGGTTCGGCGATGCAATGTTCACCGCGCCGGCCAGCTCGTCGTGCGCGATCAGCCAGCGCACGGCGCGCACGAAGTCGGCATCGTGGATCCACGACACGAACTGTCGCCCGTTGCCGTTGCGCCCGCCGAGGCCGCGGCGCACCAGGCCGAGCAGCACGCAGAACGCCGAGCCGCGGTCGGGGTTCATCACGATCGACGTGCGCATCGCCACCTTGCGACAGCCCGCCAAGTCCGGCGCGTCGGCCAGCGCCTGCTCCCACGCCTTCGCGACCGACACGCTGAAGCGCCACGTCTCCGGCACGCCCGGCTCCCCGGGGCCGCCGATGATGCCGGTCGCCTCGTCGTTCGGCGCGTCGTAGCGGTGCGCGTAGATGGTGGCGGTGGACGACTGCAGCCACACCCTCGGCGGCGTCGCGGCCGCGGCGATCGCCTCGCCGACGATGCGCGTCGAGTCCACGCGCGAGTCGATGATCTGCTTGCGGTTGGCCGCGTGATAGCGGCAGTTCACCGTTCGGCCGGCCAGGTTGATCACCACGTCGGCGCCGTCGATCTCTCGCGTCCACTCGCCGACGCTCCGGCCGTCCCACGTCGCGATGCGCCACGGCACCGGTACTCGCGGTGTCGACCGGCCGATCACGCAGACGTCGTCACCGCTGGCGCTGAACGAGCGGGCCAGCATCGTGCCGATCTGGCCGGACCCGCCGGGGATGACAATCTTCATGTGCGTGGCCGTGAGGTGGAGTGCGCCGGACGCCCCAGCGTACACGTCATCGCGTCTCCGCGCGCTGTTCCGCCAGAGCGCCCGGTAGCGGTACCGCGCGCGGATTGCTCCCGGCGGCGATGACCGTCGCGCGTTTCATCAGCGTGCGAGTTCGAGTGAGCGTCACCATGTTCCGCTACCGTCCGCCGGAGTACCAGGCGTTCGCGCAGCCGATTGCCGGCAGCAGCGAGTTCAGTGTGGAGCCCCTTCCGCCGCGCGCGAGCCGGTGGCCGCGGATCGCGGCGTTCATCGCAGCAGTCGCCTGGGTCGTGGCGAACGTTGCGGTCTGGGTGATCGGCCTGATTGCCGACCCGGGGCACACGGGCAACCGCTTCGCAGTTGCGCGCGCGCAAGTCCGCACATTCGGCGACGCGATCGAGCGCTACCGGCTGCGCATGGATGGGCTCTCTCCGAATGCCAGCCCATTGCCCGCCACACTGCAGGAACTGATCGATGGCCCACCCGGATTCCAGGGCGAGTGGAGCAACCTGCTCGCTTCCGATCAGCTGCCGCGCGATCCGTGGGGGCGGCCGTATCAATACGTCGTCATCAACCAGAGCGAAGGCGCCTACATCGTGCGCAGTCTCGGCGCGGACGGTCGGGTCGGCGGTCGCCTGCCGCAAGACGCGGACATCTGCTATCCGCCCGCTCCGCCGGCGGGCGATGGGCCGCCGCGGCGATGAGCCTCAGCGTTTGTTTGCGCGCCGTTCCGCCAAGGCCGCGCGATAGCGCGCATCGTTGCGCCACTGATCGACGAGCGTTGCCGCGCGCGACCCGGCCTCGGTGGCGGCGTATGCCGTCATGATCAGGCGCATCGTCTCGTACGCCTCGATCACCGTCGCGTCGTCGGCGAACTGCGCGATCGTCGCATCCACTCGCGCGGCACCTTCCGCCGCGATCGTCCGCTGCAACTCGTCCGCGGCCGTGCGCTGCTCCGGTGTCAGTTCCATGCCGGCAAGTGTGCGCAAGCGGGCCAGCGCGCGGTGCGTGTCTTCCGCCTCGCGGTCGGCCACCGCACCGGCCAGCAAGGTGGCGGCGTCCGGCGCCGGGCGGTCGAGTGACTCGAACCAGTCGAGCACGCGCGCATACTCGGCGACCGGCGGGAAGCGGTGATCGTTGCCCGGCACTTCGCGGTACGTCGCATCGAACCCGGCTGCCGACAGCTCCCGCCACGCGCGGAACACGGTCTGCTTGCGCGGCAGATCGTTGCCGCCGGTGATGCACATCACGGGCCGCTTCATCGCCACGTCGGCCAGGCCACGCTCGTGGAATACGCCGGCGTTGAACGACGCGACCGCGCGGATGCCCTCCGGATGGCTGGCCAGCAGGCTGTAGTCGAAGTCGGCGCCCGACGAGAAGCCGGTCAGCAGGACGCGCGCCGGGTCGATGCGCACCAGTTCGTTCACGCGCTCGAGCACGGCGCGATGGAAGTCGATCTCGTCCTTGCCCTCGGGCCACGTGTACGAGCCCCACGCGCGCTTGCGCGACTGCGGCAGCACCAGCACGTAGCCGCGCTCGTCGGGCAGCTTGCGCCATGCCTTCTCGGAGAAGATCGCCGGCCGCACCGACGGGTGCGCCGCGCCGTGGTAGTCGAGGATCAGCGGCCACGCGCGATCCGGCCCGGCCGTGTCGTAGCCCGCGGGAATGTGCAACACGAAGTACGTGCCGAACTCCGGCATCGCGACGAGCCGTGTACCGGTCGCCGGTGGATCGATCTCGCGCGAGTACAGCGTGAACGCGTACCCGGCCTTCGCATCGCGCCACACATTGCAGATCGTGATCACGCGGCCGTGTGCGCGCAGCTCGAACGGCTCGCTGCCCGGTTGCAACGTTGCCAGCAGCTCGCTGCCGCGCCACACCATCAGGCCCTCGCCCGGCAACGCGCTATCAAAGCCGATGCGCTGCCGGCACTCGACCACGAGTGCGTCGTCGCCGTTCTCGCCGCTTTGATCCAGCCGGAAGCGCAGCGCACCGCCGAACAGCTCGCCTGGCAAGAGGAAGTAGTTCTCCGGAATCGTGATGCCGCGATCGAGCACGAGCGGTTGACCGAGCGAGCCGAACAGCGCGCGCCGCAGCGGGAACCCGCCGAGCGTCGGCTGCGTGCCGCTGCCGCCCAGCACTGGCTTCGCGGCGCCCTCGCCGAGCATCCACTGCAACAACACCGGCAGGATCTCGCCCACGCGGCCGAGGTTGTCGTGGCAGCCGGTAACCAGCAGCACAGGCGGCTCGCCGTCCACGGCCGGCGGGTGGATCGCCGTCGGCGCGCCCGACCACGGCGTGCAGATCACGATCAGGTTGTACGCGTGCGTGGTGTCGGTGTTCGCGCGACGATCATGCACGGTGTAGCTCCGCAGCACGCTCTCGCCGCGAGCACGCGCCTGTTGCAGTGTGGCCGCGATGAAGGCCCCGGCGTCGGTCGCATCACCGGCCACGCGGAACCACGGATCGCTGTCCAGTTCGCTGCGCATCACGGTGCCGGCCACGCGCTGCATGCCGAGGCTCGCCTCGTCGAGCCAGTCGTTGATGCTGCCGTGCACGCGGTCGTCGTCGAGGTCGGTCTTGTAGTACTCGCCCTCGCTGAACCACAGTCGCTCGGCCTCGCGGCGCATGTCGCGCGACGACACGTTGGTGGCCATGAACCGCTCGCCCGGCGTGTCCGCAAGAATCACCGTTGCGTGCAGCGTGCGCGGCTCGACCGGTGGCGGTTCCTCGCCGGCCTCGCGCATGCGACGCAGCTCGTCGCGCCGGATCGCGCCGTGCGTCAGCGCGACGAGGCCGCCATGCTCCACGTACGTCGGGTCGGCCGCGCGGCGCGAGCCCACCACGAACGACACGCTGTCATCCTCGCCCACCTCGATCTCGGACAGCCGCACGTCCAGCCCGCCCTCCGGCTTGGTCGGCGTGAACGACGTGCGATCCGCCAGCGGCCACGCCATCCACGGCGCGTACCGGTTGGCCGCGTCCGCCGTCTCGCGCCCGTGCGGCGACTCGAGCACGACATCCATCTCGGCGATCGGGAACTTCTCCCGGCAACGTCGCTCGCCGACATGCCAGATCAGCAGGCCGGGCGCCGGGAAGTGCTGCTGCGAGCCGGCCGCGCGGCGCACCTCCAGCAGGTAGTACTCGCTGCCGTCCTCGCGGATCAGCAGCTTGATGCACTCGCGCCGGTCTGCGCCGATCGGCCGCAATGCAATGCGCTGGCTCACGCGCGGGTCAATCACCTGCGGCTCGACCCAGCCGATCTGCGCCTTGCACCACGCGTCCATGTGGAACGGGAAGTTGTCGTCGCCGGGCGCCCAGCTGTGCGTGCCGTTGGCCATCAGCGAGAACGGCCCCGGCCCGGTGCGCGTGTTGCGCAGGCCGTACATGTCCTTGAACCCGAACGTGTGGCCGAACTCGTGGCACGGCACGCCGACGCCGAGGAACTGGTCAGTGGTGCGCGGCTGGATCTCGCTGAGCTGGATGTAGGGCTTGTCGCCGATCTTGCCGCGATGCGGCCACAAGCCGCTCGGGCGCGGGTCGGGGTTGCCGGCGCAGATGAAGACGAGGCCGTCGCACGCATCGAGCGCAGCCTTCACGTCGTCGCCGTCGCGCTCGATCAGCGCCTGGATCGCGGGCAGGCGGAAGTACGGGTTGTTGATCATCGGCCGTGCAAGTTGCTCGGCCTTCGGCGTCGGCACGGTCACCCAGTCGAACACGCGGCCGGTGATGTCCACGAGGCCGTACGACATCTCGCGGTAGAAATCGCGCAGGCTGCCGGCGGCCGGCTTGCCGGTGGGGTCGGCGTGGTACTCGCCGAGCGAGAAGAGCATGCGGTCGAAGTTGTCGCGCGTGAATCGCGGGTCGTGCGCGAAGTCGGGGAACTCGACGAGGATCACGCCGAGGTGCACGTCGCGCGGCCGCGAGGTGACCACGTTCGGCTCGGTCGGCGTGGCCCCGGTGAACACGCCGTCGTTCCACGGGCCGCAGGTGGCGCGGTGCAGCGTGGCAGTGGTGCGCGCGCCGCCGGGTGCGCGCCATGGCGAGGCGGGCGCTGCCGGCGGATAGCCGGTGCGAGCCGGGATCGTCAGCCGCGCGACTCCGGCGAACGCGCTGCCGGCCACAACAGTTGTGTCCTGATCCGGCACCGCGGTGACCGTGAACGTGTGCGACTCGCCGGGCGCGAGCACCGGCAACTGTGCGTCGCCGCAGATCAGGCCGGGCCGCTGCAACTCTGCGCCGCGCTGCGTGGTGGTGGCAATGCCGCCCTGGTTGGTCAGCGCGAGCTCCACCGCGTTGCCGTGCCGGCCGACGACGGAGAGTTCCAGCCGCGGCAGGTGCTGCATCGCGCGACGGAAGAACGGCACGTTGCGCTGGCACAGGTCGGGCAGCAGTTCCAGCGGCGGGTTGCGGCGCACCCACTGACGGAACTCGCCGCCGACTTCAATCATGCCGAGTTGCGGATGATCGAACGGCGCCCACTCGATCCACGGGTCGCGGCCGACGCGCTTGATGTACTCGGCGCGGATCTTCTCGTCGGTGGCGCGACCTTCGATGTGCTGGTCGATGCCGTTGTCGAGCTCGACGATGATCGACGGAATGCCGCGCTGCTCGTAGGTCCAGGCGGTGAAGATGCCGGCGCGGCCCATCCGCATCGGGTCGTAGCCGAGCATCTGCTGCCCGGCGTCGAGCAGCGGCTGGTACGAGCTCATGTCGACCGCGCGGTTTTCGGGCGTCTCGGTGCCGTGGGCGCCGTCGGCCAGGCGGTAGAAGATGCAGCGCGCCTGGTTGTGATAGTCGGCGACCAGCGCGATCTGCGGATGCGACTCGACGAACGCGACGAGGGCCGCGCTCTCCGGCTCCGACGCAGCCGACTCGCCACGCGAGCTGCCCATGTAGCTGCCGGCCTTCCAGCCCTCGGGGAAGTTGCGGTTGAGGTCCACGCCGTTGGCGATGTCCTCGTTGACCTTGCCGTCGCCGTCGTTGTCCAGGCCCTCCCACCCGAGCAGCGTGTGCGTGCCGTCGGCCTCGGTGCGGCGCATCATCGTGATCGCGCCGTCGCCATTGATGTCCTCGTAGCCGTCCTCACTGAGCTTGCCGTCGCCGTCGAGGTCGATGCCGCGCTGGTTGCCGCGCGGCCGCCAGCGGGTGCCGCCAGCGATGAACACGTCGGCCGAGTCGGGGTTCACGCAGGGCACCACGAACAACTGCGAGCGCCGCAACCACGCAGCGAGGTCGGCGTCGTCAGCCGCATGGGCGAGCACGTCGCGCACGCAGTGGATGAGCACCGGCGTGCCGCTGACCTCGTTGCCGTGCATGCCGCCGGTGGCGAGCAGCGCGTTGCGCGTGAGCAGTTCGGGGTCGTCCGCGCCGCGCAGGCCGTCAGAGTCGGTGATCGTCAGCAGCCAGAGCTCGCGCCGCTGCAGGCTCTTGCCGATGCTGGTCAGGCGCACATAGCGCGGATAGTCGGCCGCGAGCTTCTGCAGCGTGGCGGTCAGTTCGGCGTGCGTCTCGTAGCGCGGTGTGGTGGCGGCGGTCGGCGACGGTTCCTGCGGAACGGCATGCGTCGTCAGCGCAGCGAGCAACACCAGCAACAGGCAGGCAGGACGGAACATCATTGGCGGCGGCGGTTCGCGGCGTGCACCTCTGTATGGATACTCGCGCTTTGCGCCGCCGCCCCTCGTGTAGAATCGCGAGACCGCCCACGCCCGCCCGGAGATGCGGCCATGACCCGCTCGCGCACTGCCCGGCTGATTGTCCTCGGTTGCCTGCTCTCGACGTTGGTTGCAGCCGCCGCGCCGCTGACCGCGCAGGATCCCGCGCCCGCCGTCGCGGTTCCGGCCGTCGCATGGCCGGCCGATCAGACGACGGCGATTGTCGGCGAGTCGCGCGTGCTGGCGCTGCAACTCGCGCAGCCGGCCGCGGCCGACGCGATGATCAACGTGGCAATCGAGCCGGCCGACGCGCTGACAGTGCTCAGCCCGATGCAGGTGTTGAAAGGCTCGAGCATCGCCTGGCTGCGCATCCGTCCAATGCGCGCCGGCGACGTGACGCTCACCGCCGGCGACGGGGCGGTCTGCACGCTGCACGTGTCGCCGGCCGAGGTGTCGCCGATGCATGCAACGGTAGAGTTCCTGACGCCCGCGCCGCGCGCCGCGCTGTGGGGCTCGCCGGTCAGCGTGGGACTACGCGTGACTGGCGGCGTACCCGTCGGCGCGACGCTGCACCTTGGCGACCTGGAACTGCCGACCGGCAAGGTGAACTTCGTGCGCCGCGGCATTCACCACGAGGTGTGCATCGAACTGGACTGCACGACGCTGCCGGACGGCGGCGCCGACCTGAGCGCGACTGTGCAACTCGCCAACGGCGGGACGGCGACGACCGAGCCGGTGCCGGTGCGCATCGTGCATCCGGCCGAGGGCACGGCGCAGTTCCACGAGGCCGAGGCGCTGAGCAAACTGCCGCTGCCGGAGAAGTGGCGCTACAAGGCGCAGGGCGGCAACGGGCGCGACAACGCAGCCAGCGGCAAGGTTTTTGTCGCGCACAACGGCGGCGGCACGGCCAGTCGCGTGCCGGTGGAGCGCGACACCGACACGTGGTGGCAGGTGATCGTGCGCGCCCGCGGCAACTACGTCGGCGGTGCGCTCCCGTCGGTGGGCGTGTACCTCGACGACGAGCGCGACAAGCTGCTCGGCGAGACGCAGCTGGTCACCGATGGCTGGCACCGGCTGGTGATCGCGTCGCCGGTGCGCGTGCCGGCCGGCGAGCACTGGCTGGGCGTGCGCTTCACCAATGATCGCTACGTGGCGAAGTTGCTGGACCGCAACCTGCACGTGGACAGTGTGGAAGTCCTGCCGCTGGCCGACGCGGACATGAGCGACGTCGTGCCGTCGCCAGACGGCGTGTACATCGTGCCGAAGCAGACGCTGGACGGAATGACAATCAGCGGGCCGTTCGACTGGGGTGCGACGGTCGTGCGCCAGGACTACGACAAGACACCGCCGTCTCCCGTGATGCTGGAACTCAACGGCGAGGAAATCGGCCGGCAGTACAGCGACAACCCGCGCTTCCGCGTCGGCGCGCAACGCCTGCGCAACGGCGAGAACACGATCCGGGCTGTGGTGGAGACGGCCGATGGGGCACGCACTGCGACGCACCGCTCGACGTTTACGTGGCACGGCCGCACCGGCGAGGCGGCGCGTGTGGACGACCTGCTGCGCATCACGGTGAGCGAGCCCGGGTGGACCGGCGACGGTGCCGACACGCTGTCGCGGATGAACGGCGCGCCGGATACGTGGCGCTTCGGCATGAGCCGCAACTCCACGGTCGCGCACGCCCTGCCGGCCGGCCTGCAGGGCCGCTACCAGCTGTTCGTGTTCGCGCACAGCGACGAGTTCGAAGGTTTTGCGAAGTGCCAGGTGAAGCTGGACGACAAGGAACTGAAGACGATCGACGTGCGGCCCGGCTGGCGCGCGAACCTGGTGGACACGATCGACCTGGACACGAGTGCCGCCGACACGCCGCCGCCGGTCATCTCGGCCGCGTTCATCAACGACCACTACGAGAAGGACAAGGGCGACCGCAACCTGCACATCTCGGCGATCGAGCTGCGCCGGATCGACCCGCGCAAGGACAACGACGACGTGGCGCTGACGTGGCACTACCCGGCGGCGGGCGCGACGATTGCGCGCACCGATGCTGTGGTGGTGGATGCGAGCGGCGACGGCGACATCGCGTGGATCGCGCTGGACGTGGACGGCAAGGAGTGGCCCGGCGCGGTGTACACGCCGCGCAGCGCCGACTCGCGCGTCGCGCTGCCGTTCGTGCTGCGCGGCGTCGAGCCGGGCGAACATGCATTGCGCGTGCGTGTCGGCGAGCGCAGCGGGCGCGTGACGACGAGCCAACCGGTGACGGTGTTGCTCGCCGACGACGCGGCCGGGCCGGGCGTATCGCCGTACGCGGCGGCCGTGCACTTCCTCAACCGCTTTGCGCACGGCCCCGAGAGCCGGCTGCTGGCCGACGTGCTGATCGACGGCATCGAGCCGTGCCTGCGTCGCTGGCTGGCGGCCGGGCCGGACGAGGAGGCGCTGGCGATCGCGAAGGCGCGCTACTGGCGCGATGACAACAACACCCACATCTCGTACCGCCCGCTCGACATCGCGATGTGGACGCAGAACCCGGTGCGCCACCGGCTCGTGATGTTCCACGAGAATCACTTCAGCACCTTCATCGAGAAGGCCAATGCGTTCCGCGAGTGGGCCGAGTACATGCGCTTCGAGCGGCTTGCGGCCGGGCACTTCGGCGACCTGTTGCGCGCGTCGGCGACCAGCCCGTGCATGCTGTTCTACCTGGACCAGACCGACAGCTTCGCCAATCGCATCAACGAGAACTACGCGCGGGAGATCATGGAGCTGCACACGCTGGGCGTGGATGGCGGCTACACGCAGGCCGACGTCGAGGCGCTCACGCGGGTGCTTACCGGCTGGTCGTCCACGCGTGATGGCGGCCGTGAGCAGTTCGCGTTCTGCCCCGAGCTGCACGACATGGATGCGCGCACCGTGGTTGGCATGCACTTCGACGCGATTGATCCGAAGGCGGCCGACGCGGCGGCACAGGCGCTGGACCGCGGACAGCAGGCGATCGAGATGCTGCTGGCGCACCCGGGCACGGCCCGGTTCATCGCGCGCAAGATGGTTGCGCACTGGGTACAGTGGCCCGCGCCGCAGCCGATGGTCGATGTGATCGCGACGCGATTCATGGAGACCGACGGTGACATGGTCGAGCTGATGGTCGCGCTTGCGAAGTTGCTGCCTCAGTCGCCGACGACGCAGGGCACCGACCCGCTGGAGTTCGGCCTGCGCATCTGCCGTACCGCCGATCATCGTCCGACGTACCTGCTGGCCAACCTGCTGCAGGCCACCGAGCGCCTGCCGATGCGGCGCGTCACGCCTGACGGCTACCCCGAAGCCGATCCGGCGTGGTTCGACTCGGCGGCCATGCTCAATCGCTGGCGCTTCGCCGAAGACTGCGCGAACGCGATCCGCTATCGCTGGTTCCACGGCTCGGCCCGCCGCAACCAGCGCGAGTACACCGACGAGTACAACCAGTCGATGCTCGACACGTACGCGGTCCACCTCACCGGCGGACCGCTCGGCGAGGAGAGCAATCGCGTGGCGCTGGAGATCATGCGCGCGGCAAGCGGCGACGTGAACCAGCGCACCGGCCTGGCGGCCAGCATTGTGGGGCAGATGCCGGAAGCCAACGAGCACTGAGGCACGGGGCAGTCCGGAGCGGTCGGACGCGACGCTGGCGGTTATCAGTTGGCGTGCCGGGCGTTGTCAACGCTGGCCGGTCCCGGGCCCTGGCGGTCGCGGCCCGGACCAGCGCCGCGCAGCGATTCGAGCACGTCGCACATCTGCCGGCAGCCGGCGGCGCGCGAGTAGCGCGAGTGCAGCAGATCCTGCGCACGACGACCCATTGCGGTCCGCTCCCGCTCCGTGCTGGCCAGCATCTCGCGCAGTGCTCGCCCGGCGGCATCGACATCACCGTGGCGCACCTGCCAGCCGAGCGACTGCCCGCCGACCAGGTCGCCGATGTGGCTCTCGACCGGACCGACGAACAGCATCGGCCGGCCGACCGACATCGCGCCGTAGACCTTGCACGGATGCACGACGCCAACCATGCGGTCACCCATCGCCACCAGATGCACATCGGCCGCGCTCAGCGAGTAGCGCAGTTGCTCGATCGGCTGGTACGGCATCACGCGGATGTCCACGCCGAGCGCCACGGCCTGGTCGCGCAATCGATCCACCGTCGGCCCGCTGCTGATCACCACGAACAGCAGTCGCGGCTCGTCGCGTTGCACCCGCGAGAGCGCATGCAGCACGGTGTCGAGCGGGTGCGACGGGCTGACGTTGCCGGAGTACATGAGCACGAAGCGATCGGAGAATCCGTGCTGCTCGCGGAACGGATTGTCCGCATGTGGCAGCGGCTCGCGCAGGTCGTCCACGTGCGACCACGGCGGAAACACACACATGCGCGACGCCAGGGTGGCCGGCGTGTCGAGCTTCGCGTCCAGTCGCGCCGCCATGAAACGATCGAGCGCGACCACCGCCCCGGCATTGCGTAACACGGCCGAGTTGAGCAGGTCGAACACGCGCACCGGGATCGACCCCGGCGTGGCATGGCCGAGCGCGACGTACTGGTCGGGGTTGAGATCCATCGCCCAGAAGCAGAACGGCGCGCGCCGCAGGATTCGCAGCATCACGCCGGCCGCGCCACCCATCGGCGGCGACGTGGTGACCAGCACCACATCGAGGCGCGGCATGAATGCGGCGCGCAACACCGCCTGCAGCATGAACAGCGCGCCGGCGACGAGCCGCACGAGCAGCGACGACTTGCCGAACGACGACCACGGCAGCCGGCGGATGTTCACGCCGTCGCGCTGTTCGCGCGCGGGGTAGCGCACACCGGGGTCGGCGTAGCCGTGCGCCGCGGTGAGCACATCCACGTGCCAGCCGCGTTCGACCATTGCCACGGCGACATCATGCAGGTGCTGGCCGACGCTCGCGGCATCGGGCACGTAGACCTGCGACATGATCAACAAGCGGGGATGGTCGGGTGGGCCGGGCACGCGGTGTGTCGCTCAGGTCGCTCAGTGTGGCTCATGGCACTCCGTGCAGGCTGGAAGCCTGCACCACATGCGGAGTGGCAGTGTGGTGCAGGTTTCCAGCCTGCGCAGTGGCAGTGTGGTGGAGGCTTCCAGCCTGCACAGTGGCATTGTGGTGGAGGCTTCCAGCCTGCACAGTGGCAGTTGTGGTGCAGGCTTCCAGCCTGCGCAGTGGCAGTGTGGTGCAGGCTTCCAGCCTGCGCAGTGGCAGTGTGGTGCAGGCTTCCAGCCTGCACAGGTCCCGACGTGTTGCTCAGCTGCCGAGCAGGCTCGCGAGTTCAAGACGCTCGGAGCCGAGGTCCCACGGGAGCAGACGGTCGAGGCCGGGCTCGTCGTCGATGATCTGCTGGCCGCGGATGCTCAGCGCGAGGGCCATCAGGCGGCGCGAACCGGGGTCGGCCGGGGTGTCGGCGTAGGTGCGACGACACAGCCAGAGCGGCTTGCCCGACTCGCTGATGGTGCCGACGCGGACGCGAATCAGGTCGCAGCGGTGGAAGCGATCGACATCGATGATCGCCGCGTCGTCGGGCAACAGCGCGAGGTGCGCGGTGCCGGTCGCAATCTGCTCGAGCGCCATCGCCTCATCCTTGACCGGCACGATCGTGATGTCGCCGGCCGCCATCGCCTCGCCGACCTGGATGCGGACCATGTCTTCCCACGCCGCCGGCACGGCGAAGCGCAGGCGGCCGGACGTGTCGGGAGCGGCGGCCGGCGTGTGGTCGCAGCCCGTCATCGTCATTGTCATCGTCGTCGGCACCAGCCACAAGGCCACGGCAGCGACGACCAGCGACGGATTGTGGCGCATCATCGGCCGGCCTGCGTCAGCGGATGGAGACCTGGATGTCGGGCGGATTCAGACCGGTGCCGCGGCGCATCGAGTCTTCGTTGGGCAACCGGAACCACACGCTCTGCGGATCGCTCTCGGCGTAGAGGCCGGAGCCGCGGGGCGCGCGGTTGTCGCTGAACACGCAGCCCTCGAAGGTGACGTGACCCTGGCTGACAATCACGCCGCCGCCAAGGCTGGTCGCCTCGTTGTTGGTGAAGCGCGTGCGCAACACCACGCTGCTGCCGGACGACGCGGCGAAGAGGCCGCCCGCCTGGTTGCTCGAACGGTTGCGTTCGAACGTGCAGTCCACCACAACGCACGGGCCGCTCGCTGTGAGCATGCCCGCGCCCACGGCACTCTCGTTGCCGGAGAGCGTGCAGTTCTCGAGGACGATCGAGTCGCCCGACGCGAGGTAGATGCCGCCACCGCGAACAGCCGCTTTGTTGTCGACCACGCGGGTCTTCGTCAGCACGGCCATGCCGTTGTTGGAGAGGGCGATTGCGCCGGACGAGCCGACGGCCTCGTTGGCGGAGAGTTCGCACTCGGACATGCGAACCACGGCGAAGCCTTCGGTGTACACGCCGCCGCCGTCACCCTCCGACTTGCAGCGGCGGATCACGGTGCTGCTCAACTCGGCGGCACAATCGATAGCGAGGATCGCGCCACCGACGCCGCCGGGCTGATTGCCGACCTGCGCGCCGGCGACGCTGCAGTCCTCGATCGTGCAGTGGTCGAGGATCGCCGGACCGCTGACGCTGGAGAGCAGCAGCGCGCCGCCGCAGCGCACGGTCGCGTTGCGGTCGAGCACGAGGCCGCCGTTGTCCACGCGGTAGCCGTAGCCGCCCGCGCCCTGGATGGTGACGTAGCGCAGGATGCAGCGCGAGCCGGGATTGGCGATCGCGAGGTTCTCCCACGCGACATCGGCGGCTGCGCGCTTCAGGATGATCGGCTTCGCGGCCGTGCCCTCGGCCCACAGTTCGCCGTTGCAGGCGATGCCGGTGCCCGCCGCGAACTTCAGCGTCGTGCCGGGCTCGATCTGCAACACCGCGCCACCGCCGACCTCGATCAGCCGCGTGATGGTGTACTCACCGGCGACCAGCCGGCTGGACGTCGTGAGCGGTCCGCCGCTGAACCCGGCCGGAAGTGCGGCCACGCCGGTCGGCGCGCGAGGCGCGAGGTCCTCGGCCGCGAGCTTCATCCCGATGCCAACCGGTCGGCCGATCTCCTGCGGGTAGGCAAACAGCAGGTAGTCGCCGGGGATCAGCGCCAGCAACTGGCGCGTCTGCGCCGCCGTGATGCCGCGACGGATCAGGTGCGTGTACCAGTCAGGCCCGCCAGTGGTGGTCGTGTTGACGCGCCAGGCGTCGAGCACCAGACCGGCCGCGGAGACGTTGTCGAGGCGCATGTCCACGCTGTACCACCCGCCGGTGGTGATGCGCGTGCGGGCGCAGAGCATCGCGCCGCTGGCCACGCCGACTTCCGGCCCGCCCGCCTTGATGTCCACCGCGTCGGCCGGGCCGAGGTGCGCGGACGCGGGCGCATCCTGCGTCATCTCGACGGTGCACTTGCCGGTGCCGGCCGCCGCCACAAGGAACAGCCGCATGTAGTGACGACCGGGGCCGACGTGGGCGTCCACCTGCAGGTAGCGGCTGGTCGGGTTGACCGCGCTGACACTCGGCACGGGCGCCTGATCGGCATTGTGGAAGCTGGCGCGGCCCATGCGGCGAACTTCGGTCGTGCCATCGAAGGTTGCCGTGATGCGCACCATCCGCGCCTCGGTGACCTCGAATCCGAACCAGTACTCCTGCATCGGCTTGAAGCCGAAGGTGATCGCCTTGCCGACCTCGATGCGCACGGCGTCGGCGTGCGGACCCTTGAGCGCCGGATCGGGCGCGGGCAGCGCATCGCCGGACGGGCCGGGGCCCGGGCCCGGATCGGGCGGTGTCTCGGCGGTGGCGGCGAGTTCCTGGAGATGCTTGCGATCAGCGGTGAACATGTCGGCGAGGTCCGGCACGTCAGGGTTGGCCGCGAGGAAGTCGTCGAGCTGGCGCAGCACGTTGGAGGCCTTGCGCGGGTCGTCACCGACGATACCGATCGACGCGCGCAGGTCGTTCACGTCGGGCAGCAACTCCATCCGGCGCAGGTTCAGGCGCGTCGCGGCCAACTGCGTCTTCCAGGACGGGTTCTTCGCGATCGCGTCGTCGATATCGCGCAGCATCTCCTTGGCGGTGCGCGGATTGTTGACGCGGCTCGCGCGGTCAATCAGCTTCTGCACGTCCGACACAGCGCTGTTGCCGTTCGAGGCATTGGAACTGTTGGTACCGTTCGACGCGTTGGAGGTCGTGTTGCCGGGCACGTTGCCGTTGGACGCGGTGGCGTTGGTGTTGCCCGGCGTCTGGTTGCCCGGCGTGTTCGTGCCGTCCGTGTTGGTGTTGGTGGAGGACTGCGGCGAGCCGCTGGCGCCCATCACCAGCGCGACGACGGCAATCAGGCCGACCACGATGATGCCGCCGATGATCAGCGGAACCTTGCTGGTGGCCTGCCCGCCAGCATCAGACGGGCGGCGTGCGGCGCGACTGCCACGTGCGGGGGCGGTGGCGCGGCGAGTGCCGGCACCGGCCATCGCGCCGCGGGTGGGTCGTTCGGTGCCGCGGTCGCGCGCGCCCGGCTTGGCGATCTCGCGCGTGCGCGCGGCACCGGCTCCCGGCACGCTCGCCGCGATTGCCGCCTGCTTCTGCTGCTCGAGCGTGTGGCGGTTCATGCCGCCGGGCACGCTACCGCTGTCGTTCCAGTCGTCGGGTGCCTGCGACGAGGTGCCCACGGAGCGCGCCTGCGGCGAGCGGCGCTGGCCACCACTGTTTGCAGCGTTCGCGGCGTTGTTGCTGTCGTGCCAGTCGTCCGGCGACTGCGATGCCGTGCCGGCTGCGCGACGGGTGCGAGCCTGGCCGCCACCGCGGGCATCGGAGGACGGGCGGGCGACCGGGGCAGGCGGAATCACGCCGGCGCCTCCACCGTGGCCCGAGCCGGAACCGACCATCGGCGACGAGCCGGGCACGCGACTGCCGGTGCCCGCCGACTGTCGCCCGATCGTGCCGCGGCCGCGACGCGGGAGCGTCTGCACGCCGGGCTCCTCTTCAACTGCGTTGGACACCGCGGCCGGCACGGCCACTGGCATCGGCGGCGGCGGAACCACCACGTTGGCGTTGGCGGCGGCCGGCGCCACGGGCGCGCTCTGGCGCTTCTTCAGCCAGTCGCGCAGCCGGTCGGCAAACTCCTGCGCCGTGGCCATGCGATGGTTGCGCTGCGGCGCGATCGACTTCTGGATGATCGCCCACAGTGCGTCGTCGGCGTCGGGGCAGACCTTGGTCAGCGGCGTCTGCGAGCCCGTCAGCAGGCGCGACACGATTGCCGAGATGCCTTCTTCGTCGATCGGTAACCGGCCGCTGACACAATAGTAGAAGGTGACACCGAGCGCGTAGAGGTCGGCGCGGCGGTCGATCTCCATGCCGTCCCACTGCTCGAGCGGCATGAACGCAGGCGTACCGATGGCCTCGCCTGTGCGGGTGATGTTCTGCTGGCCATCGCCGCCCATCAGGTTGCGGACCAGGCCGAAGTCAGCGATCTTCGCGACCGGCGGGTCGGCGGCGGTGAGCAGCAGGTTGTCGGGCTTGATGTCGCGATGCACCAGGCCGCGCTCGTGGGCGTAGTGCAGGCCCTCGGCGACCGGCACGAGCAGGCGGATCGCTTCCTCGACCGGGATACGGCCGTCGCGCTCGACGATGTCGCCGATGTTGCCGCCGCCCATGTACTCCATGGAAAGGAAGAGCAGGCCGTCGCTCTCGCCCATCCACGACACCTTGACGATGTTCGGGTGGTCCATGCGCGAGACCTCGCGGGCCTCGCGGAAGAACCGCTCCTTGTACATGTCGTCTACCGCCAGGTGCGGCGGCAGGATCTTCACCGCCACCTGGGTGTCCATGATCTGGTGCCGCGCCAGGAACACGGCCCCGCTGCCGCCGACTCCAAGCACCCGTTCCAGCTTGAGCTGGTCGAGGACCTTGCCTACGTAATGGCGATAGTCGTGCATATGTGGGGTCGGGCGGTGAGCCGCCGACTCGGATGTTGTCACCGAGTTCGGTGCCCTGCCAACTCGAGCGGGCGTGATCGGCTGGCGGTCACGTAGCCCGATAGTAGCTTGGATTGTCGGGCGCGTGCAACGCACCCGTGGCCAGAATAACGGATTACCCGGCCGTAGAGGTACGCGGTGAAGCTTCGTGGTGTGAGCCGCCAGTGGTTGAGCGTCGCAACGGCTGGCAGGTTCGGATCGGGCGCATTTCCAACGGCAGCGTGCCGCAACCGTTACCCCGATTCCGCCCACCGACACCCACGGGTAACGCCCGTCATTCATACCGATAACATTGCCACCTGCATTCATCGGGCTCCGACGCGATCAGGACGAAAACCGGCGAGTGGCACACCGATTGCGATGCTCATTGGCACGTGGCCAACGCCACACCGCTTTCTTCCGCAGACTGCTCACTGGAGACAACCATGAAGAAGTTCATCGCGATCATGATGGTGCTGGGCCTCGTCGGCTTCGCCGTCGCTCAGGACCTGGACACCGCTCAGGGCGACATCTCGACCGAGTCGAACGCCGGT
>JBFWQT010000003.1:0-49558 GCA_050249295.1 Planctomycetota bacterium
GCTTGCCGAGGGTGGCCTGCACGCCACCGGGGTCGATTTCCTTGTACTGGCGGCGCAGGTCGGCCAGCACGTCCTGTACGGTTCTCATGATGTTGTGGCCGGGTTGGTGGGTGGATGGTGGCATGAAGAACAAGAGCCGCGACCGTCAGGGAGCGGATGTGATGGCGGGTGGTTCACATCCGTACATCCGCTCCCTCACGGTCGCGGCTCTTGTTGATTCGACGTCAGTTCGTTGCGCCGCCGGCGATCGCCGGCACGATGCTCAGCACGTCACCATTCTTGACCGGCGTGGTCAGGCCGTCGAGCGTGCGGATGTCGTCCTGGTTGAGGTACACGTTGACGAATCGGCGCAGTTCGCCGCTGTCGCTGTAGAGCCGTTCGCGCAGGCCGCTGGCGCGCTCGCCGAGGTTGGTGAGCACGTCGCCGACGGTGTTGCCGGGGAGTTGCACCTCGGCCTGGCCCTGCGTCAGCGGGCGCAGCGGCGTGGGGATGCGGACGGTGGTGACGTTCGGGTTGGTGGTGGTCGTCGTCATGTTGCGGGTCTCCTGATCAGTGTGATCGTGATCTGCGAATGCGAGGTGAAAATCGTTCTTTTCGTGCGTCTTCTGCACCTTCAAGCCCACGGGCGGCTGCCCGTGGGTCGCGCACCGGGGTGACCTGTGGTCGTCACTCGGTCACGCGTTCGGGCGCGATACATCGCTCCTCCGCGAACGCGGCGTTGCGCAGCACCCACGAGTTCCACGTTCCGGCCCGGCCCTTCGCGATCTGCAGGATCACGTACGACCAGCTCTCGGCGTCCACGTTGCCCCACACCTCCTCGGCCCGCGCGCGATCGGTCTCGCTGGGCCGCGACGGGTGGTCGGGGTGGGTGTGGTAGACGCCGATCACCTCGAGGCCCTGCGCCGCGGCGTCGGTTTCAATCTGCAGGTATTGCTGCGGGTCGAGAATGTAGCGGTCGTGTGCGCGCTCGGTGTTGAGGTTGGCGGTCGCGCGGATCTGCTCGACGATGCGCGCGCCGTCGGCGGTGGTGCGCCCGACGAGGAGGCCGCAGACCTCATGCGGGTAGCCGGCCTCGCCGTGGCGTTGCATCTGCGCGATCTGGTCGTCGGTGATGATCAGCATGGTGAACCTGTTCCCTTGCCCTTGCCCAATCCCTTGCCCTTGCCCTTGCCCTTGCCCTTCTTCCCGCTTGCCGTCGCCCGCCCCGCCCCGCCCGCTCCCGGCGAACACCGGGATGCGGGCAAGGGCAAGGGCAAGGGCAAGGGCAAGGGCAAGGGCAAGGAAGGGCTCTCTCGTGTCGGCGCGCCCTGGTCAGCTCAGCTTCTTCTTGTTGAGGTAGAAGTCGAACTTCTCGTCCCAGTTCCCGGCCAGGCGGTTCTCGACATCGGCAGCCGTCTTCGGCGGCGGCACCACCACGTTCTCGCCGGGCTTCCAGTTCACGGGGCAGGCCACGCTGTGCTTGTCGGCGGTCTGCAGCGCATCCACCAGCCGCACCACCTCGTCCACGTTGCGGCCCACGTTCAGCGGGTAGTAGACGATCGCGCGCACGGTCTTCTTCGGGTCAATCACGAACAGCGCGCGAACGGTCACGGTGGCGCTCTCGCCGGGGTGCAGCATGCCGTAGAGGCGGGCCACGCTGCCGGGCGTGTCGGCGATCATCGGGTAGTTGATCTGCACATCGAGGATCTGCTTGAGGTTCTGCCGCCAGGCGAGGTGGCTGTGGATGCTGTCGATGCTCAGGCCGATCAGCTTCGTGTTGCGCTGGCCGAACTCGCTCTCGCGCTTCGCGAACTCGGTCAGCTCGGTGGAGCACACCGGCGTGAAGTCGGCGGGGTGCGAGAACAGCACCACCCACTTGTCGCCGGCCCACTCGTGGAAGCGCAATTCGCCGACCGTGGTCGGCGCCGTGAAGTCCGGCGCCTGGTCGCCGATGCGCGGCAGGGTCAATGCGGTATCGGTCATGTCATCTCCTTGCGGGTCGTTGTGGTTGATGTGAACTGTGCGGAAGTCGGTGGCAGATGCTGACGCCGGTGCCGGACGATGCGACGCGCCATGGCGAGGATGCGTGGCGGATTCGACGAACGCGTGAGGGAGTGGCGAGAACGCCGACAGTCTCTGTGATCAGGAACGGCTTGCAGTGTGTGCCGATTCCGCCAGTCCTGCCGTCCTGTGTCCTGTCTCCGCCCGTCTCGATCGCGTGCACCGCACAACGCCCTCCGCCAATCGGCGGCAGTGGCGTCAGCAACAACAGGTGCAGGCGAGAGTCATCAACATCGTGCGGTGGCCTGTAGAGGCGCTTCAGATCAGAAGTAACGCAGGTGTCGCACGCGCAGAGGCACGCGACGGCCCGTGGTGTACCTTGCCGCTGTTCGCTGTCAACCAGGCAATGCGGAAAACGATCAATCGTCGAATCCCCGAACCCGGCCGCGGGTGGTCCGTTGAAGGTTCCGGACAACTGGCTAACCACCCCTCCATATCCAACATGCCACATCTGAAGCCCGCCCGCCCGATCCTCGCCTCCCTGCTGCTGGTCGGCGCGCTGCACATTCCGACCGCCACCGTCGTGGCCCAGCCGGGCCCGGCGACTGACCCGCAGCCCCCGGCCACCGATCCGCAGCCCCCGGCCACCGACCCCGCCGCCGCGTACGCCGCGAAGCTCGACGCCGCCGCCGAGAAGGGGCGCGACTACCTGCTCTCGCTCTATGGCAAGGATCCGCGCCAGGGCGGATGGGGCCCCGACATGCCGTTCGTCGGTTACAGCGGCCTCGCGCTCAACGGTCTGCTGCGCGGCCGCAAGCCGGTGTCGGTGAGCGACGAGCGCGTGAAGAAGACGCTCGACAAGCTGATCAGCCAGCAGCAGTTCGACGGCGCGTGGGTCTCGCCGCAGCGTGGCGAGGCGGTCTACGAGACGTCGGTGATTCTCCGCGCGCTGGTGGCCGCGGCGCAGGCCGACAAGGAGTTTGCCGCGCGCGAGGACGTGCTGTCCGCGATCCGCAAGGGCCGCGACTACCTGCTGCTCGCGCAGGTGGATGAGCACCCCGAGGTCGACAAGGACGGCAAGGCGATCGAGGGCAAGGTGGATTCGCCCGACGCCGAGGGTGGCGCGAACTACGGCGGCGTGGGCTACGGTCGCGGCACGCAAGGCACCACGCCGTCGGCCAACATGAGCAGCACCGCGATGGCGATGGAGGCGGTGGACTCGACGACGGCCGTGATCGGCGAGGACGACAAGCTGAAGGAAGCGCGCAAGAAGCTGCAGAACTTCCTGCGTCACTGCCACAACCTGGCCGAATACAACGGCAAGCCCTACAACACCGAAGCGACCGACACGCCGCAGGGCAAGGTCGTGCCCGGCAACGACGGCGGCGCCGTGTACGCGCCCGGCCAGTCGAACGCCGGCACCACCGAGGGCGAAGGCGGCGTGCGCGTGCTGCGCAGCTACGGCTCGGTGACGTACGCGCTGCTGCAGCTCTATCACATCTCGGGCATCGTCGATCGCAACGACCTGCGCATCCAGAAGGCGATGGAGTGGATCACGCGCTCCGAGAACTTCGTCTTCACGTATCACCCCGGCCTGAACCAGGACGACCGCAACAGCCAGTTTGCCGGCCACTACTACTACCTCTACACCGCGGCCCACACGCTGAGCATGCTGGCCGGCAAGGCCACGCTCGAGGACAGCCGCGGCGAGGAACACAACTGGAGCAAGTCGATCGGCGACGTGCTGCTCGGCCTGCAGCAGGCCAACGGCGCGTGGAGCAACCAGAAGAACTCCGCGTACTGGGAGAACGCGCCGATCATCGCCACGTCGTACGCCCTGGTCGCGCTCGGCTACCTGCGCTGACCCGGCAGCGGGCGGCGGTGACACACCTGCCGCTGCTTGCTACACATGGGCGTTCCCAGCCCGGGCGCCCCATGATTTCCGACACCGAAACCGGTACTCCGGCTGCCGCGGCCGTGCCCGCTGCCGTTCCGTCACGCCCGCCGCTCCTCGAGTTGCAGGGCGTGACGAAGCGGTACGGCCGCAAGGCAACCGCGCTGAGCGACATCAGCCTGACGCTGCATGGCGGCGGGATCGGTCTGCTCGGCCCCAACGGTGCCGGCAAGTCCACGCTGATCAAGTCGCTGCTCGGTCTCGTGCGACTCACCAGTGGCAGCGCCAGCGTGCTCGGCTACGACGTGCGCAAACGGTCGCGCCGGATCCGCCGCAGCGTGGGCTACATGCCCGAAGACGACGACGCGATACCGGGCATGACCGGCATCGAGGCGGTGTCGTTCTCGGCCGAGCTCTGTGGCATCTCGCGCCACGCGGCGTTCCTGCGCGCGCACGAGTCGCTCGACTTCTGCGGCATCGGCGACGAGCGCTATCGGGTCCTGCGCACGCTCGCGCCCGGCACACGCCAGCGCTTCCACCTCGCCCGCGCGCTCGTGCACGGGCCACGGCTGGTGTTCCTCGACGAGCCGACCGCCGGCCTTGACCCGGCCGGTCGCGAGTGGATGCTCGGCCTGATCCGCGACCTGTGGGAGAAGCACGGCGTCAACGTGATCTTCTCGACGCACATCCTCAACGACATCGAGGTCGCGTGCGACCAGGTGGTGATCATCAAGCTCGGCACGCTCGTCGCGCAGGGCCGGATCGACCAGCTGCGCACCACCGACACCTCGCGCCTGCGCGTGCAGTACCGCGGCGACGAGCGCGACTTCGTGCACGAGCTGCGCCAGCAGGGCGTCGGCGACGTGCGCATCCTCGGACCGGGCCAGCTGATGATCGACGCCGAGCAGGGCGGCGTGCCTCCGGCCGTGCTCCGCGCCGCAGTGGCCGCCAACGTGCGCCTGCGGCACATCGCGCCGAACGCGACGCAGCTCGAGGACATCTTCCTCAATGCCGTGGCGGCGACGCGACGGTACCGGCGGGAGACGCTGCATGGATGACCGCACGGCGCTCAACTACTCGACGCGCTTCCTGCAGCCGGCGATCACCAACCGGCCGCTGCGCAAGACGCATCGCGCCGTCGACCCGACGACGCTGCTGCCGGCGCGCTGGACGCTGTGGCTCGCCATCTCGCGCATGGGCGTGCGGCTGGCGTTCCGCAGCCGGTTGCTGCGCCGCTTCGTGTTCGTGGCGTGGGCGCCGATGCTCTACTTCCTGTTCGCGTTCTTCACGATCGGCTGGATCACCGACCACAACAACGCGCCGCACGTCGAACGGGCGATGGAGGCCTACGGCGAGGCCGACTTCTTCGCGCAGACCATGCTCGAACTCGGCTTCACCACGCTCGGCGTGGACGAGAGCAAATCGAGGCGGCAGGAGTGGAGCTACGCGATGCAGAGCCTGCGCGACCAGGGCTACCGGCTGGATCCCGCGCTGTTCAACGTGGACAAGGCTCGCGCCGAGGGCATCGACGTGGCCGCGTTGTGGGCTGACGCTCGCGAACGAATCGTCGAGAAGTCGGTGGCGATGATGACCGAGGAAGGCTGGGACCCGGCCGAGGCGCTGGAGTACGTGCGCGAGAACTGGGCCGACAGCGAGCCGCCGGAGCCGAACCCGCTGCTCGAGCGGCTGCGCACCGATCCGGAGTCGCTGCGCAACCTCGGCTGGTCGCTCGGCTTCTCGTTCTTCTTCATGTTCACACAGACCGCGATGCTGCTGTTCGTCGTCAGCATCGTCGGCCCGCCGTTGATCGCGCGCGACAGCGAACGCACGTGGCAGCTCTACCTCTCGCGGCCGATCACGGCGCTGGACTACGTGGCGGGCAAGGCCGGCGTGATCTGCTTCACGATTGCGCTGACCACGCTGGTGCCCGCGCTGGTGCTCTACGCCGCGACGATCCTGTTCTCGCCGAGCGCGCACGCGATGATCGACACACTGGCGGTGGTGCCGCGGCTGGTGCTCGCCTCGGCGGTTATTGCGCTGCCGGTCAGTGCGCTGATCCTCTGCATCTCGTCGCGCGCCGGCGACGAACGCTACGCGATGTTCACGTGGATCGGCCTGGTGCTGGTCGGCGAGGCCGCGTACCACCTGCTGTCGTTCGTGCCCGCGTTTGCCGGCAAAACGTGGATCCACCTGCTCTCGCTGCGGCAGTGTCTCGTGCGCTCGGCCGTGTACGCGCTGGGCACCGACCAGCAGTTTGCCGCGCTCGGCAGCTCGAAGGAGATCGACGGCTACCGCCAGTGGCTGACCGGCGGCCTCGATCCGACGCCGTTCGTCGTCATGCTCGCGATCATCACGGTGCTGTGCTTCCTGGACACGGTGCGCAACGTGCGCAGACTGGCGGCACGATGAGCACACCGGACGCGACTGCCCGCACCACCACCCACGAGGCGCCGTCGATCGCCGCGTCGATCATGCGCCGCGCGCCCGGCATGTCAGGCCACATCGTGGTGGCCGAGGGGCTGACCAAACTCTACGGCGGCGTGATCGGCGTCAACGGCGTGGACCTGCTGCTGATGCCCGGCGTGCACGGCCTCGTCGGCCCCAACGGCGCCGGCAAGTCCACGCTGCTGCGCCTCTGCACCGGCCAGATCCGCCCGACCAGCGGCACGATCCAGGTCTACGACCGCCAGCCGTTCCGCGAGCCCGAGGTCTTCGAGCGCATCGGCTACTGCCCCGAAGCCGAGCTCGGCTGGCTGCATCTCACGGCGCGCGAGTTTGTCACCACCATGGCGCACGCCTCGGGCGGCTCGCGCAAACAGGCCATCGAGAAGGCCGAGCGCGCGCTCGAACGCGTCGGCGCCACCGGGTTCATGCGCCGTCGCATGGTCGGCTACTCGAAGGGCATGAAGCAGCGCGTCAAGGTCGCGCAGGCGATCGTCCACGATCCGCGCCTGGTGTTCCTCGATGAGCCGCTCGACGGCACCGACCCGATCGGCCGGCGCGAACAACTCGAGCTGTTCCGGCAGCTGGCCTACGACGGCGTGTCGCTGATCATCTCCAGCCACGTGCTGCACGAGGTGCAGGCGCTGACGTCGAGCTTCGTGCTGATGTTCCGCGGCCGCGCACTGGCCACCGGCACGATCGACTCGATCCGCCGATCGCTGGCCGGCATACCGCACCGCATGACCGTCCGCTGCGACGACGCGCGCGGCCTCGCCTGGCGCATGGCGCGCGACCTGCCGATCTCCGGGCTCGATATCGACGTCGCGACCCGCCAGCTGAGCGTGAGCACGCACGAGCCGATGCAGTTCTTCGAGCAGCTGCCGGCCGTGCTCGAGGCCAGCGGCGTGCGCATCATCGAGCTGCAGACCGATGACGACAGCCTCAGTCCCGTGTTCCGCTACCTGCTTGGCCGGCACGACATGCCGGCGCGCTGACCGATGATTGCGATTGTCCGCCTCCAGATCCTGCAGATGATTCGCGGCCGCAGCCGACGGCCGTTGGTGGCGTTCGCGATCGCGCCGGTGCTGATCACCTTGTTGTGGGTGATCGGCACCAGCTACGGCGGGGGCGAGGATCCGGCCGATGCGACCGCTGTCGAGGCTGACGGGTTGACCGACGAGGTACCGGGCCCGACCGACGTGGAGATCCCGGCGGACAACGCTGACGGCGGCGAGCCGCAGACGCAGACGCAACCGGGTGACGGCGACAGCGACATCGGCGACACCGACGAGCAGCCGCAGACGATGCCGACGGAGTCGGACGAAGGTGAGGACCTGCCGTCGCCGTTTGCGCCGGACGCGGATGCGGGCTACACGATCGACGCGGAACTGAAGAGCGCGCTGTTCCTGTTCACGCTGGTAACGCAGGTGTTCTGCATCCTGCTGTCGCTGATGTACGGCGGCACGATCATCGGCACGACGTCGGACCGTCACGCGCTGGCGTACCTGTTTGTGCGGCCGATCGCGCGCTGGAAGATTGTCGCTGGTCGCTGGGCCGGCATTGTCGCGGTGATCACGGCCGTGCTCTGGGCCAGCCTGGCCGGCTGCTGGGCGCTGCTCGGCACGCCGGGTGGGTCGCAATTGTTGCTCGCGCTGTTGCTCTCCACGTTGCTGTCGGCGATGGCGTTCGTCGGGGTGTTCGCCGTGTTCGGCGTGATGCTCGCGCGCGCAGCTGTTCCGATGGCGCTGGTGTACGGGCTGTTCTACGAGGTGCTGCTGTCGTGGATGCCGGCGCTGCTGCGCAAGTACTCGGTGTCGTTCTACACGCGCTCGGTGGCGTTCAACCTCGGCGGTGTGCCGGTCCCGCAGCAGGCCTCCGAGCTGGCTGGTGCCGAGCTGGCGCTGGGCCTGGTGATGCCGGTGCTGATTGCGCTGGCCTGCGTGTTCATCGCCGGTCGCGCCGCCCGCAGCATCCAGCTCGAAGCCGCCGACGCGCCCGAGATCTGAGCGCTCGGATCGTGGGCGTCGTGGCAGAATCACCACGCACACCACGTCGCCGGCCACGTCTTCACATGCCCGTGCACCGTCGCTCGCTTGCTGCGCTGATTGCCATCGTCTGTCTGCTGGCCGCACTTTCGTCGTGCAGCTCGGGCAACGTGGCGCCCACCTCGGCGCCGATCGACCCGTCGCAGCTCGCCGACGCACGCATCGCCGGCCGCGCGTCCGCGGCGTTCGCGCTCGACCTGCTCCGCAAGCTCGACGACGACGGCAACGTGGTGCTCTCGCCGTGGAGCATCACGCAGGCGCTGACCATGACCGCCGCGGGGGCGCGTGGCGAGACGCAACGCGAGATGCTCGCGGCGCTGGGCGTCGGCGACTCGCTGCCGGTGGATCGTCTGCAGACCGCCGTGGCGGCCGTGTCGGACCATTCCGCGCCACTCACGGCGGCCAACGCGCTGTTCCCGGACGCACGCGCCACCATCGTCCCGGCCTTCGCCTCGGAGATGCAACGCACGCATCACGCGACAATCACGCCGCTCGACTTCTCCCCGGCCAACGCAGCGGCCGCGGCCGCGCAGATCAACAACTGGGCCAGCCAGCACACGCACGGCATGGTGCGCGACATCGTGTCGGCCGGCGACGTGACCAACAACCGCCTCGTGATCGGCAACGCCGTGTCGTTCCACGGCGAGTGGAAGACCGTGTTCGATCACACCGCGCCGGGCGCGTTCCACCTGGCGGATGGCTCGTCGGTGCCGGTCACGATGATGTCGCACACACACGTCGACACCACGTTCAGCCGTGCGAGAGGCCGCGATCTGATCGCCGTGTCGCTGCCGTACCAGAACAGCGGGTGCGAGATGTGCCTGATCGTGCCGACGACGGGCTCGCTGGCCGACCTCGAGGCAGGCCTGACCGGGGGGCAGCTGGACAACCTGTTCGACGCGCTCGACGTCGGGCACGACGACAAGTGCCAGGTGGTCATGCCACGCTTCAAGTTCGAGTGGCGCGACGACCTGAACGACGCGCTGAAGGCGCTCGGCATGCGTCGCGCGTTCGTGCCGGGCGAGGCCGACCTCACCGGCATCATCGCCGACGGCTCGCTGTTCATCAGCCTCGTCCGCCATGGTGCGTGCATCGAGGTGGACGAGAAGGGCACCCGCGCCGCCGCGGTCACCACGGTGCACATGAACAAGAGCATGCCGCCGCCGCCGCTGATGTTCGATCGGCCGTTCCTGTTCCTGATCCGCCATGTCGAGTCCGGCGCCATCCTGTTCATCGGGCGGTTCGTCAAGCCGTGACGGGTGTGATCACTGCTGATTCTGCTCGCCCGTCACAAACCCGCGGGATATGCTTCTGACGGTCAAGGCGGCGGAATGCGTGCAGCACGCAGGAGCGTCAGTGCCGCGGGGCGAGAGCCACATCCAGGTAGCCGGGGCTACGGAGCAGGGTCGGCGCGGGAACAACCAGGATGTGTTCTTCGCAGACGGTGCGGCCGGACTGTTCCTGATCGCGGACGGCGTGGGCAGCTCGCCGTACGGCGATGTCGCGGCGCAACTGGCGGCCGAGGCGATCCGCGAGACGGTGTCGGCCAGCAGCGGCCGACAGGCGGTGGGCGACCTGCTGTGCGCCGCGGTGACGCACGCGCACGACCACATCCACGAACAGAAGAAGGTGCGCGGCATCGACAAGATGAGTTGCGCGCTCGTGGTGGCGCTGCTGCGCGACCGCACGCTGACCGTGGCCAACGCCGGCGATTCGCGCGCCTACCTGCGCTGCGCCAACGGCGACCTGCGCCAGCTGAGCTTCGACCATAGCGTGGCGAACATGATGCTCAGCAAGGGGTACATCACGGCCGACATGGTCCCGAAGCATCACCTCCGCCACACGCTGATCACGTCGGTTGGCGGCAGCCAGAAGCTGGTGGTCGCCGTCGAGGAGACGACCGTTGCGTCGGGCGACCGCATCCTGCTGTGCAGCGATGGTGTGAGCGATGCGCTCGACAGCGCGACGATCTCGGCCGTGCTTGGCGGCGATGCAAGCGCACAGGTGCTGGCCGAACGCCTGGTGGAAGCGGCCGTCGAGGCCTCGGGAAAGGACAACGCGACGGCGATCGTGGTCTGCCCCGGCTGGTGAATGACGACGACGCACCCGATGGCCAGCGGCAGCGAACAGCGGAGCACCGGCGGCTCGACGACCCTCGGGTTGCCGCACTTGCCGAGCATGGATTGTCATCGACCCGCCGAACCTGCGGCGCCGGGCTACCAGCCGAGCGTCGTCCGACTGCTCCCGTTACGGGTCGCGCCGGCCGCCACCAGGCCACGCACGCAGCCCGGCACACCATTCACCATCGTCTCGGTCGAGACGTTGCCGCGCCGCCACCAGGCCCCGCCCGATCAACGTCCCGGCGTGCGCTGCATGGTGGTGCAAGACGACCGCTACCCGTTCCGCCAGTCGACGAACGACGACGAGTAGCCGGAGTCGAGAGCATCATTGAGCGTCAGCTTCCCTGCGTGACCGCGCCGAGGGCCTTCTCGAAGGCGGTGCGCAGGTAGAGTGATCGCTCGCGCGCGAGGTGTGTGCGCAACATCGGCTCGAGTACGCTACGACCGCCGGCATGCCCGCTGATCAGCACGGCTGCCGCTTCGCGCACGTCGCGATCGAGCCAGCCGTCGTCGGTGGAGCCGGTTCCGCGATCGAGAATCAGTGGCTGCATCACGCGGAGCAGCGCGTCGTCATCCAGCCGGGCTAGCACTGCGCCGGCCAGCTCGGGTGGGGAGTTCCACGGCAACAGCATGGCCGGCGGCACGCGCCCGTCGGAGAGCAACGCTGCCAGCACCGGGCTGACGGCATCGGGCGCGGACCCGTGCAGCAACGGTGGACGCGCCACTTCATGCGAGGACGGCGGCGCGGCGATGCCACCGGCGCGGATGCGCTCGAGCAATCGCGCGATGAATGCCGCCTCGTCCGGCGCCTCCAGGCCGGCTGGCAGCGCCCAGCGCCAGGCCAGCTCGCGCGCGGTCGCGGCCACAGTCGGGTCGGGGTCGTGCTCGCCGAGCTGCGCCAACGACGCACGCAGCGCCAGCGCGCGATGTTCTTTCGCCGCGCCAATCGCCGCCATGCGCACGCCCGCATCCGGATCGGCCAGGCCGGACTCGAGCACGCGCTGCATGTGGTACGCGCGGTCGGTCGCATCCACCCACAATGAGTAGTGGCCGATCACGTCCGGATGCCGCGGTAGCACTCGCAGCGCCGCCGCGCGCACCCCGGCATCCGGGTCCTCTGTTGCGGCGCGTGCAAGGTCCGACCCGCCCAGCCGACGCAGGTCAGGGTCGATGGCCAGCGCATCGATCACCTGCCGGCGCACCGCCACCGACGGATCGCGGAGCGGCGCGGCCATCACGGCGATTGCGCGCGCCACCGTGGCCTCGACGGCCGGGTCGTTGCGCAGGTGCAACAGGTCGACTCCGAGTCGATAGAGCGCCGCGGCCCGCTGCGCGTCATCCTGCAGGTTGCGCTCGAGCTGATCCAGGTCGGCATCCAGTTGCGCGGCACGCCGCAGCCGATCGCGGCGCTGCGTCTCCCGCTCGAACTCGCGCCAGGCCATGTCGGCTACGGCGGAGAGTCCGTCGGCACTGCGCTGCAGGCGGCGCAGGACGCTGGCGGTCTCCGGCTCGGCGAGCCAGCCCATGGCGTGAATCGCGACGGCGCGCGCTTCTCGATCGTACGTCACGCGTTCGGCTCGCACGGCAAGCAACGGCGCGACCCGCAGGCCCCATCCCATGAGCACCTCGTGCACCGCCTCGTCGACCTCTCGTCCTCCGCCGGCGCCGGCCGCGAGCACGGCGTCCACCGCATCGGCCGGTTCGGCGCCGGCCATGGCCCGTACGGCGGCCGCGCGCACCGCCGGGTCGGCCGAGGCTGCGCCGGTGCGAACCTGCTGCAGCGGCAGCCATCGGTGCAGGCCGCGAGTGAGCAGCAGCAGCGTGAGCCAGCGGTAGAACGCCACGGCCACGGCAAAGCGAAACACCACCATCCACGTGGACCACATCGGCCCGCCGGTCCAGTTGCCCGACCACGCCCAGCCGTAGACCTGCGATGTGTCGAGCAGATCGATGCCTCGCCAGAGCTGTTCGACGCCGAACCACGCGACGTCGATCGAGCCGCTGATGCTCTCCGGCCAGTGCGCCACGAGCAACGCCGTGGCAGCGGTGTACGCGGCGGTGGCCAGCATCAGGGTCGGCAGGAAGGCGCGTGCGCGGCTCGCCGTGAACCACACGGCGACCACCGATGCGACGAGCAGCGTGAGCGCGGTGACCACCGGCAGCGACGACGGATCGTCGAGCACCAGGCCGCCGCAGATCAGGAAGGTGAGGCACCCGAGCGGCGGCAGCGCCTGGTCCATCGCCTTGAGCAGCTCGCGCGATCCGGCCGCGTCGTGGCGAGCCGCAGCCGTCACACGCGAGCCGCGCACCAGGCGCCACAACGCGGCGAACATCACGAAGTCGGTGAGCAGGTGCAGCAGCACGACGATGCTGCCGGAGAGGTAGCCGACCGTGTGAATCGTCTGCAGGTTGATGCGGTAGGCGTCGAGCGCATCCATGAAGTCGGACGCGCGCAGCACGTGCACCGCGGTCAGCAGCGACCAGTCGGCCCACTGCGGGTTGGCCGCATCAAACCGGTAGCTGCCGTCGCCGAACACGTCGGCGCCCAGCTTCAGCGCCACGGTGAACAGCGCGAGTTGCGCGGCGCTGATCAGCAGAACCAGGATCGCCGCCCGCTCGCTGCGCCAGAGCAACCGCAGACTGACCGCCGCGTTGATGGCGATCAGCACGCCGAGGGGCGCGAACCGCCAGGCCGGCGGCACGTCCTGCCACGCGGCGAGTGACGCGAGCGACGCGAGGTACAGCAGCACGATCGCGACGCGCATGGTGGTGCCGCCGGTTCAGAGCTGACGCCGGGTCTTGTTCGGATCGCGCTTCTCGTCGCGCAGCGCCGGCATCTCGACGGTCTCGGGGTCGAGGCCATCGGGGCCGACGTTGGCGCCGTAGCGGCCGGCACCGGTTCCCTCGGTGTCCGAGCCGTCGGTGCTGGCCGGGCGTACCGGGGGAAGGCCGAGCAACTTGGCGACCTCGTCGAGCACCTTCACCGGCGAGCACGGCTTGGTGAGGTAGCGGTGCGCGCCGGTCATCAGGCCACGCAGGCGGTCGCGCGAATCGACGCGCGCGGTGAGCATCACGATCGGCACGAGCGGCTTCTGGTCGCGCAGCTTCGCGGCCACTTCATAGCCGTCCATGCCGGGCATCATCACGTCCAGGATTACCAGGTCGATGTCCTGCTCGAGCACCAGCTTGAGGCCGGATTCGCCGTCGTTCGCCGTCTCCACCTTGAAGTGGTAGTGCGTGAAGATGCGCTGGAAGACGTCCCGCGTTCCGGGGTCGTCATCCACCACCGCGATCGTGTAGTCAGCTGGGCTGTTGCCCTTCATGGCAGTCCGCGCATGCGTTCGGAATGCGTGTGCACAGTGTGCGGCCGCTGCGATCAGAACTGATCCGCCCGATAAATACAAAAGGTTTTCCTCACTCAAGTTCGGACCACGGCGTCACGACAAAGAAGCATGAGCCGCGCGCCCGCGATGGCTCGTCTCCGCGACCGTCGGATGAAATGCCGCCCGCGCCGCAAGGCCGCAGGGAACGGTGCGTCTGACGGCGACGGCGTATTCCAGGTGACCACCCCAGCCGGACACTGCCATGAACGCTGCTGACTTTGCTGCTGCCGCCTCTGCCGCTGTTGCATCTCACTCCCGGCCGGCCTGCGTTCAGCTCGATGTGGCGATGGCGTCGATTCCGGCGGGTCAGGGGCTGATCGCCAACAACCTGCGGCCCGGCCAGCCCGGCTACCGCGAGTTGCTCACCGCTGCGAACGGCGTGCTCGCCGAGGCCTTCCAGGCGCTGCGCGAACGCTACGGCTACACCGACATCACGGTGGCGATGCCGCTCGTGCCGGCCGAGCCGGGTGCCGGTCCGGACGTCACGGATCAGCTGCTGGCCGAGATCGCGCTGATCACGACGCCGCTGCGCCGGGTGCGCCGGGCCAGCTGACCGCCGCTCGCACTCGCCTCCGCACTTCCAGCATCACCACCACTCAACGACCCGACGCCACCGATGACCCTGCCCCCGACCACGCGAACGCATCCTGCCAGTGGCACGACGACGCGCCTGCGCTTCGCCTGGAATGGTGAGGCGCCGCCGCCGCGGCGATCGTTCCGCGGCATGTTCGCGGCGGTGCTGATCGTGGCATCGGTCGCGGCACTGCTCTCGCTGGGCCGGCAACTGGCCAACGCGGTGGACAGCCCGGGCTCGCCCGACCGCGCCCGCGTGCAAGTGACGGACGCGACGCTGCCGGTGCTGTTCGGTGACAGCGAGGCAGCGGTGAGCAGCATCAACGTCGTGACGGCCGGGCCCGCCAATGAGGCGCCACTGACGTCGCTGATCAGTGCGCAGACAGTTGCCGTGGCGCAGTGCGACTTCTTCGCCGATTGCGGGAGCCAACCGCATGTGGCCGTGCTGGACCGCGCGGCCGATGGCAGCCATGCACTGCGGGTGTTCGCCCGCGACGACGACCGCTGGTTGCTGACGTTCGAGTTCCGTGCTGGTGCCGATGCCGGCCACTTCACCGGGATGACGCCGCGAGACCTGAACCACGACGGCGTGCCCGAGCTCTCCACATGGTGGACGCAGCCGGACGGATCGTTCTGCACCCGCCTGGTGTGCCGTACCGCGGGCCGGCTGGAGTTGGTCGAAGCGCCGCCGTTTGCCCTCGAGGTGTGCGTGCCGCCGCTCGAACCGCCCGCGCTGTGCACGCATCTCGGCCTGGATGATCTGGCCCTGAATCCGGAGTTGATCACGGCCGACAAAGAGACTGCAGCGCAGGCCGGACTGACCGCCATTCCGTCGCGCTGAACCACCAGTGTTTGCTGAACCGTCCTGACACCACCACATCGCCATCCCGTCTGGAACCATGATCCTGCAATCGGCCGGCCCCAACACCATCCGCCTCGCTGCCGCCCTCTCGGCGCAGCACGCCGAAGCGCGCGACCGCTCGCTGACGGTCCTGCGGGGTGGTCTGGCGGCCGAGTGCGGGCTGCTCGGACTGCTGCAGCGCCTGCGCGAGAACAATGATCGTCGCCTGGCTGCCAACGGCAGCGCCTGGAACGAGACCAGCGATCGCGAGCTGCTCGAGACCTGGCTGCAGGTCGTCCAGCGGTTGCACGGCCGCGAGGGTCGTCGCCGCGCCACGCGGCTGCTGCGCAAGGAGACCGACGCCGAGGCCGAGCTGCGCCGTCTCGGTGCGCGCTTCGCCCGTCACTGCGGCCAGGGCTGCTCGCTGACCGGCGTGCGCGTGAGCGACTTGTCGATCGAACAGCGTGGCGCGCAACGCGTCGGTGCGGACACGGTGTCGCCGTCGCTCGATCAGCAGGGCCAGCCGTTTGCCGGGGCGTGGCTTGCCGGGGCGTTCCGCGTGCCCGGCAGCGCGATGGGCCCGGGTCGTCGCATCTCGCTCACCGTGCACAACGTGCTGGGCCGCACCCGTCCGCTCGTGCCGCTGTTCGTCAAGGCCGAGGCGCAACTGCCGGCCGGGCGGCGTCTGCCGTTGCGCGGCGAGATCTTTGTGTACGCCGAAGAGGTTGTGCCGGGCATGCGCCGCGACCTCACCTGCTCGGCCGATGGCCTGCTCGACCTGCTGCCGTGCCCGGCCGGTCTGATCCAGTCAGTCTTGTTGCAGGTGTGGATGCCGACCGGCCAGGTAACGGTGCCGGGACCGATCAGCCAGCGCATGGCGCGCGTGGCCTGATCGCGCAGGGCTTGCGTCAATGCGGCTCGCGTCGGATGTTGTGTGCATGGAACCGCACACGATTCCGGATTCTGATCGGCGACTGCTGCTCGGCCTCGCGCGTCAGGCTGTGGCCGCGACAACCGGGGCCGCGACGTTGCCTGCACGGCCGGTTGCGGCGTCGAACGTTGTCGACGAGGCGCGCGGCGCGTTTGTCACCCTGCACAAGCTCGGTCGGTTACGCGGGTGCGTCGGACTGATTGAACCGGTGAAGCCGCTGTGGCTCAGCGTGCGCGACGCGGCAACGTCGGCGGCATCGCGCGACCCTCGCTTCGGCCCGGTGACCGCGGACGAGTTGACCGACCTGGTGATCGACATCTCCGCGCTGACACCGATGCGCAAGATCGACAGCGTCGACGAGATTGTCGTCGGCGTGCACGGGCTGTACGTCGACGATGGCCGCCGGTCGGGCCTCTTGCTGCCGCAGGTGCCGGGCGAGTGGGGTTGGGATCGCGACGCGTTCGTGCACCACACCCTGCGCAAGGCAGGGTTGCCCGCGACCGCGCTCGAGAGTCCGCGGACGCAGCTCTACACGTTCATGGCCGAGGTGTTTGCCGAGCAGGAGCGCGACTGAGCGAGCGAGACGAACAGCTCGCGCCACTGCGGCAGGATCGCCGACCAGTCCTGCGTGGCCACGAAGGCCGACGCGTTGTCGATCAGCCGGCTGGCGAGTGCGGCGTCGTCGGCCAGTCGTGCCACCGCAGCCGCAAACGCGGCCGCGTCGTCCGGCGGGGCGAGCAGCGCGCGTTGCTCGTGCGGCGCGATATGGGGCACACCGCCGACGTCGGTGCTGACGACCGGCAGCCGACTGGACATCGCTTCGAGGACGCTCACCGGCGTGTTGTCCACCGACGTGGTGTTGATGAACACGCCGTGGTGTGCCGCCAGCGTGGCGGGCACCTCGTCGCGCGGGATCGCATCGTGCAGCGTCATCCGCTGGGTCACGCAGAGTTTGCTGGCGACATCGAGCACCCGCTGGCGCGAGCCGTCGCCCTTGTCGGGCCCGATCATCGTCAGTCGTGCCGTCGGGTGCGTGGCCGATAGCGCATGCAACACGCGGACGGCCATGTCCGGCTGGTAGATCGCATGGAACGCGCGCAGCCAGAGCATGTGCGGTGCCGGCGGGAGCGGTCGGTCCGGCGCGGCGTAGCGGGCCACATCCAGCGGGTTGCCGATCACGCGGATGTCGGCACGCAGATGCTGCAGCTGGTCGCGCAGCCAGGACGACGGGGAGACCACGACATCGGCGCGTTCAAGCGTGCGCTTGAGTCGGGCCGGCTGGCGTTGCGCTAGTTCCGGGAGGTTGCCGCCGTGCAGTACCAGCACAATCGGACAGCGGCGGTGCGCGAGCCGGGAGCAGAGCTCGGCGAAGCGGAACGCCGCACTGCTGAACACGTCGATGCACACCGCACCCAGCGTGCCCCGTCTCCACCACACGCTGCCAGCCATGTGCAGCAGGCGGGCTGGCGGCCAACGCAAGGGCGAGACCGTGCGCACGGCCAGACCACCGGTTGAAAGCCGCGCTGCGATCTCGGCACTGATCTGCGGACGGCCGGCGCCGTGCAGGTAGTTGCCGACGAAGAGCACGCATGGTGTCGACGCGTGCGGGCCGCTCATGGCAACGCTCGTGCTTGCGCCGGGGCTCGCACAAGGACCGGCAGCGGTGGCGGCGTGTCACGCGCGGAGTCGTCGATGATGTTGATGTAGCCGATGCCGATGCACGCCGCCGGCACCACCATTCGCGTGGCGCTGGGCACCATGTAGGCCAGGCCGAAGGCCACGAGGCCGGCGATCATGGCGCGTGCCGTCGGCGGTTGCGGCCGGGTGAGCGCGTGCAGGACGACGCCGGCGAGCATCATCAGCGACAGCATGCCGAACCAGCCGTGTTCGGCCACCATGCGCGTGTACTCGGTGTGTGCCGCGTAGCCCTTGAGGCTCTCGCCGGGACCGACGCCGAACAGGGGGTGGTCAAACCAGATGCGCAACTGCATCCACGCCAGCTCGCTGCGATGCGAATCGTTGGTGTCGGTGAAGCGTGTCATGAACGCGCCGCCGGTGGCGTAATCCAGAGCTGGCACGACCACAACCGCGAGCGTGAGCACGGCCAGCAACAGGCCAACGACCAGGTTCATTCTGGCCCGTGGCGTGCGTGCCATGAATGCGAACGACGTACCGACGCTGAGTACCAGCAGGTAGAGACCGGTGCGCGAGAAGGTGATCAGGCACTGTGCGGTGAACAACAGAGCCGACGCGAAGAGCAGCCAGCGGTAGGCCCGCGCACGCGCCGGCGCAAGCAGGCACGCAAACCACGCAATCAGCGCGGCAAACGCCATCGCGGCCGACACCTGGTTGGGCCCGAATCCGCCGCTGGTTGCAAAGTTGGACTCGTTGGAGAACACAACCTGACTGAGCCCGCCGCGTCCCGCCAGCGTCCACACAATCTGGCCGATCATCGCGAAGGCGGGCAATGCGGCACCGGCGATCACCCGCTGGAAGCCGGCGTAGTCGGTCCGGCAATGTGAGCAGAGCCATGCCATGAAGAACAGCGCGGCCGGGCCGGCAAGACAGAACGTGGCAGTGCGCACGGCATCAAGGATGTCGCCATCGGCCATGGTGAGCACCACGGACGGCGTCAACAACGCCACATACAGCAGAGGCAGCACCGGCAGACGCGCATACCCGCGGCGCAGGATGGCCACGACCGCGATCGCGATCAGCGCCAGCTTGCCGAACTCCCAACGGATCGGCACCTGGCACATGCGCCACAGGACCTCCGAACCGGTGATGTAGAAGCACACCGCGATCACGCGAGACGGATGAATCCGCGTCAGGCCGAGGTACAGCGCGAACGTCAGGGCGCACCAGGCGTGCACCTGGCCGATGACCGGCAAGCGGTGCATGGCAACGCCCAGCACCACATGGAACGCCGCGAGGATCACGAACCACGTCCCGGGGCTCAGGCGCGCGCCGGAGCTCTGGGGCAGGAATTCGACAGTCGCGTCGCGGGTGTACACAGTTCAGCCGGTCAGGGTCGTCGAGGACGCGCACTCATTTGTAGCGATGCGCTGTCGCGCTGTCACCGCACGATCGTCGTCGTGCACCACACTACGACGCGCTGAAGCGCTCGCTGTCGGTGGCGGACATCGCGACCACGCCGCTGCCCGATCCGCTGGCGTCGGCCGGGATGTTGGCATCCGAGCCCGACGACGACTCGATCAGCGGCTGGTCGGCGTCATGCACGGCATTCACCTGTGGCGCCGGCGGCAACACCGACAGGGCCGGTAGCGAGTCGCCGGACGCTGTGGCGAACAACTCGTCCGCGCGCGGCAACTCGCGCAGCGGCACGCCGCGCTCGCGGCACACTGTCTCGACATCATCGAACTGGCCGGCCGACAGCTCGGTCCGGTTGACCAGCACCAGGCGAATCGGCCGCGAATCGAGCAAGCCACCAAGGTCGGCAACGCGGCCGACCACCGGCACATGATTGATCGTCTGCGATTGCGGCGTGTGAGTGGCGCACACCAGCCCGGCCAGCAGCGGGCGCTGATCGGGCGGCAGATGATCAATCCAGGTCAGCCAGTGTTCGGTGTCGGCACCGATGCCGACCATCAGCGCGCGCCCTTCGGCGGCGTCCGCGCCGCGGCGCACGTCGCTGCCAAGGCGCTGTGCAAGCCGGTTGGCGGCCACCGTCAGCAGCATCGTCGTGCCGAGTTCGAGCAGCAGCACGCCCGGGGTCAGCAAGCCGGTCGAATTCAGGTTGTCGACGGCCGCCAGCAGCAGCGATCCGATCGCTGCGGCGCGGAGCATGCCGGGCACGTCATAAACGAGGAAGCTCCAGCCGGGCGACGTCCGCGACACACCGTGGCGCAGGTAGAGGTAGCCGCGAGTCACCGCGGTCGCGCCCAGCAGCGTGATCATCGGCACGCTGAACCGCGCGCCGGCAAACAGCCACAGCAGCGCCACGCTGGCAAACGCGAACGTCGACACGAGGCCCATCGACACGGGCAGGCGCATCCGCCGCACCGAGCGCGACCGCACCTGCAGCAACTGCTGGATCACGTGCGCCTTGCCCATCATCAGCATCGTCAGCATCAGCGCATCCATCAGGATCACGGTGCGCGGAATGCTGAAGCCGGTCAGCGAGCGAACCAGCGGATGCGCCAGCAACAGCAGGACGGAGCCGAACAGCACCGTCTGCGCGATACGGATCAGGTCGGCGTAGGTCAGCGTCGACGGTCGCCGCCGATACGTGCCGGCCGCCAGGAACACCGCTCCGCGCAGCATCACGACGGCGATCACGCCACCGGCCAGGCCCGCTTCGGTGGTGAGCCCCTCTTCCAGGCGGAACAGGCAGGCCACGGCGAAGCTGGCGCCGGCCACCACCAGGTCGCTGAGCAGCATACCCAGCGGCGTGAGGTGTCGTCGCAGACCCTTGCCCGTGACCGCGCCGAACACCGACACCAGCACGCACCCGAACAACAGGCGGAGGTCGGCGACAAGACCGGCCCGGCTGACGTAGTCCATGTCGGACTCGAGTTTGGCCGGCAGGATCTCGTGGCGATACCACGCCTCGATGTCGTCACACTGCGTCGGGTAGAGCTCCGATTCGTTGCGGTAGCGCATCTGCGTCAGGCCGAAGATGCCGGGCGGCACCTGCAGCACGCGTTGCCAGCGCGGGTCCGCCATGTTCACGAACCGCTCGACCTCGGGCCGCGGACCGATCAGGCTCATGTCGCCGCGCAGCACGTTGAACAACTGCGGCAACTCGTCGAGCTTGGTGCGCTCCAGCCAGCGTCCGACGCGCGTCAGTCGCGGATCAAACCGGCGCGTGAGCATCGGTCCCTGGGCCCGCATGACGACCGGCATCTTGCGGAACTTGAGCATCAGGAACGGCCGGCCGCCCTTTCCCACACGCGTCTGGCGGAAGAAGACCGGGCCCGGATCGTCGAGCTTGATTGCCAATGCAATCAGGGCGATCACTGGCGCGGCAGGGACCAGCAGCAGCAACGCACCGGCGATGTCGAACAGGCGCTTGAACACAGATGTTGCCGGAGGGTGAGCGACCGAGGCGGGACGTCCCGGAGCGCGGGACACACAAGCTACGTGCTGGGATGCTTGTTGGCAACAATCCCGGCCTTCGCCGGTCGCCTGTCAGACGGTTCACCCGCGCGGCTCATTCGGGCGGTACGGTGCCGCCCAGCTTGCGCACTTCGCCGGCCAGCGCGCGCCGTGTGTCGCGGTCCGGGCACAGCCGCCAGGCGCGGATCATGCTTTCGACCGCCCGGTCCGGGCTGCCAGTGTTGCTCTGCGCGCCCGCAAGGTTGGCCCAGGCCTGCCAGAGGTTGGGGTTGGCCTCGGTCGCACGGGTCGCGTCCTGCAGCGCACCGTGGAAGTCGCGCGCCTTGAACCGCAGGCTCGCGCGGTTGACCCACGCCTCTGCATGATCCGGCTTGAGCCGCACCACCGACGAGTAGTCGGCGATCGCCATCTCGTTGTCGCCGTTGTCCATGTACGCGTTGCCACGCTGGAACAGCGCCGACCAGTCGCCGCCATGATCGGCGAGGTACTCGTTGAGCGTTGCCAATTGCTGATCGCGCCGGCCGAGAATTCGCAGGCAGTTGGCCTTGTTCAGCCAGGCAGCGCGCAGGCCGGGGTCCATGCGGATCGCGCGGTCGTACCAGCGCAGCGCCTCGTCATGCTGACCGAGTCCCATCGTGTAGAGCAGACCGATGCAATGCAGATCCTCGGCGGTGTGCAACGTCCGGCCGAGTTGCTCGCTGCTTTCGACCACCGCTGTGATCTCGTGGATGTACTCCTGGATGCGCTCGCCGCCGAGCGAGTCCACGAACTGCTGATCCGACTCGCCTCGCCGGCGCGCATCGGCCCACGCCTTCTGGAACTCGTCGCGCGCCCGCTGTCCGGCCACCTGCACCTTGCCACCCAGGCGCTCGGCCAGCTCGGCGAGCTGACCCTCGCGGGCGAGGTGCTCGTACTCGGCGATCCTGGCCTGCTGTTCGGCCAGCTCGCGCTGACGCTCCGACTCCTCACGCTGCCGGTCGGATTCGGTGCGCTGGCGTTCCGACTCGGCGGTGGCCAGGTGCGCACTCTCCATCGCGCGCAGTGCGAACACGAGCACGAGCGCCACCATCAGGACGCAGATGGTGGCCACGCCGCTGCCCATTGCCCAGCCGGGATTGCGGCGCGCCCACTTGGCGACGCGCATCGGCAGGCCGTCTTTCCAGGCGATGCCGGAACGCGTGCCGAGGAACGCGTCGATGTCCTGCGCCATCTGCTCGACATGCTGGTAGCGGTCAGCCGGGTCGGGGGCCATCGCCATGCGCACGATCGCGTCGAGCTCGCGCGGGATGTTCAGGCCGGGCGCGCGACGGCGCGGTGGCAGTGCGCGGCTACGACGCGCGGCCTCGATCACCTCGTCGCTCGTGCGCGCGGCCCACGGTGGCGACAGCGTCAGCACCTCGTACAGCGTGGCTCCCAGCGCGAAGATGTCGGTGCGCTCGTCGAGCAACTCGACCTCGCCGAGTGCCTGCTCGGGCGACATGTAGAGCGGCGTGCCGATCACATCGCCGTGGCGCGTGAGGTTGCTGCCGCGGCTGGCACGCACCGTGGTCGACACCGGCGACGGCGGGCGGTCGGGCCGGTTGATCGGCCGTGCCAGACCCCAGTCCATCACCAGTACCTCGCCGAACGGCCCGACCATCACGTTGTCCGGCTTGAGATCGCGATGGATCACGCCGCGGCTGTGCGCGTAGGCGATCGCATCGCAGACCTTGCGGATCGTGGGCAGGCGGCCGTCCTCGATCAGGTCGCCGAGTGTGCTGCGCCGCCGCTGCTTCTTTGCGCGCGATATGATCTCGCCGAGCGTCTCGCCGCTGACGAGCTTCATCGTCATGTACGGCCGGGCGCGATCGTCCTCGCCGAGCTCGTGCACCGGCACGATGTTCGGATGCTCGAGCTGTCCGGCAATCTGCGCCTCTTCGACGAAGCTCTCGACGGCCGCTCGATCGGCCGTGTCGCGCAACAGCTTCACGGCCGTCATGCGGCGCAGCGACGCGTCATGCGCCGCGTACACCACGCCGAACGCGCCGGTGCCGAGCCGGTGCTGCAACTCGTAGCGACGGAACCCGACCGGCACGCGCGGGATCGAACGCTCACCACTCGCTCGCGGGGAGCGGGGCGAATCGTCGGCGTTACGGTAGGTCGGCGGAGGTTGCATCGGGACGGGGGATGCGCGGGAATCCGCCTATGGTGGTACCCGGTGCCGGATTGGCGCAAGGGCATTGTCGCAGGGGCATACACCCGGCTACGCGAGTTCCGCGCTGTCTGCGTTGCGGAACGCCAGGCGGCAACGGCAGCGCGCCCACCAACGATCGTGGAACTCGTCGCGCATCGCCTCCGGCGCGATCTCCCATGCACGCCGCCGCCGGACATGCCTCACGCGATCGGTCAGCCACGCCTGGAACGCCTCGTCGACGGCGGCCGCGGCGAGCGCGTCGGTGGCCTGATCGGAGCGCATGCCGCTCTGCAGGAACAGGTTCTTGTTGGCCGACGAGTAGGCGGACGCCGCGGCGGCTGCCACAAGGGATGCGGCCCGCGCATCGGCCGCGATCGCCTGGTTGCGCGCCGCCAGCACGCTCTGCTTCAGGCCGAGGCTCCAGTCGATGCCGCCGGTCAGCACCTCCCATGTCTGCTTCACGGCCCGCCGTGGCGCGGAAGTGGTCGCCTGCTGGTTGTCGTTCATCCAGCGATCCCAGACCGCCAGCACCATCTCGACGCTGGTCAGCGCGCACACCACCTGCTGGGCGTGTCGCAGGCGCTGCAACAGCGAGCGAACCTGCGGGTAGCTGGTGCCCAGTGTGCCGCCCGGCGTCGGCCACTCGGGGTCGTCGGGCACATCGTGCGGATGCAGTTCATCAAGCATGTCGGGTTCGGCCAGGAACACCGACGGCGGCCGGTCGAGCCACTCGCGGAACATGCAGTAGTCGTCCGGCGTCATCATCGGATCAGCCGGCGCTGCCGAGTGCGCCGCGCTCACGGAGATGATCGAGTACCCGCGCCACGCAGGCATCCAGGGGCATGGCACCGGTGTTGACCCGCACGTCGGGCTGCTCCGGCGCCTCGTACGGCGCCGAGGCCGACACGCCGGTGAAATCGGCGATCTCGCCGGCGCGGGCCTTCGCATACAGGCCCTTGGGGTCGCGCTGCTCGCAGACCGCGAGCGCCGCGTCGACGTGCACCTCCACGAACGACGCCGCACCCACGCGCTCGCGCACAGACGCGCGATCGGACCGGTAGGGCGAGATGAACGCGACCAGCACCAGCAGACCGGCGTCGGCGAACAGCGCCGCCACCTCGCCGATGCGACGGATGTTCTCGACACGATCGGTGGGTGAGAAGCCGAGGTCGGCGTTCAGGCCGTGGCGGATGTTGTCGCCGTCGAGCACGTACGCGAGGCGGCCGTCGTGAGTCAGCCGCTCTTCGAGCGCGCGGGCGAGCGTGGACTTGCCGGACCCGGACAGGCCCGTAAGCCACACGACCGTGCCGCGCTGGCCGAGCAATTGCTCGCGATGGTCGCGGCGGACCGTGCCGTCATGCCAGGTGAGGTTGGAATCGCGGGCAGCGGTCACGGGGTGAAGCGCGTGGGCAAGGGTGAGCAGTCTGCCGGAGTGTACGTTGAGTCAGCGCGGAATCGCCACCGTGGCCTCGCCGACCAGTTCGCCCTCGTCGCGCGGCCAGAGCATGTAGCGCAACTCGATGTGGGCGGAGCTCGCGTTGCCCCACGTGGTGGCGTCGGCGAAAGCGAACGTGAACTCCTGGCTGGCGCCATGCGGGATCTGCAGGCCATCGGTGCCGGCCCAACGACTGGGCTTCTGCATCGTGTAGTCGCGGCGCGCGATCGCGGTGCCCGTAGCGTCGTGCAGTGTGACCACCAGGCGAATGCGGCGAATGCGGTAGCCGGTGGGCAGCCGATGGCCGGTGCCGCGATTCTCCAGCGTGACGACCACGCTCTGCGCCGGCGCGTCGGTCTGCGCGCTCAGCCCGATCGCGGCACGCACGAACGCGGCATCGTGACCGCCGGGCATCACGTGTGCCCGATGTCGACCGGCGCCACCCGCGGGTCCGCCGTCGGCCCACGGCATGTGACAGTCCGCGCAGGTCTGGTCGGTCAGCGCGTCGGCCGCCCACTCGTCGAACGAGTGCTTTGTGCCGGGCAGATACGACTGATGGCAGTTGGCGCACGCGGCCGAGGTGGCGAGTCGCGGCTGCACGAGCGGCGCGCACCCGGCCGTGTCACGCGAACTGCTGCGCCCGGCGCCGACGATCCGCCCGTTGCGCACGTGGCACGCCGCGCAATCGACACCATCGGATTCGCGCCCGTCACGCGGCCACGGAAGGGCCACCGCCGTCCGGGCGTCGGTCGTCTCGTCGGGCAACTCGAGGATCGGCGACGGCCGGTGACACGCCACGCATTCGGGCGCGGCCGGGTCGGATCGGATGAAGATGCTCAGCGTGCGCAGCGCGTCGTCGGTGCGCGACGTGCGATGCTGCGAGGCGAGCCACTCGGTGTGGATGGCGGCGTGACACGGCGCGCAGGTCGTCGGGTCATCGAGTGCGATGCCGCTTGCGTGAACAGGACGCGTCTGATTGGTCCGGCCGCCGCCACCCGCGGGCGGCGTCACCGGCGTGGCGCCGGGTGTGGTGAGCGACGAGATCGCGAGCACCGCCACCAGGCCGACCAGCAATGCGCCGGACACGAACGCGATGATCATCCGCCGCGAGACGAACGCGTCGTCGCCCGGCTCGAACGCGCCGGCCGCGCCGGCCGGGACGTGGGGTGCAGGGTGGTGTGGGTGGGTTCCGTCGGTGAGCGTCACTTGACGTGCTTCAGCGCCTGCTTGAACGCGGGCGTCCCGGCGCGGCGCAGCCACTGGTAGATCACCATCTCCCGCGTATCGAACGGGATGCCGTAGCGCTGCATGCGTTCCACGCCGAAGCGACGGCCGTCCTCGTTGCGCGCCGAGATTGCGTCGGGCACGACATGTACATCGTACCCGGCTGCGGCCGCCTCGAGCGCGGTCTGGCAGACACAGATGTGGCTTTCGATGCCGACCAGCACCGGCGTGTGCCGGTTGGTGGCGGCGAGGGCATGGCGGAACGTCTCGTCGCCCCATGCCGAGAACGACATCTTGTCGAGCGGACGGTACGCGTCACCGAGCGCCTCGACGAGCGGCGGAATGGTCGTGCCAAGCCCGGATGGGTACTGCTCGGTGACAAGGATCGGCACCGCAAGGTCGCGCGCCACAGCGATGAGCCGCCGCTGCGCGTCGATGACCGCTTCGTGATCGATGATCAACGGAACCAGCGACGGCTGCATGTCGATCAGCACCAGCACCGAATCGGAAACGTCAATCAACGGCGATGCAGCCATGGAATCGTCAACTCACTCAGCCGCCCACGCGGCTCACGCCATCGGTGATCGACCCGGCGGCGATGCAGTTGCTGTTGAGCAACAGCGGCTGCAGCAGGCCGGACACGCCACCATGCATGCGGGCCAGCGCGATCTTCGCGCCACGATTGGAAAGGGTCTCGGTGGCGCGCAGCAGGCCGCCCAGCGCGGGGTTGGCCACCGACCGGCACTCGCCGAAGTCGAGCACAAGGTGGAACGACGTGCCCGGTTCGTTGATCTGCAGCGCGTCTTCGATCAGCTTCCACTTGGCCGCGTCGAGCGCGCCCGTGATGCTGACCACTTCCACCGGCAGACTGCGTGCCTCGGCGACGACGGCCTGGCGCAACGTGCTCGGCGGCGTCGGCACCTGCACGCGGTTCAGCACCTCGAGCGTGGGCATGCGGCCCGACGATTCGTTCGCATCCAGCAGCGCAAGGGCCATCGCGTTGGCGGCCTCGGCCATCGACTGATAGCGGTCGGCCGGCCGCTTGGCGCACATCTTCGCGAGCACCTTGTCGATGCCGCGCACCATGCCCGGCACCTTGTCCATCAGCGACGGGAACGGCTCGGTGACATGCTGGTGCATGATCATGAGGTGCGTGCCAGTCTTGAACGGCGGCTCGCCGGCCATCAGCCAATAGAGCGACGCGCCCAGTCCGTAGACGTCGGTGGCCGGTGTGATCGCTTCGTCCTGCACCTGCTCGGGCGCCATGAACAGCGGCGTGCCGAGGATCGCGCCGGGCGAGGTCAGACGAACCGACGCGTCAAGCAGACGTGCGAGGCCGAAGTCGGTGACCTTGATGCCGCGCTGCCCGGAGACGGTCATGATGTTGGCGGGCTTCACGTCGCGGTGGACGATGCCGGCGACGTGGGCCGCCTGCAGGGCGTCCGCCACCTGGATCGCGGTTTCGAGCGCGTCCTCCACCGGCATCGGTCCGTCGTTGACCACCACCTCGCGCAGCGACCGGCCGTCAACGAACTCCATCACCAGGAACGGCCGGCCCTCGTGCATGCCGTTGTCGTAGATGCTGACGATGCCGCGGTGGTCGAGACGCGCCGCGGCGCGGGCCTCGCGCGCAAAGCGTTCGGTGTGCGAGGGCGCACTGCTGTGCAGCACCTTGATGGCGACGAGGCGGTCGAGCGAGTTGTCGAGCGCGCGATACACACACCCGGTCGCGCCGCGCCCGACTTCGCCGAGGATCTGCCACTGGCCGATCATGCGCGGCATGTGGCGGTTCAGCGGATCGTTGCCGAGGCCGCGACGCTCGTCGCCGGGCTTCAGCGACTTCATCTCGGTGGACGACGAGCTGCCGCTGTTCGGGTTGTTGGGCCGTGCGACGATCACCTGACGATTGCCGGCCATCGTCAGACGGCTGTCTTCGTCATCCGTCAGGCTGCGCAGGTTGTGCCCGTGGCAGACCGGGCATTCGAGGTCGCGCTCGCCAACAAGCGTGTTGCCCGCTGACGTTGTCTGGCAGGTGTCACAGATATACCGGTGTACGGCGAATTCGTTGCGCAGCGTCACCACGCCCTGATCATCGAGGAAGCGCGCGCCCAGCGCCCACTCCTCGAAGTTCGAGTCGGGCGCAACAGCCTCGTGACTCGCCACCATCAGCCGCGCGGTGGCGTCGTTGACGAGTCCGGTCTGGATTGCGATCTCGCCGAGAGCGGTGGAGCGCAGCAAAGCAGAACTCCCGGGTGGCGCGACGGGCTGTTAAGGAGTCAGAGAGGGATGGCGAGGCCGTTCCCGCACCAGGGTTGTAGACGCTGGGGCCGGATCGCGAAACGGTAGCCGCCCTTTTTGTGCCGATTTACACGTATTGGCCATGTCAGCCATTCGAGCCAGTTCGGGCGCGCGGGCATTCTGGGCACTTGCATGACTGCCGGAATCTGACTGCAGCCCGTAGCGACGCGCCTTGCACACCGACCGGAGCCGGCGATAATCGCGCATTCCCGGTGGCCGTTCGTCCCGATACGCAGCGCGCGCATGTTCGCCTACATCATCCGGCGATTGCTCTTCTCGATCCCGATTGTCATCGGGGTGAATGTGCTGCTGTTCGCGCTGTTCTTTGTTGTGTACTCGCCGGACCGGATCGCCCGCGAGATGCTCGGCGGCCGCAACGTGACGCCGGAGAAGATCGAGCGCTGGAAGCGCGAGCACAACTATCACCTGCCGATCTTCTTCAACAACGGCTTCGATCGACTGGCCACGGCCGAAAACCGCGCCGACGGCACGCTGATCCGCGAGCTCAACTACACCGGCAGCGACGGCACCAGCCAGAAGAAGCCACTCGAGCTGACCGGCGCCATGGTCTGGCTGCCGGCGGCCGTGCCGGGCCACTACCGTCTGAACATGCAGTTCGTCCGCGGCCGCAGCGTGCCCCTGGAGGCCGAGCTGATCGAACTCGAGTCCGGCAACCGGAGCCCGCTGAAGCTCGACGAAACCGCATGGCTGGACGTCACACGCGAACAGGCCGGGCCATTTGTCATCAACGTCCACGCGGCGGCCGGCATGCCGGACGGAGAGGGGCACGACGAGGCCGGGCGCATCGCGATCGCGCTGTACAAGGTCAATGCGCTGTCGCTCGACGCGCAGATTACGCAGACGATCTTCTGGCAGAAGGGGCTGCAGCTGCTCTGGTTCGACTTCGGCAAGTCCGACGAGAGCAACATCCCGATCAACTACGAGATCCGTCAGCGGATGATGCCGTCGCTGCAGATCACGGTGCCACTGTTCTTCATCTCGCTGGCGGTGAACATCTTCTTCGCGATGCTGCTGGCGTTCTGGCGCGCGACGTACTTCGACCATCTCGGCACGATCCTCTGTGTGCTGATGATGTCGATCAGCATCCTGCTGTTCATCGTGGCCGGGCAGGTGGTGCTCGGCGTGCTGCTGCGCTGGCTGCCGGTGTCGGGCTTCGGGATCGCAGCCGAGGTCAACATCCTCGGCGTGAAGGTCGCGCTGGCCGAGGCGAAGTACCTGGTGTTGCCGATCATCATCGGCCTGCTGGCCGGTACGGGCGCCAGCGTGCGGCTCTACCGTACGCTGTTCCTCGAGGAGATCGGCAAGGACTACATCCGCACGGCCCGCGCCAAGGGCCTGCCCGAAAGCGTGGTACTGTTCCGCCACGCACTGAAGAACGCGATGATCCCGATCCTCACCTCGGTGATGATGACGATCCCGTTCCTCTTCATGGGCAACCTGCTGCTCGAGAAGTTCTACAGCATCCCCGGGCTCGGCAGCTTTCTCATCGAGGCGATCAATCACAAGGACTTTGCCGTGGTCCGCGCGATGGTCTTCCTCGGCAGCGTGCTCTACGTGTTCGCGCTGATTGCCACCGACATCATGTACACGGTGGTCGATCCGCGTATCCGCTTCAACTGACCAGACCCCGCGGGCGCCCCCATGCCCTACTGCATCTACATCTCGCGCGCCGAGCGCTACTCGTTCATCCACAGCGATGACGGCCTCAAGCGTGCCGAGCGGATCGAACGCGAGGACTTCGAGCGGATGATGCAGGGCGCGCCGGCCGAGCAGGTCGCCGACGGCACATTCGCGGTGCACTACCCGGACACCAACGAGCCGTGGTTCGTCGCGCACCACGACGACGACCGCGGCGTGGTGATGCTGCGGCTGAGCTATTCCAATCCGCGCTTCCTGCGCAACTTTCCCGACGCGTTCGATCTGGCGCTGCGCATCGCCGATTTCGCGGGTGCGCACGTCTTCGAGGAGGCCGGCGGTGAGGAGATCACGCGCGAGAACATCGACACGATGCTCGACCCGGACGGGCCGCTGATCAGCCTGCAGGTCGGCGCGTTCCGCGGCACGCAACGGCACGTGCGCAACTTCAGCGGCGCACTCGAACTGCCGCTCGGGCCGATCGACACCGTGCCGGACTACTTCATGTTCCTGGTGAAAAACGCCCCGCACGGTGGCGTCGCCACGATTGACGACGCGATGGCGATGTTCTGCGGGCTGCGCATCGAACGCCAGGCCGAGCGCGTGGCGCTGGCCTACGAGGGCGAGTCGACGCAGCCACTGGTGCACCTGCAGGCCGACGCCGACCACGGCCTGATCGTGCGGCCGGCATGGAGTTCGGCGTTCGCGGACCACGCCCGCGCCGTGCTGCAGTTGCTCGACGCGCTGATTGCCACCGGTCACGGCCCGGTGACCTGGCGCTGGGCGCAGCGCGAAGTCACCACCGACCTGCTCAACGAGATCCGGCAACACTCCGGCGGCCTCGGCGTGCAGTTCCTCGAGTGGGCCGAGTCGATGCGTCGGCCGGATGACTCGACCGACGCGTGAGATTGTGGCCCGTGGTAGATTGACCGCACTCCCGGCCGGAACACGGATGCCACGTGGCAATCGACCCGCAACCAGGTCCGCCGGAACGTCCCGGCGCCGGCCGCCCGGTTCGGCAGCGGCCTCCCCCACCGCCACCTGCAGCCCCGGTCGACCCGGCGACGGATGACGCCGACGCCGACGGCCTGGACGATGTGGCCGCGTACCCGCACACCCAGCTCGCGCTCTCGGGCACCGACCTGCCGCCGGCCGACTTTGCGCCCACGTTGCCGGCGCGCACACGCAGCGTGGAGTTGACCCGCGAAGTGCCCCGCGTGGTGGGCATGCAACGGCTGCGCCTGCTCGACGAACTCGGCCGCGGCGGCCTCGGCGTGGTGCGCGCCGCATTCGACGACACGCTGCGGCGCGAGGTCGCAATCAAATCGCTGCTCCGCACCGGCGCGCGCAACGTCGCCGCATTCATCGACGAGGCGCAGATCACGGGGCAGCTGGAGCATCCCAACATCGTGCCGGTGCACGAACTGGGCTTTGACCAGGCGGGCGCGCCGTACCTCACGATGAAGCGCATCCGCGGCCGCGACCTGCACGTGGTGATCCGCGAGACGATGGCCGAGCTGGCGAGGCGGCCCGGCGACCCGTGGATCACGCGCGGCCGCCGACTGCTCGAGATCTTCGTGAAGGTCTGCGACGCGGTCGCGTACGCGCACAGTCGCGGCGTGATCCATCGCGACCTCAAGCCGGCCAACGTGATGGTCGGCGACTTCGGCGAGGTGCTCGTCGTGGACTGGGGGCTCGCCAAGCCGATCGGCGGGCGCGAGCGCACGATCGTCACCGACCGGCGATCGACCGGCGCGCAGGTGACGATGGACGGTTCCGTGTTCGGCACGCCGGCGTTCATGCCGCCGGAACAGGCGCGCGGCGAGATGTCGTCGATGGACGAGCGGGCCGATGTCTTCGCGCTCGGCGCGATCCTCTACAACATTGTCAGCGGTGTGCCGCCGTACACCAGCGACGACACGCTGCATGTGCTCGACCAGGTGCGCCGCGGCCGGCTGGCGTCGCCCTCTGCGCGGGCTGCGCACGATGTGCCGGCCGAGCTCGAAGCCGTGGTGATCAAGGCGATGGCGTTCGCGCGGACCGACCGCTACGCCACGGTCGACGACTTGCGCAACGACGTCGACGCGTATCTCGGTGGCCGGCTGCTCACCGCCGCGACGTACTCGACGCTGCATCTGGTGCGCCGCTGGGCCTCGCGCCACAAGGGCACCGTGATCACCGCCACGTCGGCCGCTGTGATCATGGTCGCGCTCGTGATTGCCTTCATCATCCGCCTGGACCGCGGCCGGGCCGAGGCGCAGTTGCAGGAGCAGCGCGCGAACGAGCAGGCCCGCGAGGCGCTCGAGGCGAAGGAACTGGCGGCCGAAGAGGCCCGACGCGCGCGTGATGCCGAGGAGAGCTCGGCCACCGAAGCGGAGCGCGCACGAGCCGCCGAACGCGATTCGAAGCTGCAGCTCGCCAACAGCTTCGTCGCGCAGGGCGATGCGCTGCTCAACGGCAACCGCGTGTTCGAGGCCGAGTCGCGCTACCGCGACGCGTTCAGCCTGTACACCGGCCTGGGTGAGCCGACCTTCCGCGCCGAGCTCGGTCTCGGCCACCGCATTTCGGTCGCGCCACCTCCCCTGATGGAGTGGGACGCTGCCAGCAACGCGAACTTCTCGGCCGACGGCATGCTGGCCGCCACGCACGGGAACGGCCGGTTCACGCTGCGCAACGTGCTCACCGGGCGCGTCACGCGCACGATCGAGACGCCGCCCGTGCTCGGCGAGGTGTTCGCGATCGCGGTGAGCTACGACAGCCGCACGCTGGTCTGCAGTGTGCGCGATCGCGCCGACCTGTGGGTCTGGGACATCGTCAGCGGCCGTCAGACTGCCGTCCTCAGCGGCCACTCGGCGCACGCCCGCCGGATCCTGTTCACCCGCGACAACCAGCGATGCATCTCGGCCGGCAACGACGGTCTGGCGATTGTGTGGGACATGGCCAGCAACGCCCCGTTGAAGGTGCTGCGCGGGCATCGCGGCGCCATCAACGGCATCTCGCTCACCGATGACGACCACCTGCTTGCCACCGGTAGCGCCGACGGCACGATCACCGTGTGGAATCTCGACACGTATGCTCCGCTGCGCAATTGGTCCGCGAGGTGCGGCCAGGTCCTGGCGCTGGCTTTCACGCACGCCGGTACCGTGCTGGTGTCCGGCGGCGGTGACCAGAACCTGCGATTGTGGGACGTTGCGACGGGCGCCGCGATGGCGCTCTACCAGGGCCACACCGGCTGGGTCTGCGATGTCGCGGTGGGACCCAACGACGCCTTCATCCTCTCGGGCAGCCTCGACCACCAGTTGTTGCTGTTCCGGATGGACAACGGCGAGGTGATCCGCCGCTGCATCGGCCACCGCGGCTCGGTGGTGCGCGTCGCCATCGCGCCGACGTTCAACATGCTGGTCTCGGCCGGCATGGACCAGAAGGTCATGACCTGGAGCGTCCACTTCGCGGCGAATGATCGATTCCAGGCGAGCCTGACCACGATCTGGACCGCCGACCTGTCGGACGACGGCCGCTTGCTGGCGATCGGCGACGAGACCGGCAGCGTCCGCGTGTTCGATGTCGCGACCGGCAACCTGTTGCGCGAACTCGCCGCGCATCCGTCGCAATGCCGGGTCGTGCGGTTCCGGCCGGATTCGTACACGCTGTTCAGTGCCGGCCTTCACGGTCGCGTGGTGCTCTGGAACCTCCTGACCGGCCGCGCGATCCGCGACTTCACACCCCACACCGGCTCGGTCCTGGCGCTGACCTGCTCGCCGGATGGCAACACGCTGGTCACCGGTGGCGGCAACGACGGCATCCTGCGGGTCCATCGCATCGACACCGGCGAGGTGCTCCTGTCGATGAACGCGGGCGCGGCCGTCACCTGCGCGGTGGTGTCGCCCGACGGCACACAAGTGCTGATCGGCGACAACGACAACCGCCTGCGCATTGTCGACCTGGCGAACGGCACGCTCGTGCGCGAGCTGACCCGCCACGCCAACTGGGTCACCAGTGTCGACTGGGTGCGACACGGGTCGCGCGAGCTGATCCTGTCCGGCGGCGTCGACCAGATCGTGCGGCTGCACGACGCGGTCAGCGGTGCCGTGCTGCAGAACTTCACCGGCCACAGCGGCGAGGTGCGCGACGTGACGCTCGATCCGACGCTGCGCTTCGCGGCCAGCACCGGCGACGACGGCTCGCTGACGTTGTGGGACCTCGACCACGGCGGCGAGATCCGCAGCTATCGCGGGCCGACCACGCGGCAACTGCGGCAGATGGCGCTCGCGGCGACGGCCAACGGGCGCTTCCTTGCCACCGCCAGCCAGGTCGGCGAAGTGGTGCTGTACGACCTCACGCTGAGTGTGCAGACCAGCGACTGGCAGCCGCGACTCGACGCCGCTGCTGCGCGCCTGGACAGCGACCCGGACGATGCCGGTGCCTTGCGGACAATCGGCGAGTGGTACGCCTTCCGGCGCGCCGCCGCCCCCGGAGCAGCCCTGCTGAGGCGTGTGCGCGACCTGGGAGGGAACCTGTCGTGGCTGGCCCTCGCGCGGTGTGCCTGGTCGGCGCGTGACATTCCCGGCGCCCGCCAGAACCTGCAGCTGGCGCGCAACGCGCGCGAAGCACCCGACGACTACCTCGAACTGTGCCTCGCGTCGCTCAACAACTGACCCGCGCACATTCGGACTGGCGCCCGCGACGCGTCGCGCTATTCTCCCGCGTTCATCCTCTTTCCTTCATTCATCCACCTCGCTGACGCCGACAGGTTGAACACGTGCCGACCCGCACCAGGAAGCAAACCGCGAAGAAGAAGAAGACCGGGGCCCGCAAGTCGCGCAGCGGCCCCACGCAGGCCAGCACGGCCGACCGCTACGTGCTCTACCAGCGTTCTGTGCAGGCGCCGGAGTCGGAGATCGACTTCTTCCTCAAGGTGTTCCGCAAGCACTACAACCGCAAGCCCACCACGCTGCGCGAGGATTTCTGCGCCGCCGCCTACCTGTGCTGCGAATGGGTCAAGGCGCACAAGGACAACGTGGCGGTCGGCCTCGACATTGATCCCGAGCCGATCAAGTGGGGCCTCGAGCACAACGCCGACGGCCTGAACCAGGACCAGTTCTCGCGCCTGCACCTGCACGAACTCAACGTACTCGACCCGGCCGCCGCCAAACAGAAGGCCGAGGTCGTCTACGCCGGCAACTTCTCGTACTGCTGCTTCAAGACGCGCAAGCAGTTGCTCGAGTACTTCACCGCGGCGCGCAAGGGCGTGGCGAAGGACGGCATCTTCGTCTGCGACATCTTCGGCGGGCCCGACTCGCAGCGGGTCGGCGAGGAGGAGACGGAGTACGAAGGGTTCACGTACGTGTGGGACCAGAACCAGTACGACCCGATCTCGAGCGAGATCCTCTGCCATATCCACTTCCTGTTCGAGGACGGCAGCGAGTGGCGCAAGGCTTTCACCTACGACTGGCGGCTGTGGACGATCGCCGAGATCCGCGAAGTGCTGATGGAAGCCGGCTTCGCCTCCACCGAGGTGTACTGGGAAGGCTCCAACTCGAAGGGTGAGGGTAACGGCGTGTTCTCGAAGAAGGAGAAGGTCGAGAACGAGGACGCGTGGGTGACCTACATCGTCGGGCTGCCGTAGCGTCGGCCAGCGGTCCTCAGGCACGTTTGCCGATGCGGGGCCGTGAGCGGCAGCATGCCGGCCTGGCTTGCCTCCTCCCGGCAACCTGCCCCGACAGTGCATGGCGACGCTCCGGCGGCGCCGCGGTTGGCGATGGCGATTGCGCGGCACAGACGCCGTGGCTCAGCGCGGACGGCCGCTACTGCGTGTTCAACTCGTCGGCGACCAATCTTGTCGGAGGTGACGCCAACGCCGGCGAAGACACGTGCCTGTTCGACCGCATGGCCGTTACGACCAGCCGGGTCAGCCTCGACTCGTCCGGCCTGGAGTTGCCCGCTGGCAGCGCTCGCAATCTGCTGATTTCACCCGACGGCCGGCAGATTGTGTTCCGCACCTTGTCGCCAGCCGGGGCCGGCGACACGAACAATCTGGTGGACCTCTACGCCGTGGCCCGCAAGTGACGGCTTGCTGTCGCGCGGCTGCCCGTTGACAATGACCTGCGCACGGCTCGCGGCAGCAGACGATGACGACGAGCGAGTGGTCCCACGACAACCGGCGCATTGGCCACCTGGCCTGCCATCTCGGTCTGCTCGACCCGGCCGAGTGGGAACGCGTGCTGGCCGACGGACCGCCTGCTGACGCCACCGAACGCGCGGCCACCGACGCGGCGGTAGGCGGCACCCTGCTGCGGTTGCTGCTCGAGCGCAGCCTGATCGACTTCGACGCGGCCGACCGCCTGCGCGAGGCCGCGGAGTCCGGCCAGATCGACCAGTTGCTCGGCGACAAGCAGGAGCCGGCGGCTGAAAAGCGCACCGCCGCTGCAGGCGACGAAGATGATGACGGCGACTTCGACGACGGCGACTTCGACGGCGAAGAGAATGATGATGACGAGTACGAGTACGAAGATGATGACGACGACGAAGCCGATGAGACGGACGACGATGTAGCGCCGCCGAAGACGACCGGCACCGGCACCAGTCGCGGCTGGCTCGACGGCCTGGCCGACGCTGGCGCGAAGGATCGCCGGCAAACCGCGCGCATCGCCACCGTCGCCGGCAAGGTGCAGATCCGCCCGACCTCCGGCGCGAGTGACGACCCCGGCGGCAGCGCCGATGATGTTGTCACCGCTGCGCCGATCGCGCCGACCGGCCCGACCGGAAAGGCGACGTCGACCGGCGCGGCGCGCGACCCGTTCACCGGCGCGTCGCAGATCGGGCCGTACATCCTGCTCGAGATCCTGCGCCATCGCGAAGACAGCGCGATGTTCAAGGCGCGACACGCCGCGACCGGCGAGCTGGCGGCGCTGAAGCTCCTGGTCCGCCCGGCCGACGATCCGCGCGTGCAGCGCTTCCTGGCTGATGCCGCCAGTGCCGCGGCGCTGCACCACCCGCTGATCACCGAGATGCAGGAGCACGGCAGCGACAACGGCCGCCACTTCGCCGCGGTCGACTTTGTCGCTGACGCGCGCACGCTCGATCAGTTGCCACATTCCGATGCGCGCGCCGCGGCAGACCTGGTGCGTCGCCTAGCGCTGGCCGTGCACGACGCCCACGGCGCCGGCCGCGTGCATGGACGACTGCGCCCCGGCTGCATCCTGATCGATCCGTTCGGTGAGCCGCACATCACCGGCTTCGTATTCCCCGGCGGCACGCCCGGCGATGCGGCGCCCGATCCGCCGTTCCACGCGTACATGCTCTACGCCTCGCCGGAGCTGGTGCGCACCGACCGCACGCGGGTGGATGCACGCAGCGACGTGTTCTCGCTCGGCGCAATCCTCTACCGGCTGCTCACCGATGATGTGCCGTGGGATGCCGATTCGCCGGCCGCGTATCGTCGTCGAGTGACCAGCGAGGACCCGATGCCGCCGCGCCAGTTGGCGCCGGATGTTCCGCGTGGCATCGAGCTGGTCTGTCTCAAGGCGCTCTCGCGCGACCCCGCGCAGCGCTACCCGACCGCGTCGGACATGGCCGAGGATCTGCAGCGCTGGCTCGACGGCCGCGAAGTCGGGGCGCGCCCGGCCGGTGTCACGCAACGCATGCAGGCGATTGTCGTCAATCAGCCGAAGGTCGCGATGGCGATGGGCGGAATGGCCATCGGCGCAATCGTGGTCGTCGTGTTGATCATCGCCGCGGTGGTGTTCGCGCTGTCGCACCACGCCAACAACCCGGCGGGCGACAACGGTGCGCGCCTCACCAACAACTCCAGCACATCGCCCGACAACCACCTGCCGGCCGGCGGCAACAATACTGCGGCGACGCCGGCGCAACTGGCGGCAGCAAAGCTGCGTCGCGAGCAGGCGACCGCCGCGCTCGGCAAGTTGCCGGACCTCATCGACGACCCCGCGGCAACCCGCGCCGGGTTGCTCGATTGCATCCAGCCGTTGCGCGATGTGATCGCCGTCGACACCACCTGGTCGGCGCCGCACTACTGGCTCGGGCGCGCGCAGCAACGCAGTGGCGCGTTCGACGAGGCGATCGCCAGCTTTGCCACGGCCGCGACACTCGACCCGCCGATGCCGGCAGCCGACCTGCAACTCGTGATGCTGCTGGCCTTCGCACGCGACGCGGCGGCCGACGACCCGCTGCCGGCCGCTGCGGCAGCGCCGTTGCAACGGCTGCTCGCCATCGGCCCGTCGGCCCCGGCCGAGGCGCGCGCGATGCGGATGATCGCTGACGGGTTGCCGGGCCTGATCGCCGGTACCGATCCGCCGCGCGATCCGGACGACGAGAACGAATCGTCCGGCCCCTCCCAGCAGGTCTTGCGCCGAGCGGTCGATCTGGCCCCGACGTTGTCGGCGGCGCAGACGGTCCTCGGCTACTCGCTCGGCGCGCTGTTCCCGCGCGGCCACACGATCGTTGATCGCCGCGACCAACGCGGCGCGAGTCGCCCGGCCGATGCGCTGGCGATGCTCGACGAATCGCTGCGACAGGATCCCACCGACCCTGGCGCCAACGCCATTGCCGGCCTGCATCGCGAGACGTTCGGTCAGGCCGGAGACGCGCGCGCGGCCCTGCAACGTGCCCTCGTGCTGCGGCCACAGTGGGCGATCATCGAGTACGCGCTGGCTCGCGCGCTGGCACTCGATGGCGACCTCATTGCCGCGACCCGGCAGATGAACGAGCTGACTGCGCGTATCGCCAACAACGCCGACTACTGGCGCTACTACGGCACGCTGTTGATCCTCGCCGGCGACTGGGCCGGTGCCGAACAACGCCTCACCCGCGCGCTGGCGCTCCGGCCCGACGAGCACGTGTTGTTCCTGCGTGCAATGGTGCGCACGCAGGTGCCGTACAAGCTGGAGCGCGACCAGGTCCACCCGGCCAGCAGTGACCTCGACGGCGTGATCCGCGACCCCGGCACGACCTGGAATCGCGACCGCTACCTGATGTGGGGCATGGCCGAGGATGCCCGCCCGCGCCTGCGCGCCGCGATTGCGTCGGCGCACGATTACTTTGCGATGCCGCCCGAGATAAAGGTGCTGATCCGCCAGCTGCGCGATCCGGATGCCACCGGCGGCGCGCTGATGTGGCGCGACGTGTGGAGCACAGCCAAGGCGCGGCCGTGGTCACCCGCGCTCGGCGATCTGCTCTACGTGCTCGACGGCGACGCGGCGCGCCACGATGCGTTGATCGCCGGCCTTGAGCGGTTCCGACCGGAGAGCGAGACGCTGGGCCTCGACGACTGGCTCACGCCGGCGCGGCTGCAGCGCATGCTCCACAACGAGCAACTGCTCGAACAGCGGCGCACGGCCGGGCTGAAGGCCGAGGAGCTCTACGTGCGGGCCTGTATCCGCTTCCGCACCCGCCACAACCTCAAGGGTGCATACAACGATCTCAGCGCCGCAATCGACCGCATCCGGCCCGGCTCGACCAGCGACCGGCTCGCCGCGCGCCTCTACTTTGCCCGGTCGGCGGTCAAGCTCAACGTCGGCGATCAGGCGCTGGTGCGCGACGAGATGACGCGCTGGGCCGAGGCCTTGCCGACGCGCCTGGCCGATCTGCAATGGGCGATCAAGCTGGATCGATTGCTGACCTCGAACTGGCGTTCGGACCCCGACTACGAACGCCTCTGGCGCGACTGACCATCCGTCGGGCAACTCAGGAGACTCCGGTGCCGAACACATTCCGTCGACTGGTCCGCGTCTGGCATGCGTGGATTGTGTTGCTCGCCGCTGCGATCGCCACGGGCTGCGGCCCGGCCAGTGCGCCGCGCCCGATGGCCAGCAACGACAACGCGCGCCCGACCGCGAATGAAGCGCCAGCACCGACACCGCCCACGCCACCGCCGCCGGTCGCGACGCTGCGCATCCGCGGCGTGATCGTGGACGAACAAGGCGCGCCGCTCGCACAGGCCACGATCACGTGGCATCGAGTGATCGAGGGCCAGAAGCCACAGTGGGGCGGGCAAGTGGTGTCGGACGACGAGGGGCGGTTCGCCGTCGAGAAGCTGCGCGAAGGCGAGCGGGTGCTGCTCGTCGGCCGCGCGATCGGCTTCATCGAGCCGAGCGCGCTGGAGCCCGCAGGCGAGGCGGTGGAAGCCGGGCGTGACGACGCACGCGTGGTGATGAAACGCGGGCAGTCGATCGCGGGCACGCTGGTCGGGCCGGATGGCAAGCCGCTGGGTGGCGTGAACGTGGTGCTCGCCTGGCCACGCACGGGTCGCCTGCTGAAGGCAACGGCGGTTCGCTCGGCCGACGACGGGACCTTCGACTTCGACGGGCTCGAGCCGGGCACGTACCAGTTGCGCGCGACTGACAACGCACTCGCGAATATCACCGATGTGAACGACGTAGTGGTGGGGGCCGATGCGCCGGTGGCCGGGTTTGTACTGCGCGCGTCGCGCGTGCCAGCGGCTGACGATGGCGACGAGTAGTGTCGAGATGGCGGGTCACCGCACCCCGATGTGCCGTGACATCGTATGGTGGCCGCATGCTCATGCCGTACCCCGGTCATTCATGACGACGCCGACTGAAAACCCGCGCCCCGATTTCATGGATCTGTGGGACTTCCGCGACCCGGCTGCGACCGAGGCGAAGTTCCGCGACCAACTGCCGGCTATTCGCGCGGCGGGCGACGTCTCGACGCTGGTGCAACTGCTGACCCAGATTGCGCGCTGCGAAGGCCTGCAGCGCCGCCTCGACGACGCGCACCGCACGCTGGACGAGGCGCATGCCCTGCTCGCCGACGCGGATCTGCCGGTCGCACGGCTGCGGTACCTGCTGGAGCGCGGTCGCGCCTTTGACAGCGCCCGGCACGCTCCGGGGACAAAGCAGCCCGACAAGGCGCGGCCGCTGTACACCGAGGCGTTCGAACTCGGTCGCGAGCGCGGCTTCCACCGCCTTGCGCTCGACGCATCGCACATGCTCGGCATCATCGAGCCGCCGGACCTGGCGCTGGAGTGGAACCTGCGGTCGATCGAGCTGGCCGAGCAGACCACCGACGACGGCGCGCGCGGCTGGCTCGGCCCGCTCTACAACAACACCGGCTGGACGCATCACGAGGCCGGCCGCTTCGACGCGGCGCTCGACATGTTCGGCAAGTCGCTCGCGTACCGGCAGTCGCAGAATCAGCCGGTAGAGGTGTGTATCGCGAAGTGGAGTGTCGCGCGCTGCCTGCGTTCGCTCGGCCGCAACGACGAGGCGCTGACGATGCAGCGCGCGCTGATCGACGAGTGGATCGAGGCCGGCAAGGAGGAGGTCGGCTACGTCTCGGAAGAGCTTGGCAATTGCCTGTGGGAGCTGGGCCAGCGCGACGAGGCCCGCCGCTGGTTTGCGCGTGCGCACGAACGCCTCTCGGCCAACGAGGCATGGCTGCTGACCGACGAAGCGGACCGCATGGCACGGCTGAAGCGGCTGGCAGAGGGCGCGGACGAGTAGCGTTCAGCGGTTGTACGGCGGCACGGGGCCACGCAGATCGGTCCACACCGCGTCGCACTCCAGCAGCACGTCGGCACCCAGCGGGCCGGCCTGGAGCGCCGCGAGGTTGGCCTCGAGCTGCGGCATACTCGTGGCGCCGAGCAGCAGCCCGTCGGCGGTCTGCGCGATCCACTGCAGCGCGAGTTCGAGCAGCGTCCTGCCGGCGGCCTGCGCAATCTGCTCCAGTCGCGTGACCGCATCGAACAGCGCCGGATGCCAGAAGCGGCGGCGGTACATCTCGTTGCCGTCGAAGCGCGTGCCCGCGGCCGGCTCACTGCCGCCGTCATGCTTGCCGGTCAGCAGCCCGCCAGCCAGCTGGTTGTAGGCCAGCGTGACGATGCGGTACTTGCGCGCAAACGGCACCCACTCCTGCTCCAGGTTGCGCGTCATCACGTTCCACATCTGCTGCGCCAGCGCCGGCGTGTGCCCGGCCGCGACCATCTCCATCACCTGCCACGCCGCAAAATTGCTGACCCCGAAGCGCGCCGCCTTGCCCGCCGCAAACACATCGGCGAACGCCGCGAGCGACTCGTCGATCGGCGTGGTCGGGTCGGGCTGGTGCATGAAGTACGTGTCCACGCGATCCAGGCCGAGCCGTTGCAGACTGCCGTCGATCGAGGCGGCGATCCACTTGCGCGACAGGCCGGAATCCGGCGGCGCGGCGCCGTAGCGCGCACCCACCTTGGTGGAGACGATAATGTCGTCCGGCCGGATGCCCAGCGCGCGAATGGCGCGGCCGAGCATCTCCTCCGACTTGCCGGCGTTGTACGCGTCGGCCGTGTCGAAGCGCGTGATGCCCGCGTCGAGGCAGCGGCGCAGCATCTGTTGCGCGAGGGTATCGTCCACGCGCGACCCGAACGGCATGCATCCGAACCAGAGTTCCATCGCAGCTCCCGGGGTCAGTCAGTCGCCGATCGTTGCGACCACCTTCAGTTCAATCGCGATCGGCGTCGGCAGCGCGTTGATCTCGATCGTCGTACGGCACGGCGGGTTCTCGGCGAAGTGCTCGGCCCACAGCCGGTTGTAGGTCGGGAAGTCGGCCTTCATGTTCGTGAGAAAGACTGTCACGTCGACCATCCGCTCCCAGCTGCTGCCGGCGTCCTCGAGGATCGCGCGCACATTGGCGAACACGCTGCGGCACTGCTCGGCGATGTCGTAGCTGATGATGGTGCCGTCCGCGTCCTGCGTCACGCCGGGGATCTGCTTGCTGCCGCGCGCGCGCGGACCGACGCCGGAGAGGAACAGCAGGTTGCCGACACGGCGGGCGTGCGGGTAGAGGCCGACCGGTTCGGGTGCGCGGTTGCTGTCGAGTCGTTCGTTCATGCGGTCAGGCTCCGCAGGTCGTCGGCCGGGAACTCCACAATGGTCTCGCCGGCGTCGTAGTGGGTGTAGCGCGCCCACGTCGGGCGCACGCGGAAGTGGGTGATGCCGGGCCAGGCAAGTCGGTCGCGGCCGTCGGGATAGGGTACGAAGTACGCCGCCAGGATGCGCTCGCGCTCCGCGCCGGTCGGCTCGTCGGCGATGCCGTCGATCTGCACGGTGGTCTGGTCCCAGCCGATGACCACAGCGATGCGCGGATCGGCGCGGAGGTTCCGCGCCTTGCGTGACGAGCCGAGGGTGTCGAACACGATCTCCAGGTGATCGGTGATCGCGATGCCGACGACCGCCGACTGCGGCGCGCCGTCCGACGAGACGGTGGAGACGACGGCGAGGCGCTGTGTGCGCAGGAAGCTGAGCAGGTCGCGTCGGTCCATGATCACATCGCCTCGTCGAAGCGTGCTCCGCGCTCGTCGAAGTGCTCCGTCGAGATCGCAGGTTCAAGCGCGCACATCACCGCTCGCATCAGCGGATGTGGAACACTTCGTCCTTGTAGGCCGGCTTGCCCTTCGTGCCGGGGACCACCTTGTGCCACGCGCTGGTGTCGTTCATCGGCGTCCAGCGGCGCTCCTCGGTGCGGTAGTGCCAGTCCTTGTTCACCTGGTAGTAGATCTGGACGTTGCGCCCCTCGAGAATGTTGATGATCTCGTTGTTGTGATAGTTGTGCTCGTCGAAGTCGGTGACGGCCATCTGGCCCATCTCCGAGTACAGCTCGTTGAGCTCGAGCAGCAGGTCGTTCATGCCCATGTCCAGCTTCACCGCGTTCAGGCCGATGCGCTGCGCCTCGGTCATCGTGATCGGGTAGCTGTGCGAGGGGTAGTCCTCGTTGAGCGTGCCGCTGATCGCCGCGATCTTCTTCGGGTCGCTCATGTGCAGCGACAGGATCTCGCTGCAGATGCGGTGCGACAGCGAACTGGCGCGATCGACCGCGCCGATCACCAGCGGATGGATGTGGTCGAACAGCTGCTCGTACGGGTTGCCGCTGTTGACGATCGCGTGGTGCGTGTCGATCCGGGCTGCTCCGTTGCCACCGCTGGCCGCCGTCTTGACGGCCTTGGCCGCCGCCCGGCGCACGCGCTTGGCCACGGCCGCGCCGTTGCCGGTGTCGGTGCTGCCCCCGCCACTTCCGTTGTTCACCTTCTGCCACAGGCCGATCACGCGGGCGAGTTCGTCCTGGCTCACCGCCACGCGATCGTTGCGGTTGTCCACCGGCGAGAGGTCGTGCGTCAGCGACGTATCGACCGGCGTGAGATACGCCAGCGGCCCCATTTCAATCGAGTCCGCCCCGATCGCCAGCATCGTCGCCGCCGACGCGCAGTTCAGCGGGATCATCGCCGTCACGCGCTTCACGTGCTGGCGCAGCAGGTGCACCATGCGCAGCGACGCGAGGCCGTAGCCGCCGTCCGACTTGATGAACAGCGACACGCGGTCGCGTTTGCCGATCGTGCGGAAGATCTCGTAGAACGCGACGACGTCCGCCCGGCAGACGTTGCCGCTCGGCGAGTTCCAGTACGCCAGCATCGAGTGGCCGAGCTTCTTCTCGATCGCGGCGATCACCTTCTGGGTGGCCTTGAACAGCACCGGCGGCTTGCGGATCGCTTTGCGTTTCTCGGGATCAATCGGCATGGATCAATTGGTGTCGGTGTGGCGGCCGGGGCGAACGTAGCGATGGTAATACGACATCCGACGGCGGTTCGCGACGCCGAGGCGGCGTCAGCGCGCGCGAAAGAAGCAGAGCACCCCCTCCGCGATCACGGCCAGACGACGGCGGTCCGGCGAGCAGGCAATCGCGCTGAACGACTGCCGCGTGTGGCGCAGGAAATCGTCGGGCACCGTGGGTACAGCGCGAGCCGGCGGGCACGGCGCCTTCTGCAGACTGCGGCCGGTGGCGATGCGATGCCAGCTCACCGACTCGTCGCGGAACGCCACCGCCACCTCGCGACCGCCCGGCGAGAAGCCCACCGCCAGCCCGCTGTTCGCCATGTCCGGCGCGCGCAGGGGCACGCCCAGAACCTGGCGCCCGCTGGCAGTGTCGAAGACGAGCAGCCGCTGACCGTGCATGGCCAGCTGCGTGCCGTCTGGCGAGAACGCGGCGATGTGCGGCCAGGCCTCGTCGCGATGCGGCTCCGGCTGCAGCATCACCACGCGCGAGCCGTCGAGCCGCATCACGCGGTCGGCGTACGCCACAACCTTGCCATCTTGCGAAAGCGCCAGCGGGCAGCGCGTCTCGGCGCCGGACTCGAACTCGGGCAGCACGCGCTCGAACAGCACCCGGCCGTTGGCCGACTCGAGCACGACCAGGTGTTCGTCCGTTGCGGCCGCGACGATGCGGCCGTCCGGCGTGGCCGCGAGGTGGTCGCGCAGGGTGGCAATCTGCGGCCGCTCGCCGACGGCCCGCGCGGTGTCCGCGTTGAACAACGTGCCGGTGTCGGTCAGCACCGTGGTCTCGTCGATCCACACGAGGCGCGCCGGCGGCAGGTGCCAGCTCGCCGAGAGGCGCCGTCGCTCCGGCACGCTCCACACTTCGGAGCCGTGCAGCAGCAGCGAACCGTCAGGCGAGAAGAACGTGGTCGGCGGGACGCGATGCGCCACGCCGGGAAACTCGAACAGCGGCTGCGGCCCGGCCGGCAGATCCAGTCGGCTGACGACCACACCGCGTTCGTTGCCCAGCGCGAGCCAGGTCATGTCGTCGGACACCGCCAGCACCTGGTCCCGCAGGTAGTGGAGCGCGCGACCGCCGTGCTCGATGTCGTGCATGCTCGCGCTGAAGTCGGCGATCAACAGCGCGAAGCGATTGCATGGCGAGATCGCCGCGGCGTCCGTCTGCGCGCTTGGCCGTTCGAGTTCGGCGACCACTTCCCCGGACGATACATCGAGCACCTGCACATTGCGGTCACTCACAAGAATGCGGCTGCAGTCCGGCGACAAAGCCAGACGTACTCTTGCACCATCGAACCCGCAGGGAAGTGTGCGGTCCACCCGGCCGGTGACAGGATTGAAGACCAGCAACCGGCGAAAGGCGGCGATCGCCATCGGCGAACCATGACTCGAGCGGCCAGCGGGAAGTGACAGCAGCTGGTTCTCGTGCAGCTGCCACACGACCATTCCCGACGGCACGTGGATACATATCAGTCGGTGCTGGTTGCCGACCGCAGTGGCCAACACATGATCGCTGTCGGCACCCCAGCGCCACCCGATCACCCGCAGCGCAAGATCGTTGTCCGCCACGCGCAGCTCGACGCGGCCCGGCGTGCGCAGCGACTGCACGATGCCGTCGCGCGACAGCACCCAGCGGCCATCCGGCGAGATCGGCCCCGGCGCCGGCATCGGATTCTGCGCGACAGCGACAAACTCCCACGCGGCCGGCGAGTCGGCCGCGGCAAGGCGCGCCATGTGGAACGGCAACGCGGCGGTGTCGTCGTGCGTCAGGCCGCGCGCTTCGGGCAGCGGCACACGCGTGCCGGGTGCAAACGGCAACCAGGTCTGATCGATCGTCGTTCGCGCCGGCAGGCTGCCGCACGCGATGCGATCAAGCATGCCGAGCTTCGCGTCCTCACCGGTCGGAGGCGTCCAGTCGCGCTGATCGCGGTTCATCGCGATCACGCCCACCCGTCGAGCAGCCGCGTGAGCAGTTCGCCGAGGCCCTCGTCGGCGTTGATCGCCTTCACCGGCGACATCGCCAGCAGCGTGACGCGCGCCTCGTTGACCGTCGCCGTCTCCAGCGGGTCGCGGTCGTGCAGGCGGGCGAAGGCCAGCGTGATGATCGCCGAGCGCAGCAGGTTGGCGCGCACGCGCATCGAGAGTGGCGAGTAGCGGGCCGGATGCACATGCACGTGGCGGCCATCCACCGGCGCCTCGCGCAGCACCCAGCGCGACGTGTCGCTGAGCTCGAGCGTCGCGTAGCCCTCGGTACGTTCCAACCACGTGCGGAACGCGTCGATCGGCCCGGCCCCGGCCGCGTGCAGTTGCGCCGACACCTCGGCCGCAATCGCCTCGGGCGTGAGCGCGCCGAGGTACAGGTCCATCAGCGCCGCGCCGATCTGCAGCAGGCGGTCGGGCAACGCGCTCACCGCGGCCACGCCCTCGGCGACGGTGGCATCAATGCGCTGGCGGATGATGCCGGCGTGATGCTTCCAGCAATTCATCAGCATCGGCGGCGGGATCGCGTCGTCGATCTCGGCCGGGCCATGTTCGAATGAATGGACGTAGGGCGTGTCGGTCATGGGTGTGGGTGACCGTCGGGAAGCAAGAACCGCCGCTCGAGTCGAATCGGGCACCGGAGGCTGCGCAATGCGGCGTGCGCCAGTCTACCGCAAGGACGACGGGGCTCACAGACCACCGCCGCGGCCAGGCCGCGTTGATGGTGGAGTTCGGCTGTGCGTCGGTTGCCGCAACCCGCCCAGCGGTGTACACACGCGGTCGCATTGCCAATCGAGTCTGCCGCCGCCCGCCGCACGGGATGACCACCGAGCGTTTCGCACGGAAATTCGAGCGCTGGAAGTCGGCGCTGATCGACCTTACCGGGCGCAACCGGCTGCTGCGTCATCGGCCTTCGCGCTCGGCGAGCCTGCAGCTCAAGCGGCCCGGCGCCGTCGCGCTGTTCAACCGGCTCGTCGTCGAGGACAAGGCGTTCCGCGTTTGCCTGAAGGACCCGGACGCCGAGGAACGCGAGAAGCGCAAGCTCGCGAAGGCGAAGAAGAAGGCCTCGAAGGCCGCGAAGAAGAAGAAGGGCAAGGGCCGCGGCAAGAAGGTGGCCGCCGACCTCGAAGCGACCGACGCGACCGACTTCGGCACCGAGCTCACCGACGCCACGGCCGACGACGACGGCGACGGCGACGACCTGGACACGCTGGCCGGCGACGTCGCGCCGAAGACCGGTGCGACCCCGGCTGCTCCGCGCGGCGGCTACGCCACGCCCGACGACGCGATCGAACTGCGTGACGACGAATGCCTCGCGCATCGCCGCGGCAAGAAGGCCGAGCGCTGTTGCACGCACCTGATGCGAGCGCTGCGCCAGGGCCTCGAGGAGCAGGGCATCCACGTGCTCTACCTGACGTTCGGCATGATCCGCTGGACCGAAGAGGAGAAGGCGCGCGAGCGCGACTGGGTCGCGCCGATGATCGTGGTGCCGGTGGGCCTTGAACGGCGCAGCATGCGCGACCCGTTCCGCATCGTGCCGGTTGAAGAGGAGCCGCGGATCAACCCGGCGCTGATCGAGAAGCTGCGCATCGGGATGAACATCACGCTCCCGCCGCTGCCCGAAGACCTGGCGACGTTCGACCCGGTGGCGTGGGCAACGGAGGTCCACGAGATCGTGCGGCCGCTGAAGGGCTGGGAGGTGACCGCCGACGAGGTCTGGCTCGACCGCTTCGACTTCGCGAAGGTGGCGATGTACCAGGACCTGCTGGCCAATCCGCAGACCTACGAACAGCACGCCATCGTTCGCGCGCTGGCTGGCGAGACCGAGGGCATCCCGCAGCCGCTCACCGATGTGCCGACCGCCGCGCGGCTCGATCAACTCGTGCCGGTCAATCAGCAGTGGCACGTGCTCGACGCTGACTCGAGCCAGCACGAGGCGATCGAACTCGTTCGTCGCGGCAGCAGCCTGGTGCTGGAAGGCCCGCCGGGCACGGGCAAGAGCCAGACGATCACCAACATCATTTCGGAGTTGCTGGCCGCCGGCAAACGGGTGCTGTTCGTGTCCGAGAAGCGGGCCGCGCTCGAGGTGGTGTGGCGCCGCCTGCACGGCGTGGGCCTCGGCGACTACGCGCTCGACCTGCACAACCCGCGGCAGGTCAATCGCAAGACCGTCGCACACGACCTCTACAACGCGTGGCGCGGCATCCGGCACACGCCGTCGGCGCCGTTCGTCGACTTCGGCCAGGTGCAGACCTATCGCGACCGGCTCAACGCGTACGTCGACGCACTGCACACGCCGCTCGGTCGCCTGCAGCTGTCGCCGTGGGAGGGCTACCAGAAGTACTGGGAAGTCGTCGACGCGGCCGACGTGCGCTGGTCGTGGCCCGATCCGCTGGGCATGACGCCCGAGCTGCTGCGCCGCCTCGAGGAGGGCGTCGAGCGGCTGACCAACCACATGCCGATCCTGCGCGACCGCTCGGCGCATCCGTGGTCGTTCGTGGACACGGTCGATACCAGCCTGAAGTTCCGCGAGAACGTCGAAGATGAGTTCCGCGATGCGCTGAAGAACCTGCGCCTCGCGGCCGACTGGTCGCACCGCACGGCCGAGGCGCTGGGCGTGAGCGAGCCGGAGTCGCTGGCGCAGGCCGAGCAGTTCGCGTCGGCGATCGCCTCGCTGCTCACGTGGCCGCATGCCGCGCCGCCGCCGTCGTGGTTCTGGCTGGCCAACCTGGCCGAGACGCTGGAGCTGGTGCGCGAAGCCGGTCGGCGCGGACCGCGCCTGGTGGCCAACGAGAAGTCGCTGCTCGCGCACTACCACGAAGACCTGCTGCAGGAGCCTGACCTGCGCGGCCTGCTGGCGCGCGCCAACTCGCGCATCGGCTGGGGCGCGTCGCTCTTCCGCTGGCTCAATCCGGGCTACTGGTCCGACCGCAAGCGCATCTTCAACTA
>JBFWQT010000004.1:0-45869 GCA_050249295.1 Planctomycetota bacterium
TCGCGATCCGCGAGAACATGCTGCTCGAACGCGCCCGCCAGGCCGGCCCGCAGCTGGCCGCGCAGCACCCCGGCGAGTCGTTCGGCGCAAGCCTGCCGAAGGAGATCACGCCGGAGTTCGTGCGCAGCGAGGTCGCGCGCGGCCGCGCGATCATCCCCTGCAACATCAACCACCCGGAAGCCGAGCCGATGATCATCGGCCGCAACTTCCTCGTGAAGATCAACGCGAACATCGGCAACTCGGCCGTCAGCAGCAGCATCGCCGAAGAGGTCGAGAAGATGCTGTGGGCGATCCGCTGGGGCGCCGACACGATCATGGACCTCTCGACCGGCAAGAACATCCACGAGACGCGCGAGTGGATCATCCGCAACTGCCCCGTGCCGGTCGGCACCGTGCCGATCTACCAGGCGCTGGAGAAGGTTGGCGGCGTCGCCGAGGACCTGACCTGGGACCTGTTCCGCGACACGCTGATCGAGCAGGCCGAGCAGGGCGTGGACTACTTCACGATTCACGCCGGCGTGCGCCTGCCGTTCATCCACCTCACGGCGAAGCGCGTGACGGGCATCGTCTCGCGCGGCGGCAGCATCATGGCCAAGTGGTGCCTGGCGCACCACAAGGAGAGCTTCCTCTACACGCACTGGGACGAGATCTGCGAGCTCATGGCGGCCTACGACATCTCGTACAGCATCGGCGACGGCCTGCGCCCGGGAAGCCTGGCCGACGCCAACGACGAGGCGCAGTTTGCCGAGCTGAAGACCCAGGGCGACCTGACGCGCCGCGCGTGGGAGTTTGACGTGCAGGTGATGAACGAAGGCCCCGGCCACGTTCCGATGCACATGATCAAGGAGAACATGGACAAGCAGATCGAGTGGTGCGGCGAGGCGCCGTTCTACACGCTCGGCCCGCTGACCACCGACATCGCCCCCGGCTACGACCACATCACTTCGGCGATCGGCGCCGCGATGATCGGCTGGTTCGGCACCGCGATGCTGTGCTACGTGACGCCGAAGGAGCACCTCGGCCTGCCCGACAAGAACGACGTGCGCGAGGGCATCGTGGCCTACAAGATTGCTGCCCACGCGGCCGACCTGGCGAAGGGCCACCCCGGCGCACAGTGGCGCGACAACGCGCTGAGCAAGGCGCGCTTCGAGTTCCGCTGGGAAGACCAGTTCAACCTCGGCCTCGACCCCGAACGCGCCCGCGAGTACCACGACGAGACGCTGCCGGCCGAGGGCGCGAAGCTCGCGCACTTCTGCAGCATGTGCGGACCAAAATTCTGCAGCATGAAGATCACGCAGGAAGTCCGCGAGTACGCCGCGAAGATTGGCATGGATGACGCGGCCGCTGCCCTAGACGCCGGCATGAAGGAAAAGGCCGAAGAGTTCACCGCCGCGGGCGGCGAGGTCTACCGCAAGGCGTGAGCGATGACGCCGAATGACGCGATGGCCCGATTGCAGAGCCGACTGAGTGCGGCCGGCTGGACTATCGATGGACTCACGGCCACCGACGGGTTCCGGCTGATGCTGGAGTTCTATCGCGACGTGCGCGCCGTAGGCTGCGATCTGGAGGCGGACGGCGACATGCTGCTCGCCGAATGGGGTGTCTCCACATTCGGCCGCGGGCCGGCATACCAGTTCACAATCACTCGCCAGTTCATCGTCGCCGACGGCGAGGACGACGTCATCTCCCAGCTCCAACTGACCTTCCGCTACCCGGTTGGAGAAGGCGCCGCCACCGGCAACCGATGGTGTGCGACACCGGACGACGTCGACACATTCGCCGGTGTGATCGCGCCGGTGCTGGACGCGTTGCCAGCGGCGTGCCTGTCAGTCGACCTGGTCTACGACATGGTGTGAGGCGGGGCGGCGAGCGCTCGGCCGCTGCCGAGTCTCCAAACCTGGCTGCTCGTGGCCCCGACCGGCGGCTGATGCTAGTTTCCGCGGCCGCGTCGAACGGCGCGCCGCGCCGAGCGAACGACCTCCCACTCATCCCGCACGCCTGCCCAGCCGATCATCGCCATGAAGGTCGCACTCGTTGGTCCGCCGATGTCCGGCAAGAGCACACTGTTCGCCGCGGTCACCGGCATCGAACCCGATCCCGGACGCAGCCACGGCGGCAAGCCGCAGCCGGGCAACGTCAAGGTGCCGGACGAACGGCTCGACCGCCTGGCGGCGCACTACAAGCCGAAGAAGCTGACGCATGCCGTCGTCGAACTGCTCGACTTCGGCGGCGTGGAGCCGGGCGCGCGCACCGAACACATCAAGCAGATGTTCGGCACGATGCGCGACATGGCGGACTGCCTGGCGGTGGTCTGCCCGGCGTTCGGTGGCGCCACGGCCGATGACGCGGTGAAGACCTGGAACGCCATGAAGTCGGAGCTGCTGTTCGCCGACCTCGAGGTGATCGAGAAGCGCATCGGCAAGCTGAAGGCGTCGGCCAACCGGCCCACGAAGACGCAGGACGCCGACAAGAAGGAACTCGCGCTGCTCGAGCAGATCCAGGCGCACCTGGAAGAGCACGAGACGTGGGAGGGGTTCGAACTCGACGACATCCAGGACAAGATGATCCGCGGCTTCCGGTTCCTCGCACAGAAGCCGGCGATCGCCGTGATCAATGCGGACGAGCCGGCGAGCATCGACCCGGCGAAGCTGCTGCCGGCGGCCGAGGCGAAGCACGCGATGGTGGTCAACGCCGACATCGAGAAGGAACTCGGCAGCATGGAGCCGGCCGATCGCGAGGAGTTCCTGAAGGAGATGGGCCTGAGCGAGCCGGCCGGGCCGCGCATGATCGAGGCGGCGTACGACGCGCTGGGCCTGATGTCGTTCTTCACGGTGGGCGAGGACGAATGCCGGGCGTGGACGATCAACCGTGGCGACAACGCGGTGGCGGCGGCGGGCCGCATCCACTCGGATCTCGCCCGCGGGTTCATCCGTGCGCAGGTGTTCGCGTACGACGACTTTGTCGCGTACGGCGACGAGAAGGAAGTGAAGGCGAAGGGCCGGCTGCGCGAGGAAGGCAAGGACTACATCGTGCACGACGGCGACATCATCAATATCCGCTTCTCGGTGTAGCCGCCGCTACCGACCGCGATCGGCGTCGTCGGGCTGCAGGCCGAGGTCGGGCTTGTCCTTGTTCGCGTCGTACCAGAGTGTCCAGTGGCGGTCGTCCAGGCCCAGCTGCAAGCCGGTCGAGGCGCGCAAGCACTGGAATACCAGCTGGCGCGTGTCGCGCGGTGTCGTCGGCAGTTGCTCCATCAACCACGCCACCACGCGGGTGCGTTGCTCACCGCGTTGCTCGCGCGCCGCCCCGGCCGCCAGCACGGCGGCCACGGAGTCTCGCAGGCGGAACGCATTGGTGAGCGCCACCATCGGATTCTCGCGCGCCTGCTCGTAGCCCCTGGGCAGCACGCGGGCGACAGCCGGCGGACACTCGATCATGCGGATCGCCTCCTGCCCGTCCACACTGCTGACCCGCAGCGGGCGGATCTGCGCCGACACCTCGTACTCGCCGATCGAGCGCACCTGGCTGCCGTCGACGCCGTCGGTGGTGTTCAGTGCCCAGTCCATCGACCAGACCTCGCCGGGCCCGAGCGAGAAGTCGCCGCCGGCCTCGAGCACCTCGCTGCGTGTGCTGGCCACCGGCGTGTTTGCGTCGGCCCACTGCGTGAACTTGATGCGCAGCACCACCGGCGACGTGTAGATGTCCTCGGTCACGTGCGACCGGTACTCGACGTCGGAGAGCGTGACCTGCAGGCGCTTGCGCGACACGTTGCGCAGCGTGAGGCGAAACACCAGCGGCGTGCCCCACGGCACTTCCTTCTTCAATGCCACAACCCGGCCATCAAGCAACGTGAGCTGCAGCCGGCGCAACTCGAACTCCTCGACGCGCGAGCGGATCTGCCGGGCGTAGGTGGAGCCGGGCACGAGCGTGAGCACCGCCTCACCGATGCGGATTGCGCCGGCGTAGTCGAGCTTGCGTGCGAGTTCCTCCATCTCTTTCAGCTTGCGCCAGATGAACCGGCCGACGGCGATCGAGTCGGAGTCGGACTCGCGCGGCATGTTCAGGTTCATCAGATTGCGCACGAACTCGTCCTCGCTCACCGGCGTGACCGGCTGCGCCACACCGGCCGGGACGTTGGCGTTCGCGTTGGTCGGCCGGTTGGAGTTGAACCCGAGTGTGCCGCCGGTGTTGCTACCCGCCGAGCCGCTGTTGCTTGTGGTGCCGGCGTTGTCTGCGGGCACAGGCGCGTTGTTGGCAGCCGGTGGTGGAGCGCCGTCCGGGTAGTCGCGGCGGATGCGGATGTTCACCGCTGTGATGCGTAGCGCGTTCTCGGCTGTGAGCAGCGATTCGAGCAGCGGCAGGATCACCGGCCCCATCTCGGCCAGGGCAATCTCGGCTGCGCGGGCTGCCTCGACCTGCTGCGGGTCGTCGTCCTTCGTCAGCGTGAGGAACTTCACCAGGCTGCGCACGCGCGCCTCGACGGCCGGTGTCATCTCCGAGGTGACGGTCGTTGCGTTGGCGTTGGTCGGAGTGGTGTCGCTGTTGGCCGGCGGCAAGGCGTTGTTGGCGCCCGGCGTGGCCGGGTTCTGGTGCTGCACCGGGTCCGGCCCGCCGATCGGCCCACCTTCGAGCGTGCCCGACCCGATGTAGCTGCTCTCGGCGGCGCAACCAATGATGGCCGCGACGCCGAGCATCAACGCAAGGGCGCTGCCGGCGAGTCGCGGAACGATGGGTGTGGCGGGCATGGCGGGCGCGAGTCGAGTCGGGGCGAGTCCGGGCGGTGGCGTCGTCGGCAGTATACCCGGCTGCGCGACCTGGCTTGCCAGTCTGCGTGGAGGCGAGCGCTACCGGCGGCGCTGCTGCTTCAGCGCGCGCTTCGCCGCTTCGGGGTCAGCCATGGATGGCGTCCAGTCGCCGTCGCCATCATCCGCGTCGTCGGGCGGCTCCAGCCCGGCCTTCACGGCGGCGTCGTACTGGCGGTCCCAGCGGCGGCGCGCGAGTCGACGGAACCAGACCGCCAGCAACATCAGCACGGCACATCCGCCGAACATAAGCTCCACTTGGTGATGCGCGATGAACCAGCCGACCGACTCCCAACCACCCACCTGGCGGTGCGCCCGCCAGCGCGTCTCGAACGCGGCCAGCGGCTCGCCGAACACCTGCTCGAAGGCGTCGGCAAAGCTGCCGCCCTTGCGCCACGCGTCGCACAGTTGTTGCACGCGCACGTTGCGCTCCTCCACCGGCACGCCCGACATCAGGAAGCCGGCAGCGTCTTCCGACAGGGCGTACGCCGCCGGCGTGTCGGTGTCGCGCGCGGCGATCCGCTCGCTCAGGTCGTCGAGCGACGGCAGGGCGATGCGCCCCTCGGTGGCTGCGAGGGCGGTGTCGTTGGGCATCCAGCCGGCGCTCTGCACCCACTGGCAGATGCCCTCCTCGAACCACAGCGGGAACTGCAGTTCGGTGTCGCGCAGGCCCTGGCCGATCGCGAGGTGGCAGTATTCGTGGCGCAGCGTGCGCAGCACCTCCTCGACCATCGGCCCGTTGCGGTGGGCCGACAGGTTGAGCGCGATGATGCCGCGCGACGGGAACGCGATGCCGGCCAGTGTGTCGGTGACGCGCACGCCGGCCATGCCGAGGCTGGCAAAGTGGGCACGAAGCTCGGCCAGATCGCGCGCGATGATGCAGATGACGTGACCATCGTACCACAGGCCGATGCGCGCGCGGACGAACGCGCGCACCTCGGGGTAGGCCTGTTTGAGGCGTTCGGCCATGCCGTTCAGGCCGATGGTCGCGCGCGTCTCCAGCTGGTTCGAGTCGTCGTCGTCATTCGCGAACGCAACGGCCGCCGGCAGCACGAAGCTGGCCAGCAGCGCCAGCATCCACATCGCCGCGAGCCGGGTCGTGCGTTGCATCATAGGGCCTGCCCGCGGTGCGGCGTGTCGTCGCTGTCCATCTGTACACCGCCGGGCCGGCGAACGCCTGCGCGCGATCACCAGGTGAACACACGGTCGGCCAGCGCCTTGAGTTCGGCCGGCTTCGCGCCCTTTGCCGCGGCACGCACATCGTCGGCGAGTTGCGACAGCGGCTTGCTTGCGGGCAGCGTGCGCAGCAGCGTCGAGATGACCGCGGTCGCGTTCTGCATCGAGTCGGCCGGCTTCTTGCTCAGCGCCGCCGCGTCCAGCGCGCAGCCCAGCGCCAGCCAGTTCAGCGACGTCTCCTTGTCGCCGGCCGACCGGCACATGCCCGCGGCACGATTGAGCAGGTCGAGCGCCGGGCCGGGGCCTGCCTTGCCAGCCCACGCGCCGAGGCAGCGGCCGCGCGCGCGCAGCAGCACGAGCTGGCGCATGCGCGCACCCACGACCAGCTCGCCCACGCGCGTGCACACGGCAGCTACGTCGTCAGCCTTGAGTACCTTGCGCCATGCGCTGCAGTACGTCTTCGCGGCAAGCGACTTCTCGTCCGACACGCGCACGAGCAGTTCGAGCAGCGCAACTGCGCCCTGGGTCGCCTCGTACTCCGCCTCCACGCCGTCGGCCAGCGCCGTCAGCAGGTCCTTGTCGCCCTTGGCGGCGCGCTCCATCATCGCGTCGGTGCGCCCGGCCAGCGAACTGGCGAGCCAGCGCAACGCCTGGTCAGCGTCGCCGGCCAGCGAGTGCATCACCGAGAGGTCGGTCTTCACGTCGTAGCGGTCGGACGGGAACGCAAACTCGCCGAGCGCGAGTTCCATGTCGCTGATCGCTGCCTTCACGCCCTCGTCGCTGTCCAGCGGCCCGTGCGAAGGCCACGCGAGCGAGAGTCGCGCGCTGGCGCGCACGTGCAGCGCCTGGCCAAGCGGCCGGCAGAGGATCGAATCGCGGTCGAGCTTGTCGCCCAGCGCCGGCAGCACGCGCGGCAGGTCCACCGCCCACCAGTCCTCGGTGTCGTGATGGAACGCCACCAGCGCGTCGAGCCGCGGCAGGGCGGTGTCGGCGTGTCCGGCCAGGATCTCCTGACGGCACATCCGCAGCAGGAAGCGGAACACCTCGGGCTGGTGATCGACCGACCGCGCGAACAGCGCCACCAGCGGCTCGGCCGCCATGATCGCCTTCTCGCCGGCCGCGACGTCGCCCGCATGGTTGGCCAGCCGCAGCAGTTCGGAGTGCGCGCGGAACAGCCCCCAGCGCCACGCAAACGCCCACGCGTTGCTGCGCGGCGAGCGATCGTTGCCGACCACGCCCTCGGTCTTGTGGCGCACGATGGTGTCCACCGGCACGGTTGCATCGTCGGGCGCAAAGCCGCGGCCGCGCAGCGCGTTGCGACCCCAGACGTCGAGCGCTTGCAGATACGCGCGCGGGTTGTCGGGGCCATCGCTGTCGGCGCCAGGGTCAAGCAGGTCGAGGTCTTCCACCGCCTCGAAGTACTCGTCGATGTGCCGGGCCACGAGTGCGGCCGGCGCACCGGCCAGCGCGTCCATCACCTTCTGGACCATTTCGACGGCCTGCGCGCGCACGAGGTCGGAATCGGTCTCCTGCATCACCTCCACCAGGTCGAACAGCGCGCTGCCGTAGTGGTGCTCGTCGACCTTTCGCGTGGCCGCCTCGAAGCCGGAGTGCAGCACGAGCGAGATGTCGTACTCCATCTTGTCGGCCAGGCTCTTCTTGTAGATCACCGCGTCGGTGCCACGGTCGGAGTAGCGCGCGTGGTGCGAGACGAAGTCGGCGTAGTTGAGCGCCTTGTCGGTGGCCGGGTCGGAGATGCGGATGGTGAGGTGGCGCAGCAACTGCAGCTGGCGCGTCAGGCCGCGGCGCGTGAGCTCGACCAGCAGGCGGGTGCGCAGGCGCGTGGCGTAGTCTTCCAGCGCCACGTACGTGCGCGGCACCGAGCGGTCGCCCTTGCCGAGGTAGTCCTTCTCCCACTCGCCGGTGGCACCCGTCTCGTGGCTCGGCCGCAGGTGGCCGCCTTCGACGCCGGCTCCGGTGACGCGCCGGTTCTCGAGCACCACGGTGACGTGCAGCGGGCCGCGCGCCTTCTCCTGCAGCATGGGGATGACGCGGACGAGACCCTCGACGAGCACGTTGAGGTAGTTGGTGTCGGTGTCGCCGAGCGTGAGGCGTTCGGTGCTGCGGAAGCAGACGGCGCCGACATCGTCGCCGAGCTGGCTGATGCATCTGAAGGTGTGCATCATCCAGTCGTCGTAGTGCTTGCCGAGCTGGTCGCGCAGTTCGCGGGCGTGCAGGTGCTGGTCGCGCAGGCCGTGATTGCCGTAGGCCTCGATCTTGTCGAGCACCGGCCGCATCGCGCTGTTGGTCAGCTCGTGACGGCTGATCAGCCCGCCAACGACGGACACGGGCCAGTAGTCGCCACGTTGGCGATCCTCGAACGGGCCGGACTCATCGAGATAGAACCAGACGCGGTCACTCACGAGCGGTGGGTGGGTGAGAGGTGCGAGCAGGCGTGCGAGTGCAGATCATAGCAGGCGATGTTGCCGCGGGGCCCGGCCCTCGTGTAGTGTCCGCCCCACGACGCGACGCGCGCGCACCGTGACCGACCGATCGATGACCGACGCTCCGACCACACCCGACGCCGCCGGCGCACCACCACCACCGCCGCAACCCGGGGAGCCGCCACCGCGGCGATCGGTGAATCCGATCGACGAGCCGTTCGAGTGGCCCGGCCTGCTCGGCCTGTGGACCCAGCTCAGCACCGGCGCGTTCGACTTCCTCGGCGCGATCGATCGACGCGGCAACCGCTTCATCTCGCACCTTGGCTCGATGGTGGATTTCGGCGCGCGCACCGCCACATGGACCGTGGCCGGGCTGCTCAGCGTCGTCGGCCTGACGCGGACCAAGGCGTTCCCGGTCAAACACATCATCTCGCACTGCGAGCAGGCCGGCGTGCGCAGCTTCGGCATCATCGCGCTCGTCGCGTTCCTCGTCGGCCTCACGCTGGTCCTGCAGACGATCATCGTGATGGAATCGTACGGCCAGCGCACGATGGTGGCCGGCGTCGTCGGCGTGAGCATGACGCGCGAACTCGGCCCGCTGATCACCGCGATCATCTTCACCGGCCGCGTCGGCGCCGCCTGGACGGCCGAGCTGGGCACCATGAAGGTGCAGGAGGAGATCCTCGCGCTCGAGACGATGGGCATCAATCCGGTCGCGTACCTCGTCGCGCCGCGCTTCCTCGCGGCGATCCTGATGGTGCCGTGCCTGACGATGCTGGCAATGTTCGTCGGCGTGTTCGGCGGCTACCTGCTGGCCGTGTACCGCTTCGAGATTCCGAACAGCGAGTACCTGGAAGTGACGCGCCTGTTCCTGCAGACCAAGGACGTGAACTTCTCGATGTTCAAGAGTGTGGTGTTCGCCGTGATCGTCTCGATCATCTCCTGCTACAAGGGCTTTGTGGTGGAGGGCGGCAGCGAGGAAGTCGGCCGGGCGACGATGGAGGCGGTGGTGATCTGCCTCGTGATGATCATCTTCTCCGACACCGTGCTGGTGATGGTGTTCAACCTGATCAACCGGTACTAGCGATGCGCGCTTCAGGTCCGAGCGGCGACCGCCAGGGAGCGGGACTGGCGAGTCCACGCGAGGCAACGGGCGAATCTGTTGCCGGCTGGCCCGGCGCGTTGTCTCGCGACGGAAATGTCCTCGGGATCCCGGGTACTCGCCGGTCCCGCTCCCTCACGGTCGCGGCTCGGACCTGCATCGCGCTGCTGCTGCTCGCTACGCCGGCATTCGCACAGGACACGACCACGCCGCCGCTCGTCACGCCCGACAACTCGACCACCACCGACACCGGCGTGAAGCTCACGCCGTTCGGCAAGATCCGCCTCGACGTCGCCGGCGACGTACGCAAGATGCGGCACGAGGACGGCGTCGATCTGGTCGCGCGCCGGTTCATGGGTGACGACCCCGAGTTCTGGCTCAGCGGCAACCGCACCACACTCGGCCTCGCGCTCGAAGCGCCGTGGATGCTGCACTACGGCGTGGCGGCGGTCGTGTCGTTCGACTTCGCGGCGATCTCCGACGATGGCGGCGTGCCAGAAGCATTCGAACCGCGGCTGCGACTGCAACGCGCCGAGTTGATCCTGCCGGTGACGTGCTGCTTCCGCATTGACGCGGGGTACGGTCGCGACGTTGTGGCGCCGCTGCGGCCGGACGTGATCGATCCGTGGCAGGCGTTCGGCTCCGGCGACATCGGCTGGGAGCGCGCGCGCCTCGCCTTCCGTGTCGGCCGTGATGCGCGCCAGTCGGTCGGCCGCGGCGTCACCCTGCCCGGCGTGATCGGCAAGACCAGCAACGACTTCTTCGATGTGTTCGGCTTCTCGTTCGCCGTCGCCGATCCGCGCGCCAGCGCGCTGGTCTCGCGCAACGCCGACGGCACCAACGGCGACGACGGCCGCGACAACGGCACGCCCGCTCTGCACGGCCGCATCTCGTTCTCGGCCCCGGCCGACCCGACGGCGCCGCTCGCTCAGAGCCTCACCGTCGGCCTCTCCACGGCCATCGCGTGGCAGAAGATAGTCGGCGTGTCGGAGACGCGGATCTGGCCGGCGTGGGTGATCGCGCTGGATTTCACGCTGCCGTTGGTGGCCGGGCTGATCCTGCAGGGCGAGATGTGGTTCGGCTCGAACACCGACTTCGTGGGTGGCGGCATGACGCTGTCGGGCATTGATGCCGACACGCTGCTGCCGGTGGACAGCCATGGCGGCTGGATCCAGCTGGCGTGGCGCGCGCGCGGCGAGTGGCTGCAACTGGCGGTCACGTTCGGCCTGGATGACCCGAGCCAGATCGACCTCTACAAGGGGCAGGGCGCTGGTCAGGACGGTGGGCCGGATCGCGTGCAGTTCCTTGGTGGTTCGGTGTGGTGGATCATCGTGCCGAATCTGGTGCTGGCGGTGGATGTGACGTGGTGGAAAGCGGAGTTCTTCAACGAGCTGCGCAACGAGTCGGTGCGGGCGATGCTGAGCCTGCAACTCGACTTCTAGTGGTGGTGTGAATCGGGTCCGCTGGGCGAGCGGCAGCCGGGGACGTGAGTCCCTGGAGGGGTCGATTCAGCGCCGGCACGACAATCCAGCAGCTTGATTTGAATGGCCCGGCCACGCAGTTGTCGGCGGTCCCGGCGCATCCAGAATGGAATATACCCCACAATCACCGACGTGTCAAGGAGAAACGAAGGGCGTCCGTATCCGTGTTAGAATGCTGTGTGCAGGCTTCCTGTGGTGCAGGCTTCCAGCCTGCTTCTGCTTGTGGTGCAGGCTTCCAGCCTGCTTCTTCTTGTGTCAGCTGGAAACGAACCAGTCATGGAGAAGCAGGCTGGAAGCCTGCACCAAAGCACAGCACCACAGAAGAAGCAGGCTGGAAGCCTGCACCACAGAAGAAGCAGGCTGGAAGCCTGCACCAAAGCAGGCTGCACACCGCAGTCACCGCGTCGTCATCACGAACTGGATGGCCACCGGCCGTTCGCTCCGTAGAATGGTCCGACTCGCGGGCCGAACCGTACGAACCGTACTACCGGCACCCACCCAACCCGACCGGCCGTGTCGCACGCACCTCCGTACAAGTTCACTCTCGTCCGCGAACTGGATGGCGGGTACGACCTCGATGCGCGAAGCAAGCAGGTGTGGCCGCGGTACGGCGACGTGCATCTGCGCGTCGAGCCGTTGCCGCGCGGACGCGGGCTGGAGTTCATCAACCTGCCGCGCGCAATGCCCGACCACCGCACCGCCCGCCTGCCCGACTGGGCGGTGGGGCACGCCGAGCTCGGCGCACTGCACGCGCTGCTGGTCGGCGGCCCCGGCGGCTTGCCGATCACCGATGTGCGCGTGAAGCTGCTCAGCGGCGGCTGGCACGAGCACGACTCCGGCGAGCGCGCGTTCTTCCTCGCGGCCTACCTGGCTGTGCGCAAGGTGATCCATCGCGCCGTGCTCGAGTGTCCGTGCTTCCTCGAGTACGTCGAGCGCGCCGCGTTCCGCATCCCGGCGTCCGACGAACGCGCCGCCGTGAAGGAACTCCAGAAGCGCCGCGCGTCGGGCATCCTTTCGCGCAAGGTCGTGGCCGGCATCAACGGCGGCGCAAGCATGCGCGACATGATTGACGTCGAGGCCGACGTGCCGGCCGCGCTGCAGGACGATCTCGACCTCGCGCTCTCGCGGCTCGACCCGGTATTCAAGCGCGCCGTGCCCGAAATCCACTGGACCGCCGTGGGCTACCGTTCGCGCGAGACCACGGACGTGCCGCGACTGCTGCGCGAGTTCGGCCCGCCGCGCGACTGGCCCGAGCCGGGCGACGACGACCCGCGCCTCGGCGGTGACTTCCCGGCGCTGCCTGTGCCGGTGCGCGATCAGCTGCGCGACAACAGCACGTCGATGCGCGACGACTTGCCGTGGAGCGCCACCGCATGACGCGCCGGCGCAATGCGATGGGCTATACTCCGCCGCGTCCCGAATCCGAACCGCCACTCTGCTCCATGCGAATCACGCTCGCGCTGACCTTGCTCTTCATGCTGCTCGCGGCCATCGGCTGCGAGAGTCGTCCGGCCGTGCACCGCGGCCCCGGCGACGTCGGCCGCGCGCCCGCCGCCGAGCTCGAAGGGCCGTACGATGGTGATGGCTTCACGATCCAGCCGCCGCGCGACTGGCGCAAGGAGAAGGTGTCGGCCCGCAACCCGCTGACCGGCAACCTTGAGAAGGACACGGTGCTCAAGCCGGGCGCGAACCACGCGACGATGCGCGACTCGCACGCGCGAGTGGTGGTGTCGTGGGTCGAGCTGCCGGTGGATGGCCCGATGGTGGAGTCGCCGGATGCGCTGGCCGAGGTGTGCGAACACGCGATCGAGTCGAAGGACCGCAAGCTGATCAACCGCGAGTTGCGCATGGACGGGCCGCGGATGGTCGCGACGTTCGAGGTGCTGACCGAGCTGAAGGACGGCACCGAACGGCACTACATCGTCAACGTGCTCGACCCGGCCTGGGGCGGCCGCGCGTTCTGGCGGGTGGCGGCGTCGTGCTGGTCGGACTGGTGGGACTACGCCTCGCCGATGATGCTGCGCAGCCTGGAGTCGGCGCGTTTCATCCGCAAGCCGACGCACGAGTTCGATGTGCCGCCCGGCATGCGCGAAGAGGAACGCCGGTAGGATGCTGTGCTGCCCGGCCCTTCCCATCCAGCTTGCGATCGGCCATAGTGGTGGCTCCCGGTTGGGCGGTTGATGGCATTCGCAACCGGGCGAGGTGAGGGGCACAACGCATGATTTCCTGCTGCATTCTCCTTCGTGGTGCCGCCAGCGATGGCGGCGGCCAGCCGCTCGTTGTCGCTACCTTCGCGCGCGACTTCATCGACTTCGACACGCGCGTCGTGCCCGACGGCGTGGACGGCACCGAGAGCGCCGTCGACATTCCGCCGGCCGGGTACTCCGACGACGACACCACCACCGCCCCCGCGCCCACCGGCTCGCGCGGCACCGGCATCGTCGAGCCCGACGTGCTGCTGCAGCACGAGACCTACGCGCGCTTCCGCGTCGGCTGGAGCGAGAGCGGCCTGCTGTTCTTCGAGCGCCTGCGCATCTCGTCCGGCGCGGCCACGCTCGAGTACGTCGGCGGCTCGACCACGCTGCTGCCCGACGAGGACGACCAGGTGTTCGAGATTCCGCGCGGCCCGGTCAGCCTCGACATCGGCCCGTATCGCATCAACCTGCGCCCCGGCCCCGTCGACCCGCTGTGGCCTGCGCCAGCCGAGGGCCAGAGCACGTCGCGCGTGCACGTGCGCCGGTCGCGGCTCGCCACGCAGGACGACATCGACTGGTGGCTCTCGACCACGCGCGGCGCCGCCATCGCACTCAGCCCGAGCGGCGCCGCACTCACGCAGCGCTCCGCGTCGTCGTCGCGCCGCATGCCCGGCATGGACCAGTGGGGCGCGATCGCCACGTGGGACCGCCGGATGCTGATCGGTCGCACCTACCAGATGAAGCTCACGCTCGACACGGGCGACCGTCCGCCGACCGTGGCCGGCGATCCGTCGCGACTGATCGCCGGCGCGAAGCGACCGCCGCGGATGCTGACGATCGCGCCGTTCATCCCCGGCTGCGTCGTCACGCCACGCCGCCAGCACGTCGAGCCGCGTGGCAAGGTCGAGCTGACGTTCTGGCTCAACCCGCTGGGCGAGGCCAACCAGCCCGATGCGCGGCTCGACGTGTATTGCGACGCGCGGCTGGTCGGGCGCGTGCCGACGCCATTGAATGTGGTCGGCACGATTCCGTGGCGTCGCGTGCTCGGCGTCGGCCTGGCGATCCTGCTGCTCGCGCCGTTGGTGAGTCTCTCGGCGGCGCCGTCGCGCACCGCATCGATGATTGCCGCCAACCTCGTGGTGTGGTCGATGCTGTTCGGCGGGCTGATGGCAGTGGCCGGCGGGCTGATGGCAATGACGCGGCGGCCGATGGGTGGCCGCTACGCCGGCCCGATGATCGCCGTGGTCAACGACCCGCCGTCGGCGTCGACCTCGACGAAGCCGGTGTGACCTCGCCGGTGCAGCTCTCGCACGTCACGATCACAACGGTCGGCGGCGCGGGCGGCGGCGCCGGCAACGGTGGCACCGGCGGCGCGATGACGCTCCAGACCGAGGACTACCGCATCGCCATCGACAGCGACTGCAGCTTCACGCTCAACGGCGGCAACGCCGGCGGCACCGGCAACGGCGGCACCAGCGGCATGTTCCGCATCGACACCGACGCCAACAACACCTCCATCGCTGGCGACGTCACATTCGACGGCACCGTGACGACCAACGGCGGCACCGCCATCGGTGGCGCGGCTGGTGATGCCGGCACGATCACCATCAGCGCTGCGCCGGCCACCTCCAACGGCACCGGCAAGGTCACAATCACGGGCACGCTGCGCGCCAACGGTGGCGCGGCCACCACTGGCAACGGCGGCTACGCGACCGGCGGTATCAGGATCTACGGCGACGGCTCCGACATCGTGATCAGTGGCACGCTCGAGGCCAGCGGCGGCGCGTCGTCCTCCACAGGCGGCAACGGTGGCCCGATCATCGTCGGCAGTTCCACCGCTGCGGAGCAGCCGGTCGCGATCGCGCTGACCGGCACCGCCGTGCTGCGTGCCAACGGTGGCAGCACTGCGGGCAGCGCTGGCACGATTTCGATTGACGCATCGGGCGCGAGCGGCGCGAACGTCCTGCAGTACGCCGGTGTCACGCTCGAAACTGACGACGGCGACGGCTCCGACCAGTCTGGCAGCAACGTCACGATCGACTGATGGCGTCCCACGGCACACTGGCAATCTGCAACACGCTGAGCGCCGCCGCGTCCTCGCCGCGGCAACGCTCGCGCAGCGCCCGGCGACCCGCGCAAGCTTCCTCCCGGCCGCCGGGCAAGTTGATCAGCTGGTCTCGTCCCCGTGTCGGAAGGCAGGTCGCTGCCTTGTCGTTGCGTTGTATGATCCGCCCCCACAAGACCACCCTTCCCTCTGGTTGGTCCATTCGCGCCCGTAGCTCAGTTGGATAGAGCGGCGGTTTCCTAAACCGCAGGTCACAGGTTCGAATCCTGTCGGGCGTATCGACCAAGCATGTTGGATCAGCAGGTTGTGGCGGTGTGGAAAGACTGACTTCTGTCAAATCCGGGATCCGTCTGGGAACACCCCTCAATAGGGAACGTGGCGGGCGACCGGGCGTGGTTCTGGTCGGCACGCACGCCTACCAGGAACTGGTTCCAGTTCCCGGGACTAACAAACCCTTCGTCACGACCTGGCCGCGGCTTTCGTGGCGCATCCCGGGCGGTGATGCGGCCGTTGGGGTGTCTGAGTCCGCCGCATCCGTTTGCACGTGCGGCTGTACGGGCGACTGGAGCGTCGCGTCCAGCACTTCCTGTACGTCGAATCGTTGCGCGGCACCAATCAGGTGTACGGGTAGCGTCTTGCAGGACTGCGCGTAGACGTGGTTGGTGCTGACACCCAGACGCTCCGCCAATTGCTTCACGGAGACAGCTGCCCTTTCGCGCCGATCGCTCGACTTCTGCTGTGCTGCGGTCGCCAGCTTGTCAAGTGCCATCGACACACACGGACCGTGGCTCTCGACCCGGGTCATGCCGAGGCATACCACTACGAGGTTCGTCCCGTCGCGATCTCGTGTGCCAAGGCCGACTTCACCGGCGAGACACTCACTTTTCCTCCAGGCATGTGCCCCGTGCGGTCCTACTGGGCGGTGACGCGAGCGGGTAGCCCGTTCCGAACCGAGGCGGTAACACGATTGGAGGTGGGACATGCGGTGGTTCATTCTCGTGATGATGGTGGTGGGTTGGGTCGGGTTTGCGGCAGCACAGGATCTGGAGGTGAGCGGTCTCGATGCACCGACCGGCGGGGTCCCGGCCGCAACCGAGAATCCGGCGACGCCGGTGATCGCGCCGTCGACTGCGCTGGAGATGTGGCTGGCGCAACGCGACATGCGACCGCCGGAGACATCGGAGTGGGAGTGGATGCGGCGCGGCCTGGGTCTGAGCGAGGGGCAGTTTGCCGGGATGCTCGCGCAGCAATTGCAGAACCTGGTGGCCGACCCCGTCGAGATCGGCTGGTCGGCGTCTCGATTCATGAACTGACCGAACCGTATTGAGTGGCATCGGGCGCGCGGTGCGTCCGATGATGGCGACCGAGGGGGTGCTGCAAGGCACCCCCTCGCGCATCACTCGCTTGCGGTCAGGCGCGGCGCAGGTCCTGCAGCGAATCGCCGATCAATGCCAGCAAGCCAACCAGGCGGTCGGCTTCGGCAATGCACGCTTCGGGGCTCGGCTCCCAATCGCGCAACAAGGGCAGCAGCCGTGCGACGAGCATCTTGCGCATGCGGTGCACGCGCCACTGTGCGTTGGTCACGGTGATCGGTGTTGCGAGTGTTCCGATCAGGGTGCGGTAGTCGGTTGCGAGGCAAAGCACGCCATGAAAGAGGAGCCAGTCATCGTCTGTCAGCTCGAGCACATAGCCGGACATCGCCTCCAGCAGAACGTCGAGATCGAACGCCACGTCCAGTCGGCGGCCCGGATCGAGATCGGTGGTAGCCAGCGCCTTGCTGATGGCGGCCGCACGCTGCACGTCGTCATCGTTGAGCGACAGCGCGCGCGCGTCGTGGGGGCGGCGCCGGGCCGATCCGCGGATGTGGTTGCGCAGGCAGGTGGCAAGCCATCGGCGCAGCGACACACCGGGCAAGCGCCGGGCCGAACCGAGCAGGTCGCGTTCGACGCTGGTCGCGATGAAGTCGTGCACGAGGTCCGCCGGATCGCTCTCGCGCTGGCGCAACGCGGGCCAGCTGCGCCACATGGCGGTGGCGATCGAGAGCATGCCGGCCGCGGCGCGCATCAGGATGGCGAACGCAAGGCGGTCGCGTTCTGCGCCGGGCGCGAGCGATTGCCACTCAGCCAGGCGTTCCCACTGGGTGGGGCCGTCCGCGCGTGGCCACGTGCCGGTGAGCGATTCGTCGGCAGACCCGGGTTCGCGCCACGGACGGGGCAGGTCGGGGCAGGCGCGTCGCAGTTCCGACGCCAATGCGCCGCACGTGTCCACCCCGGAGTCGGGCGCCAGCGCGTCCGCGAGGACCTCCGAGACCACCCGCGGCGTGGACACCGGGAGGCCAGCGATCGCCGCGTCGACATCGCTGCCGTCGCCCGCCGCGCCTTTGGTCAACACCCATACGATCAACCCGGCGACCGCGCGAACGTCCTCGGAGGGCGGACGGCCGGCGCTGGTGACGACCCGCGCAAGGTCCACGATCACTGGCATCGGGCCGTCGGCGGTCGCCTCGACGAAGATCCGATGCGGGTCGATTGCCGGACCGATTGACAGCGTGTGCAGGTTGAGCAGGGCCGCCGCATCGGCCAAGCGGACGCCCACTGCCAGCGCGTGTCGATGGTCGGCCGCACCACCGCCGGCAACCCAATCCGCCAGCGGCACTCCCGCTGGGCTTTGCACGACCAGACGCAAGCCGGGGCTTCCGGCCGGGTCGGTGTCAAAGCGGCCCGACACCGGCTCGCCGATCGAAGGGTGCGGAGGCATCGCCTCGCGAGCCGACTCCAGGCCGAACAGTCCGAGTGCTCGCTTCACGGCCGGAGTGTCGGCTGACGGCACGCTGGCAGTCGAGATGAAGGTGCGGTCGGTGCGTCGACCGAACCTGCCCACCACTGCGTGCTCGAGTCGCTCGGGATGCATCCGTTACTCGCCGAGGGCTTGCAGCCGCAGTTTCTCGACCCGTTCCCGTTCACCCGGAGGGCAACATCCGAGCGCCTTGCTGAAGTTCATCCGCGCCTCCATCTTGAATCCGAGGCTGGCAAGGGTCATCGCCTGGCCGAGCCAGCCCTCCCAACATCCGGGGTCGAGCACGGTGGACATCGCGAAGTCGAGGACGGCTTCATTCGGCTGATTCAGGAAGATGCGCGTCTTGCCGCGGTTGAGGTAAGCGAACGAGTTGCGTGGGTCGAGCACCAGCGCCTCGCTGAAATCGTCGAATGCCTGCGAATACCAACCGAGTTGAGCGCGGCAATTGCCGCGACCCAGCCATGCATCCGCGTTTCCGGTCCGCTGCTCGATCGTGCGCGAGTAGTCCTCGATCGCCCCCTCGTAGTCGCCGAGGTGCTGCCGAGAGACGGCGCGGTTGTACCTGGCCGACTGGTTACCCGGGTCGAGCCGTAGAACGATGTCGTAGTCAATCCGCGCCGCGTCGTCCCAGCCGAGAAGCGACTTGGCGATTGCCCGGTAGTAATACGGCGACACGCGTTCGATCCCGTCCCCGATCACTTCGTCAAACAAATCCTTGGCCGCAACCAGGTCGGGGACGCTTGCCTCGCTCCGGCCGAGGTGGATCAGCGCGTCGCCGCGGTTCAGCAACGTTACACCGTGGGCGACGCCCTTGAGCGGCTGGCATTTCAATGCATCCTCGAACCACGCCAGAGCCTTTGCGTGGCGACCGAGCTCCATCTGCGCAACGCCCAATGCGTTGAACAGCTGGTTGAGCGTGGCGCCCTTCGGAATCAGACGCCCCCGACTTGTGCGCAGGCCTTCCTGCGGCATGAGGTCGTAGGCCCTCTCGAGATCCTCGATCGCCTCTTCGAACCGACCGAGCTTGCTCCTGGCGAATGCCCGACCGAAGAAGCTGACCACACGTCCGGGATCCAGTTCCAGCGCCCGGTCGTAGTCATCAACGGCCTTCTGGTAGTCCCCATCCATCATCCTGAGCATAGCTCGCAGTGACCAGTCACGGGCCGTAACCTCGACGACCTCGGGTGCCGACTGCCACGCTGTCAACAGGTCATCCAGCGACGCGCGGTAGCGCGCGAGTTGCTCGGGGGGAACGCTCCACAGAAAGTCGGCGTGCTCCATTCCCTTCTCGAAGGCTTCGTCTGCAAGGTCGTCGAACTCCTGGATCGCGGCGTCCCGCTTGCGCTTGTACTGGGCGCCGAGTTCCTTCGCGATCTGCTGGAACTTCTGCTTGGTCGCGAGTTCCTTGAGCCGCTCGGTGTGCGCCTTTGCCACTTCCTGCTCGGCCTGCAGGCGCGCCTGTTCGGCCAACAGCCGCTCCTTCTCGGCGAACAGGCGGTCCTGCTCGTTGCGGGCCGCGCGAGCGTCGGCAGCGGCCAGCTGGTGCAGGCCGTACATCACGATCGCCGCGAGGATCGAGGCGAACACCACTGACAGCACTGCTGCGAGGGCGGCGCGCGGATTGCGGCGGCTCCATTTCAGTGCCCAGCGCAACGGCCCGTCGCGCCGGGCCGTGATCGGCCGATGCGCGCGGAACGCGTCGATGTCGGCTAGCAGTTGCGTCACGCTCTGGTAGCGCCTGTGCGGGTCGAGTGCCATCGCCTTGCGCACGATCGCGTCGAGTTCCGGCGGGATGTCCCTTCCCGGCGCAAGCGCTCTCGGGCGCACGTATTGAGCGCGCGCGGCCATCGCGAGCACAACACGCGAGGTCTCCCCGCGGAATGGCGCCTGCAACGTCAGCTGGTGGTAGAGCAACGCGCCAAGCGCGAACACATCCGACCGTTCGTCAATCGCGTGCACGTCGCCGCGCGCCTGTTCGGGCGGCATCCAGGCGGGGCTACCCTTGATCTGGCCGTCGCGGGTCCGATCGACGCGCGTGGTCCGCATCGCGGCTGGCTCCTCCTTGCCGGTCCCGTGCGCCTGCATGTCTCGCTGCAGCAGGCGCGCCAGCCCCCAGTCCATCAGCAGGACCTCGCCGAACCGGCCGACCATCACGTTGGCCGGTTTTATGTCGCAGTGCACGACGTGCCGGTGGTGGGCAAACGCGACTGCCTGCGCGACCTGGCGGAAGATGCCGAGCGTCTGGTTCAGTTCCTCGGCCGTCAGCGGCGCGGCGCCGGATCGTCCGGTTCGCTCGATGATCTGCAGCAGAGTCTCGCCGGTGACGCGCCGCATAACCAGCAGCGGTTGCGAGTCCACCACGCCGAGATCGTAGATCGGCACGATGTTGGGGTGCTCGAGCTGGCCCGCGATCTGGGCTTCCTCGATAAACTTCTCGACCAGGCGCTGGTCGTCCGGGTTCGTCGGCGTCTTGATCGCGACATCACGCTGCAGGTCCCGGTCTCGAGCCAGCGTGACCCTGCCCATGCCGCCGCGGCCGAGTAGCCGGCCCCGCGTGTACTTCGGCTCGGCAGCCAGACCGATGTCGCTCTCCGACGCGGGCGAAGCCGGAGTGGCATCGAACGTGGATGGAAGGTCCGTGCGGTGCGGGGCCAGCGAATGGATGTCGGGCAGCGGCGCCGCATCGCCCGGCTGTCGGCCGTTGAGCGGGCCGAACCCGACCCCGAGCGTCGCGGTCGCGTCCGCCCCCAGCATGCCAATCCCGGCCTCCGGCTCCCGCTCGGCGATCGCCCGTTCCACACATGAATCACTGCCATTGCCGGGCAGTCCGAGCCGACGTAGTTCAGCAGGCAAGTCGGTGGACTTGCCGGTGGATTGGACGCTGCGGAGCCACAGCGACGCGATCTGGACACCGTGATCTCCGAGGTAGCCGAGGCGGATGGCTACCTGCTCCAGCGTGTCGGCATCGACCACGGCCCCGGCCTTCATGAGAATGCTCGTGATTCCGGCGGTGGCTCCGCCATCGAGATCCTTCTCGTGGCTCATAGTCACTCCGTTCATCAGTGCCTGGAGAAAAAACGACACTCCGGCAGGTCGCGCGGCCTACCGCATCACGAATGTCACGACGTCGAGTGTGAGCAGGTCGTCTCGCCCGATCGGAACAGCCCGGTCGTGCGGCAAACGACAGCCATTGAGGCAGGTGCGATTCCCGAATGCGATGTGGCGAACCGACAGGCCGGTATCGCAGGCTTCCAGTCGTACTTGCCGCCGGCTGAGGTGCTTCAGGCGCGGATCGAGCGCGATCGTGCAACTCGACGACACGCCGATCTCGGCCGGCAGCGAACACTCCACGCGACCATCCGGTGCGCCACACGCCAGCACGGTGGGATCGAGAGCTACCATCGATACCCGGTCGATCCGCCGTGTGGACGGCTCTGGCTGTTCCCATGCGCGCCACGGTCTTCCGCGCACGGCGGTGGTCGTCACGCTGCTCAACTGGCGGGGCGGTCCGGCGTGCACCACCGATGACTGGCGGCGGAAGGTACTTGCCGAGTAGTCGTCGGCCGGCAGGCCCACGTACTCGCCGAGAATGCGCGCGCACGTCTTCATGTTGAGGTTCAGCATCATGCTCAACGCCCCCGCCTGCCACAGCGCTATGCGCACCGCCGCAAACATCGCGAGCAACGCCGACGACGCACGAGCCGGACCCGTGCTCGCGCGGCGCACCACCTCGGCCATGCCAATGACGCCCGCCGGCACACGGGGCAGCAACGCCAGCCGCTCGCGCTCGATGGCGGTGCCCGGGTCGGTGATGGTCTGGCCGAGTGCGCGGGACAGCGCGAGCCGCGTAACCTGCAGCGCGCACGCAATGCTCGCGTCCGGCAACGAATTGGCGGCGGATGCGGCACGGGCCAGCAGGGGGGCGAACTCATCGGGCAGTCGTTGCAGGTCGGAACGGAAGTCCACTTCGTTGCAGTGCACCAGCGCGACCCCCTCGACCTGGATTCCGTCGGGGAAAATCGCCCGCGCATGGTCGATGCAGGCACCCGTTACGTGGCGCTTTGCCGGGTCGTCCCACCAGCGCAGCCGGTGGCCGGTGGTGGTGCAACGGTACTCGACCCATTCGGGCGTGGCGCCCGCCAGCAGATACCAGTCGCCGTCGTCGAAGGTCGCGAATGGCTCGAGCGGAAGCAGCGCCTCGCCATCGCGAATACACAAGGCCCGGCCTCCGGCGGCAGCAAGAAAGTCGGCCTCGCGGGGCCGCAACGCAAGCCGCTCGACGTCGCCCGGGTGCTCGCCGGTGAGACGCTGCGCAAGTCCGCTGCCGGCGTCGGCCGGGCCGGACAACACGTACCACCACGGCACCGGCAACTCAGGCCCGTGTGCGATCGCCGCGTCGAGTCCGTCCACAATGTTGGCGGCCAGGCGAATCGCCGTGACCGGTTGATCGGCAATCGGCACAGTGGGCAGTGCGCCCGCAAGATGTGCGACGCGAGCGAGGAAGGTGGGGCGGCGTCGCAGCCCGTCCACCAGTCGGCGAAGCCAGTCGGACGGCGGGTCGCCGTGTGGAGGCAGCGACGGCCAGTCGGTCTCGGCCAGGGCGAACTGCACCGCCGCACGGGCGGGCGCCGGGCAGCGCTGCGGCTCCGATTGATGCCAGTCGATGAGCCTCGCCAGTGAGATTGCCAGGCCCTGGCACCGGTCGGGCCCGGAGAGGGGCTGCAGCAGGGCGCGCATGGCGCCGGTGGGCGACTGCGTGTGCGGTGCGGCGAGTACCGCCACCAGATAGTTGAGGAGCGTCTCGAGATAGTCGAGCGCGGCGGGAAGCGACTGGATCGTCGCCACGCGGGCGCGAGCATCGCGTCGGGCACGGCGGATCGGAAGCGGTGTGCCGCGAGTCCGGCCCTGCGCGTCATGCCCGTGCAGGATCTCGTCGAGACGCACAGCCACTTCCAGCGCGCCGATCGGCCGCCGTGCCGGTTCGGGGTCGCACATCGAGTGCATCAAAGCGGCGAGCGCCGTCGGAACGTCGGAGCGAAGGTCATGCGGCGACAGCGAGTCGCGTTGGGTGTGAGCCTGGAACCAGCCAACCGGGTTGTCCACCTGAGGAGCCGGCACCGCCTTCTGGCCGGTCAGCGCCTCGAACAGCGTCAGGCCGAGCGAGTAGATGTCGGAGGCGGCCTCGGCGCGACCGTTGAGGCTCTCTGGCGCCATGTAGCGGAACGTGCCGGCGGCGTGGCGCGGGGTGGACGCAGCGGCGGACACGTCGAGCGAGATGCCGAAGTCCGCGATGCGGGCCACGCCATCACTTCCGATCAGGATATTGCCCGGCTTGATGTCTCGATGGAACACCTGTGCGCGATGCACCGCATCCAGTCCATGGGCGACGCCAGCGAAGATCCTCAGCACCTCGTCGAGCGGCAACTGTTCGTTCGCTGCCCGGCACGCCGCGATGCGGTCGGCCAGGGAGCCGCCGTCAATCCACTCCACGATCAGGATGCCGCCGGTCGAGTTGGCAGCGAAGTCGAACACGCGGACCACGTTGGGATGACAGAACTGGCTCAGCACCATCGCCTCGGCCCGCAGCATGCCGGCGCGCGCGGCCCACGAGCCGTCGGCTGGCGGCAGCAAGGTCTTGGCCGCCAGACGCACAGCCGGGAGCGACACGTGCGTGGCCTCGTAGACCCGGCCGAAGCCACCCTGCATGAAGCGTTCACCGATCCGCGCGCGGAGGACCACTGTGCCCGGCGGGATGCGGCCGCCAGCCCCGATGTCCAGCCCGGCCGGAAGGCCCGCCTCGAACGGAGACCCGCCCTCGACGCCACCGTCCCGGTACGGGTCCATTTCGCGCGTCGGGGCGGCAGCAGGCCCGACCACGTGCTCGCAGTGGGGGCACTGGATCTCGGCCTCCACATGCAGCATGCCCGCCAGGAACGCGAGCCGACAACCGGGATTCGGACACACGATCAGCCGCATCGAACTGCCCCGCTCGGACCATTCGACGCAAGCACGCGGGCGCGCAGGGCGCCGGGTGGCCGATGCAGGTGCGTGACGGTCGCTGGCACGCCAGGTCTCCACGGGCGATCGCAACGTCGAATCGAGAACGTCCGGCTATGCCTGTGAGTATGGTCGATGCTCGCTGGATTTCCGGACAAACTGTCAGCAGTCGGTCGGATCCGACGCGGTGCTCACGCTCGCGGCGCCTGGCGCGGCTCGTCGGTCTGGCTGGTGTTGGCAACTGCTGCAATCTCGGCGAGCGCGCGCGCCAGCCACGGGATCAGTTCGTGGAGTTCGGTCACGGCCTCCTCGCTCGACAGCGCTTCCTGTTCGAGACGGTATCGCAGCAGCAGGCGGAGCAGCGCCCGCCTCGCCCGCTGCCGTTGCCGATGCGCCGAGGTGACCGAGCCGGGAGCATCGAGTGCCAGGGTGCGCAACGCCTCGATGGTGTCCGCCAGCGTGTGCCCGCGCGCGTCCATCAGCAGCGCCTCGCAAAGGGTCGGATCGGCCAATCGCAGGCGTTGCAGTGTCTCGGCCATCGCGTCGCGACAGTACTCTTCCAGAAAGATCGCGTCGTGGTCGTGCGGATCGCCAGCGGGCTGGCCGACCACCTCCAGAGACGGGCCGCCCGGGACCACAAGATGATCGCGCGCAAACGTGCGCAGGCATTTCAACAGGTAGCCGCGAAAGTGGCGTCGACCGTCCTTCCCGTCCCGTTCGATCCGGAGGTGGATCTGGCGTGACGCGAACCAGCCGAAGAAGTCGTCGGCCAGCTCATCGGCGCTGCGTCCGTCCTTCACCCGCGCAAAACGGCGCAGGATGTTTCCGACCGGCCGGCGATAGACCGAGAGGAAACGCGACCACGCCACGTCGTCCTGATCGCGGACGCCGCTCATCAATTCGGACCATTGCGTGGTCGGAAGCTGCCCGGACACTGGCCAGACCTGTGTATCGGTTGACAAACAGAGCCTATCAGACCAGATTCCATTGCGTTGAGCCGGAAATCGGTTGCGCGCCGTCCATACTCACCGCGGGAACCCTCGTCACCATTCCGTACTCACATGGCCCGGATGCCCCTGGTCGAAAACCCGCGCTACCAGGTGGATTCCGAACCGCTCGCCAGCGGCGGCATGGGCCTGATCTGGTCGGCCCACGACCGCGACCTGCAGCGACGCGTTGCCGTCAAGACGCTGCGGGCCGAGCTCGAGCGGTCACCGCGGGCATTCGATCGCCTCGCCCGTGAGGTGACGGTGCAGGCCGGGCTCGCGCATCCGGGTGTGGTGCCGGTCTACGACTCGCACCTGCTCGACGATGTCCCGTGCTTCGTGATGAAGCTGGTGGACGGTGCGCCGATGTCGCGGCATCTCGATCAGCTGCGCCGGGCGTACGTCGGCCGGCACGAGGCGTGGTTCGCGTCGGACGAGCTGCGCGCGCTGATCGAACGCATGGTGACGGTCTGCTACACGATCGACTACGCCCACCAGCATGGCGTGATCCACCGCGACCTCAAGCCGGCCAACCTGCTGCTAGACTCGCGCGGCGATGTCTTCGTGCACGACTGGGGCGTGGCCCGCACAGACGAACTTGACCCGGCGGGGCCGGACTCCCCCGCCCTGCCCCGGCAACCAGTCCTGACGGTCGAGACGGCCACAGGCGATGGGCTCGGTACGCCCTGGTACATGTCGCCCGAGCAGCTGCGCGGCGCACGCGACGCAACACCCGCGACGGACATCTGGTCGCTGGGCCGCATCCTCGACGAGATCGCGCACATTCCCGACGGCGAGCGCGCGGGTCCGCCGCAAGCGTTGCGCTCAGCGGCAACCAACCACTATCTGCCGCCCGGCCTGCACGAGGTGATCGTCCACGCCACTCAACCCGACCCCGACGAGCGGTACCCGTCGGTGTCGGCAATGCGGGCGGCGCTACAGCACGACGTGCTCGACGACGCGGCCACCGCGGACCGCTGGAGACGCCTTGCCGGGCAGCTGTGGAACGAGCAGGACGAGTCGGCGATCGACGGGTTGTTCCATCCGGATGTCGTGGTTCACTCCGGGTACGACTGCAAGCCGTTTGCCGGCACCGCGGCGCTGCACACCTGGTACCGCGAGATCCGCCAGGGGTTTCCCGACGCCACGCTGCACATCGACGCGCTGCTGGCCGACGGCCGCGGCCACCTCGCACTGCACGCCACCCTGCAAGGCTGCCACACCGGCACCTTCCTCGGCCTGCCTCCAACCGGCCGGCGCGCGACAATCTTCGCCAATTGGATGTGCCGGCTTCGCGGGGCGCGCGCCATCGAGGTGCATTGCCTGTTCGATCGGCTCGCGCTGTTCCGCGAACTCGGCCTGCTTCGCGCTTCCCCCGGCCATTCGCCATGACGCCATGACGCCATGACGCTCACCCCGCCACTGCACGACGATCCGCGATACGACGTGGCGCCGACGCCGCTGGCGGTCGGCAAGACCGCGGCCGTGTGGCGCGCGCACGACCGCACAATCCGCCGGCCGGTCGCGATCAAGGCGTTGCATGTCCGCGACGGGCTCTCGCGGGCCGCCCTGCAGCGCGAGGCGGAAGCACTGGCACGCCTCGATCATCCCGGCGTGATACCGCTCTACGAGGCCCGGACCGACGACCCGTCGCCGTGCCTGCTGATGAAGCTGGTCGACGCGACGAGACTGGATGTGGTGCTCGACACGTTGCACCGGCAGTACGAGGGCCGGGCCGACGAGTGGTTCGTGTCGGAAGAGTACGTCCGCCTTCTCGAGCGGTGGCTGGCGTTGGCCGCCACGATGCAGTTCGCGCACGAGCAGGGCCTGGCGCACACGCGCCCTGGCATCGATCGCGTGCGCGTCGGCGCGTTCGGCGAGACACTCGTGATCGGATGGTCTGGCGTGCAGCCTGCCGCGCACGAGACCATCCGCGCCGACATCGAGGGCCTGCTGGGTGTGCTTCGCGCTGTCGGCCAGGTCCCCGGCACGCTCGCGACAACGGACCTGCCGGTCGGGCTTGGCGACGTGCTCGGCGGATCGTTCGCGTTCGACTCCGTCGCGGAACTCGCCACAGAGGTCCGGTGTTCGATCATCGAGCGGCACTCGGCGGAGTCGTTCTTCATCGAGCTATACGAACGGCTGTACCGCGAGCACGACATCACGATCGTGGACCAGATGCTCGCGCCGGATTGCCGCATTGGCAGCACCCATGATGGCGCGCGGGTGATCGGCCCGGACGAGTTCCGGGCCTTGTCGTTGATGCTGTTTGATGCGGTGCCCGACATGCAGTTCGCCACACATGCCGTGCTGAGCAACGGAGGCAATCTGATTGCGGTCCGCGGCGACTACACGGGCACACACACGGGGACCTACTTCGGCTTCCCGCCGACCGACCGGCGTGTGCGGCACAACGCTGGTGCGTTCTTCCGGATCCGCGGTCGCAAACTCGTCGAGTCGCAGTCGGTGCTGGACTTCTACCCGGCGTTTGTCGAGCTCGGCCTCATCGAAGCGCCACCGCTGACCCTGCCGACGCTGCCGCCGCACGATCAGCCCGGGTCCGGCGAGCGCGGCGAGCCCGGATAGGGCACGTCGATCGCGGGTGCGATCAGCCCGAGTTGCACCAGTTGGCCGAGCAGATCGACGAAGCCATGACACTCGATGGCCTGGCGGCCGCGCAGGCGGAAGAACGACGTGGTGGACATGCGGAACGACCGACCGGTCGGCGGGTAGCCGAGGTACACGCCGAGGTGCGTGCCGCTGAATTCGCCGCGATAGGCGAGGCTGTCGCGCGCGTTGGCCAGGGTGTCGCCATGATGGAAGCGCAGGTCGGGGAATGCGCCGCGCACCATCTGCACCCACTGCCGGAACGCCTCGCGACCGTGCAGCGGCGGCAACGACTGTCCGACATGGAACACGCACTGCTCGTCGATCATCTCCTCGACGGCGCTGTCGTCGCGCTCGTCCCACAGCCGGCGGTTCAGATCGACAAACCACGTCTCGGCGGCCGATGCGTCGATCACGCCGCCCAGCGCCTCGCGCAGCCGGGCCGCGGACTGGATGCGATCGGCCACGTTGGGCCGGGTCGCGGCAGCGACCACATCGAGGATGCCGATCGGGCACACCGGCTCCAGCTCGCGCGGCAGCGTGAGCGAGCCGTCATTGTCGACGGGCACCGCCACGATGTCGCGCAGGATCACGCCGAGCGAATACACATCGGACGCCGGCGTCAGCGCCGCGCCTTCGAGCTGTTCGGGCGATGCGTAGCCGCGCGTGCCCAGTCGCTGGCCGGTGTGCGTCACGCGTTCGCCGGGCAGCGCCCCGGGAATGCCGTCGACGGCCGTGTGGCTGGCCGCCGGGGGCTGAACGCCGTCGGCCAGCGCAAGGCCCCAGTCGGTGACGAACGCCTCGCCGAGCTCGCCGATGAGCACGTTGCCCGGCTTGAGGTCGCGATGGATCACGCCCTGGCGATGCACCGACTCCATCGTCAGGCACAACGACTGGAAGCGCTCCATCAGCTCGTTGAAGTCCGCCGAGTGAAACCAGTCGGCGGCGCAGGCGGCGTACTGTTGCCGGAACGCGGCGAGCAGAGCGGACAACGGCTTGCCGCGGATCAGCTTCATCGAGAAGCACGGCACATCGTCGAGCAGGTGGCTGTCGTAGACCGGCACGATACCGGGATGCTCGAGCCGGGCCTGCACGATCACCTCGTGCGCGAAGCGATCGAACGCGCCCGGCGAACCTATCAGTTCCGGACGCAGGCTCTTCACCGCCACCTGCCGGCGCATGTTGGCATCAACGGCCGACCAGATGACGCCCATGCCGCCGCGCGCGATAGGCTCCGGATCGACCCGGTATCGGGCTTCGTCGGCAAGCGGAGGTCGGAGTGCAGTAGTCATGTGCGGTCCTGTCGTCATCGACTCCGGCTTGCGGATGCCACCGGGCGGATGCCCACGCTGGATGAGGGCTCGGCCGACCACGCGCTGCGGTAGCGGGGATGGCACGAGCGCGCGTAGGTGTTGTAGCCGCCGCCGCGTCGCACCCGCCGGCCGGAGCCCGCCTCGACAAGCGGCGAGCCGTCGGTCGGCGCGCCCGCGTAGCTGGAGTGCCAGCTGTCCGCGCAAGCCTCCCACACGTTGCCGGCGGTGTCGAACAGCCCGAACGGGTTGGGATCCGACTCGACGGTGCCGACCGCGTGCAGCTGATCGCCGGACGATTCGAGCACGTGACCATGCGCGGCCACCGCGCCCTCGTCGTCGCCCCACCAGTAGCGCGTGGTTGTGCCGGCGCGAGCGGCGTGCTCCCACTCAGCCTCAGACGGCAGGCGCAAGCCCGTCGCGGCGAGGAACGCGTCGAGGTCGACCGCACGGATCGAGTGCATCGGCAGGCGCTCGCCGCGAGCACCGCTGCGGGCGTCCTGCGGCGTTAACGTCTGCAGACGCGTGACGCCGTCCCACACGGCCTGCGTCAGTTCGGTTCGCGCGACGAGGAACGACGGGAGGTCAACGTTGTGGGCCGGAGCGGCAACGCGATCGCCGTCGTCGCCAATGCGCACGCGCGCGGCCGGCAACAATACGAATTCGCAAGCGATGTCGGTCGCGTCCGTGCGCAGCCCGAGTGCCGCGGCGAACAAGTCGTGGCGGTACACCTGCATTGCACCAGCGGCGAACCTCTCCTCGCGCAGCCAGGTGAAGCCAGCGAACCCATCGTGCTCCGGCCCGGCGGTCGGCGCAGCAGCCAGCTGGTTGGCCAGTTCGTCGAGCTGCCCGGCGGCTTCCGGATACTGCTTGATGAAGGCCCGCACGTCGGTCAGAAGCGACTCGTCGGCCGCCGGGGACTCGTGACGAGCGAGCAGTTCTCGCACACCGCGTTCAATTGTGGCGCGACGGATTCGCGGATCCAGTTCGCCGAGGGCTGCCTCGATGCGGCTTGCCAACGCCGGCTGCGTCTCGCCAAGCACGACCAGGCGCGCCCTGACGGCGTTCATGGCGTCGATCGAGGTGGCGCGGTGTATCTCGGTGAGGAGTTGATCGAGCGTCGCCGCGTCGGGATCACCATCGGGCGCATCGGGTCCGACTGCCGCCGGTTGCGCGGAGGATTCGTTGGAACCGGCACGATCCGCTGGCGCGCCGTCGCCACCTGTGTCGTGCGTCACTGCGGGCGGTGCCGCCGAAGAGGCCATCGCCACGACCACGCCAACACATGCGAGCAGCAACACGATCACACCCACCAGCGCGGCTCGCCCGCGTGCCGGCTGGTCTGGCAGAAGTCCTGGCGGAGCGGGCGGATCGACGCGCCGGCCGGGCATCGTCGCCATCAGACTTCCCTCTTCCGTGCGCCGCTCAACTGCAATGCCGTCGAACGAGCCCGGCATCGTAGCCGGCGCCCGCGGTTGCACCGGTGGTGCGCTGGCCGACGGCCCGAACTCCATCAATGTCGCGTATGTCACGCCGGTTCCGCCGGACGCGTCGTCGACATGCAACGCCGACAACGCCGCGCGCACAGCCGCAATGTCGGCAAACCGCCGCGACGCGTCCAGCTCGCACATCCGCTCGACGGCCTGCACCAGTAAGCCGGGCAGCGACCTGCTCACCGGCAACTGCGACAGCCGGGTGACGTCGCCAGCCAGCAACCGCGACAGCAGCGCCGTGGGCGTGGAACCCTTGACGGGGAGCTCGCCGGAGAGCACCTCCATGAACACCACGCCGAGCGCGTACTGGTCCGATCGCGCGTCGATGTTCTCGCCCTTCCACTGCTCGGGCGGCATGTAGTGCGGCGTGCCGAAGACCATGCCACTCGTGGTCAGCCGGTTGTCGTTGGCGAGATCGCGCGCGAGGCCGAAGTCCGCAAGCCGCGGCCGGCCGTCGGGTTCGAGCATAACGTTGTCGGGCTTGATGTCGCGGTGGATGATGCCCGCGTCGTGCGCGCACGCCATGCCATCGAGCAGCCCGCGGAACAACGGCATCGCCCGCGCCAGCGGCCACGGCCCCGACTCCTTCAGAAGTGCGCGAAGCGACTGCCCCTCGCACAGCTCCATCACGAAGTAGCACTGCCGCGTCAGTTCATCCTGGCCGGCGTCGAGCGCCGAGATGATGTTCGGATGCCGCAGACGGTACGCAGCCTCGGCCTCCAGGAAGAAGCGCGTGCGCTTCTCCGCGTCCGACGCGATCAGTGGCGGCAGGATCTTGACCGCCACCCGGCTGCCGAAGACCAGGTGCATGGCGAGATACACCACGCCCATGCCGCCCTCGCCGAGCTTGCGCTCGATGCGGTAGTTGCCGAGCTTCTTGCCGATGAACGGATCGTTGGGGTCTGCGTTCGGCATGTCAATCCACGTGGCGGAACCAGCACGACTCGATGACCCATTCGGGCGCCTCGCGCACCTTCGACACCAGCACGGCGACCGGCGAGCCGGACGTGTCCTCGAGCGTCAGCGCGCCGCCGTCGGCAATCTCTTCGAAGCCGCGCGTACGGCCGCGCTGCACCCGGAGGCCGCCCGCCGCCACCGGCTCGATCTGCAGCATGTCGTCCTGCTCCTCTGCCGCGCCGCGCCGCGCGACGTGCGCTGAGCCGACCAGATCGGCCGATGCGTCACGATCAAACGCGTCGAGCGAGGCGACGAAGAGTTGCTCGGGCGAGCGGATGCGCGCAAGCGCCGCCATCTGCCGCGGCTGCCACGGCTGACCGGTCCGCGAGCATTCGCTTGCCGACCGCAGGTCCGCCAGCACGGCGTCGATCACCGTGGGCGACAGTTCGAAGCGCGCCGCCAGCGCGACGAAGGACTCGACGCCGATCGAGTTGTCGAGACGCAGCCACTTCGTGGGTTGAACCGGGAACTGGCGCGCCGTGCCCGCCGCAGTGCCGTGTGCGTCGCGATTGACCAGCGAAACGCGGCCGTCGCTGTCGATCATGAAGAGGTAGACGTGCGCCGGCACGTTGGTGCGCCACACGAACTTGACGAGGTCGCCGCTGTGCGCGCTGTCGCCGCTCTCGATGTAGCGGATGCCGGCCGGGTCCTGCACAGCCATGCGGATGATCAGCGAGAGGCGCGATTCCATGCGCCGGCGGAACTCGGAGGCGTGCCGGGCGAGCGCCTGGCGCATCTCGGCCAGCGAACTGTCGTCGGGCAGGCGGTTCACCGGCATCGACACTTCGGAGGCCGTACCGTTTGCACCGCCGACCGCGTTGCAGCGCAGCGTGACGGACGCGACCTCGGCGCCGCCATCGACCGCCTGCTCGAGCGACCCGCTGAGCACCACATCGGCGCCGAGCATCACACCGTTGGCCCGCGCATCGCGCCACTTGCCGCGCGGATAGCCGCGTTCGACGAGCTGATCAACGAGCTCGGGGCCGACGATCTGCACGCCGTGCTCGCCGAGCTGCCGGCACAGCTGCCAGGCGGTGTAGCGCGACTCCGGCGTGATCCCGCCGCCCTGCTCCAGAGGCAGCACCGCGACATGGCCGCTGAGCGTGAACTCGTCGGTCACCCGCTCAACCAGCTGACGGATCCACTCGCCGGTGTCGCCGCGCTCGATCGGCTTGACCTGCGCGGGCCCGGCGTCAGCGTTACTTGCCGGGGTCGCGGTGTTGCCGGCTGTGCGATCGTCGCCCGGCGCACGGCGATTGCTCTCGCCGTCATGTCCGCCGGGCGCAGTGCTGCTGCTGCAACCCGCGGCCAGTGCCAGTGCCAGCGCGAAGAGCGCCACCCGCAGTGCAGATCGTTGTCGATGCGTCATGCGTTCGTGTCTCCTCAATGTGCAGCCCGCAGCAGTTGCCGCGTCGAGGCCGGGTCGTGTTCGATCATGCGGATGGTCTGCTTCGACGTGCGGCCGGATGATTCGACGATTTCGATCTGCACCGCGCCGTCAACCAGCGCGAACGGCGCACACACCCGGATGCGCGGGTACGGCTGGACAAACGCGCCGGGCGTCGAGACGGCCGGGAACACACAGAGGCCATTCACCACCACGCGTTGCAGCGTCTCACCAACGCCCGCGTACACGTTCATGTCGAGCAGCACCCGATCGCCGGCCACCATCACAGGTACGCGCGGCCGCGGAAATCGCAGGTCGATGCCCGCGCCGTCCGCATCGCTCGCCGCAGCATCAAGCCGGGCCTCCATGCACTGCCCGACCATCATGTCGTCGCACAAGTGGATGAACTCGGGCAGCCGTTCGCGCAGCACGTAGCCGCTCATGCCGCTCGCCACGGCGTCGTCATTCACCGGGCAGAAGGTGGATGGGAACACCCAGCACAGCATGTAGGAGCCGGCGTTGTTCGTGCGCTCCACGAAGTTCACGCCATCCTCGAACACCATCGTGCCGAAGTCCTGCTGCGCGGCGTCGCGGCCGGAAGCCAGGTCGTGGATCTCCGCAGTCAGGCCGTACTCCATTCGGTAGGTGTGGTTGGCCACCCACCACGACGGGAAGCCGCCGATCAGCCAGAGCAGGGTGCCGGCGATCGGCTCGATGCCGGTGCGCGCGAGTCGCGGATCGTTGATTGTGAGCAGGATGAGGTAGCTGGCGCCCTCGCCGCGAGCCGCGGCAACAAGCTGCTCGCGATCCGGCTCGGTGTTCGCCACCGCCACCTCGCCAGCAGCGGCGTCAGGCGGTTGCTCGCCCACCTCGGCGATACTCACGAACGCGCCCGTGCGACGCAGCACATCGGCAATGCGTTTGCCGATGACCTCGCGCGGAAAGCTGCGGTAGTCCAGCGATGTGCCCGCTGACTCGTCCGTGTCCGCCGGCACATCCTCGCGGTAGGCAACGGCAAGTGCCACGCGTGGCACCGCCCGTTCACCCAACTCGCGGGACTCCTTCTGCACCGATCGCGGCACCTCGTTGTCGTCCCACGTCAATCCGAGGAACCCGTGCGAGCGCGACGAACACCCTACTGCCGACAGCAGGGCCAACACCACGGCGCAGCTGGCGTGAACCCGGCGAATGCAAGTCATTGGTGCCCTCCTGCTCCTGCTGGCCCCTGCGGCTTTTCGTCATCGACGATCCTGACGGCGAGGTAGCGATCGCGCGCGGCACCGTGGAAACACACGACCCGGCGGAACAGCAGCCCGGCAAACGCCGCGTCGTCGAGCACCGGCGACACATCGTCGCGCATCGACGCGATCGGGCGGGACGGATCGATCGCGCGACCGACGCGCGACTCCAGCTCATCCAGCGTCGCCATGCTCAACTCGCGCCCGGCCACCAGCAGGTACAGCGCCAGGCCTTCGGGCACCCACGCCGTGGCGTCACGCAGCCCGGTGCGGTCGGCGTCGGGGAAGCGCAACGATCGACGCGCCGTGACCGTGCGCAGCGCGTCGGTCTGTACCTGGCCATCGGGCAGCAACCGACTCGCCACGATGCCGTCGTCCGACACTGTCCAGCGGATCACGGCGGCCGGCACCGGTGTCGCGCTGTCCGACGTGACCTCGACGCGGAACGTCCGCACATCGGCCAGCGTCGGGTAGCGGCCCGGCAGGCGTTGGTAGCCGACGAGATCTTGCGTGATGCCATCGCCGCATCGGTAGTGCACGTGCAGCGAAAGACCCTGCGGGTTCCGCGCCACGTCGAGCAGCGGCACATCACGCCCCACCGCAAACGGCCGCGGCGTTTGACGGAAGCCGGCAAAGTCGGCCTGCACGGGCGGCGACGCGACGAAGCGTTCCACCTCGTTGGTGACGTACTGCGCAAGCTCGCCGGAACTCACGATGCCGTCGCGGTTCGCATCGCCGAACTCGCGCAGCCCTTCCAGCAGAAACCACGTGAACACACCGTGGCCGAGCGACTCCAGTTCGAGCGCTTCCTGGTTGGCCGAGCACGACGCGAGGATCAGCATGTCCTTGCCGGCCAGCCGTTGTTGCGCCTGCTGGTAGGCATCGAGCTGTCGGGCCGCCAGGTCGTCGTCAGCGGCGGTCGCACCGGAATGGCACGCATCGGCAAAGAACACGACCTGGCGGGCGGGGCAGGTCTCCAGGAAGCCGAGCACGCGCTGCATGCGGATCCCGGTTTCGGCGACGTTCGCCGGGTCGGTGTCGTGCATCAGGAACCACACCTGTTGTTCGCCGGGCGGGATGTAGCCGTGGCACGAGAGGTAGAGGATCAGCGTGTCCTGCGGCCGCAGCGCACGGCCCAGCGTGTCCAGCGCGCCGACCACGGCATCTCGCGTCGCGTGTTCGCCGGTCAGCGAGATCACGCGTTCCGCCTCCAGCCCGCCGCCGTCGCGGTCGGCAAGGAACCCGGCGATCGCGCTCGCATCCGGCTTCGCCAATGCAAGGTCGTGGATCCGCTCGTCGGCGTAGTCGTCCACGCCGATGACCAGCGCGAACGACACCGGGTTGGCGTTCGCGTCAGCGCCACCTCCATCGAGCTGCAGCGAGCGCCCCCGCGCTTCGCCTTCGAAGCCCCGTGTGCGGCCGGCTGGCGACGACGAGCAGCTGACCAGCAGCAGTGCGACAGCCACTGCAACGAGCTGCTGGGCAGTTCCCAATGCAGTCAATACGGCAGGACGCGTAACGGATCGGGTCATGGCTCGATGAAGGCCTGGAAGACGCCCAGCCGGTCCGTAAGCACGCGCACACGCCGGTTCAAGGGATCGCTCGTATCAACAATGAAGCGCGGGCCGGTGTTGGTGCCGGCGGCTAGCTCGGTCGCAAAGTGACCGTTGTCGTCAGCCAGAATCTCGAACCAGCGGTAGCGCTCGACCACCACGTCGCGGAAGCCGAGCGATGGACTGCCGGGCTTGATCAGCAGACGCGCGAAGTAGTCGGACAACGGCGCGGCCGGTGCGGCGGGGTCGACTTCGTTGCACAGGCCGTCGCCGCTCGTGTCATCGAACCGGAGCGCCGCGTTGAGCATGTCGGTGACGCGCATCCAGTCGCGCACGCGCAGGTAGACGCGCACCGACACGGCGGCCGCGATGTCGGCGTCGCTGCGGGCCGCGAGGATTGGCAGGTCGATGATCACGCCGGCCTGTTGTTCGAAGGTCGACGGCGAGAGGTTGAGGCCGGCGCGCTGGAAGTCCTGGCCAGACCCCGGATTCACGCGGTCGCCGAAGCGAAACTCGAGCTTCAGCCGACTGCCGGTGTCCTCGTCGGGGCCGCCGAGGGCGGGGTCGCGCACGCGGGTCAGTCGTCGGTCGCCCTCCACACGCCATGCGTGGGTCAGCGACTGCAGCGCCTGCGGCACGGCGACCGGTGTGCCGGCCCCATACGGTGTGGCGCCGTTGGTGTCGGTGACATGGCTGGTCGGATCGGCGCTGCCGGCGGCACGAAGCAGTTCGCGGAACTCGATCGACGCGCGACTGCCCGCCCCGTCGGCATCTCCCGTGACGTCCTCGCCGGCTCCCGGGTAGCGACGCTGGGACAGCGCGCCGGGGTAGCTGCCGAGTACGGCGGCGCCGACCAGGTTGCCGAGCTGCTCGACGGTGATCGTCGGCATGTCGCTGCCGATGGCACCAACGCGAAGCGACAGCCGGTACGGCGTGCGACCACTGACCGCCTGCACCTCGATGAACAGCCTGGCGGTCGTCGTCGCCACGAAGGTGATCGACTCGTCGGCGGTGCCCGCGTTGGTCGATGTGAACAACGTCTGGTCGCCGGCGTCAGCCACGCGCAGGTCGGCGTTGGCGGCGAGGCCGCGCAAGTCGATGACTACGCGCTGGCCGAGCGACACGTCGAAGCTGGACCAGTCGGCCGCATCGGCCGCGCTGTCGCCGATGGTCCCGACGCGCGTTTCGCTGCTGGCCATCGGGAGGGCGGTCGCCAGCGTGTCGTTGCTCGAGACGGGCGTGAGGCGCACAACGCTGCGCGGGAAGTAGCCACGGTTGTTGCCGGTCAGCACGACGATGTCGTCGGAGAGCGCATTGGACACGAGCAGGTCGAGCACGCCATCGCCGTTGACGTCGCCCACGGTGATGCCCGTCGGTTCGACGCCGGCCGAGAAGAGGGTGCCTGCCCCGAAGGTGCCATTTCCGAGCCCGTCGCCAGTGGTCTTGCCGATGAGCAGGCTGGCGTCGTTGGAACTCGCGTTGGCGGTCGCGATGTCGGGCACGCCGTCGTTGTTGAAGTCGCCGACGGTCAGGCTGCGCGGCCCTGCACCGCCGACGGGATACGCGACCCCGGCGGCAAACGTGCCGTCGCCGATCGCTGGTGATGCAGCGTTCCCGATCAGAACTGAAATCGAGTTGCCGGTCTCGTCAGCGGTCACCAGGTCGAGGATGCCGTCGCCGTCGAGATCCACTGCGATGATTGCTCTCGGACCATTGCCGGTGACGAAGGTCGGGGGGCTGGATGGCGCGAACCCGCCATTGCCTGCGCCTCCGCTGCCGGTGCCGAGCAGCACGCTGACGCTGTTCGAGCCGGAGTTGGCGGTCGCGATATCGAGGATACCGTCGCCGTTGAAGTCGCCTGTCACGAGGCCCAATGGCGTGGCACCGACGTTGTGGGTCGTGCCCGCCTGGAAGGTGCCATCGCCGTTGCCGGGCAGGATACTGATGGTATTGTCGGCGTCGTTGGCGGTGGCAGCGTCGAGCACTCCATCGCCGTTGAAGTCGCCGACCGCGATATCGGAGGACGACGATGCAGTGGTCGCGAACGGCACCGGGCTCTCGAACGTGACGTCTCCGCCGACACCGCCGTTGCTCCGCCCCGCTTTCACAATCACGTTGGCGGTGTCGGTTGTCGCGATCACATCGGGCAACTCGTCGCCATCGAGATCGGCGACCGCGGCGCTTGTTGCAGTCGCGCCGAGGTGCGGGTTCCTGGCCGGCCGCCAGGTTGCACTGCCCACAATGCCGGTGCCGTTGCCGAGCAAGCCGCTGAGGTTCTGCGATGCCGGATTGGCAGTCAGCAGGTCGGGCACGCCATCTCCGTTGATGTCGCTGACGAGTGCCCGGCATGGCCTCAGGTTGTCGGGCAACGGTCCGACCTCTACGGTGCCGTGCTGGCGGAACAGTTGATCGAAGCGTCCGCCGAGCGTGTTCGCGCTCCAGACGCGCAGCTCGCTGGGGCCGGTGGCGTACATCCAGGCGAAGTCGGTGATCCTGTCGTTGTGAAAATCGGCGGCTGCGAGCACGGCGACCAGGCCCGCCTGTGAGGTCAACGGGATGCGGGCGGCGTGCGCTGTGCCGTCTCCGTTGCCAAGTACCAAGCTGAGCGTCACCACGTCCAGGCGCGCAATCACGGCCAGGTCGGCGCGGCCGTCGGCATTGAAGTCGCCAGCCACCAGATTGCTCCCATTGACTCCGATGAACACCTGCTCGGACGATGCAAACACGCCGGACCAAGCCTCCGACGCGACGAAATCCATGAACCGCTTCGAATGCAGCGGCCGGCGAGCGTCCCAGGTGAAGTGCCCGATGCCGTACTCTTCGGTCTCGGGCACCTCTTCGCCGCGCATCACCTTCAGCCACCCCGGATTCTCGGCGGCTCGCTCGAAGTCGAATCGACCGGTCTCCAGCACGTCGCCGGGCTCGACGCGGCCGTACGTCGTGCGAATCAGCCGCGCGGCCGGGTTCAACTGCTGGATGATGGCTTCCAGCGCGCCGAGCGCCTGCTCGTCCATCAGGTCGGCCTTGTTGATCAGCACGACGTCGGCGAACTCGACCTGATCGGTCAGCAGGTCGGCGATGGTGCGCTCGTCTTCCTGGCCGAGTTCCATCCTGCGGTCCTTCAGCGATTCGCTCGCCGTGAAGTCCCGCATGAAGTGTTTCGCATCGACGACCGTGACCATCGTGTCGAGCCGCGCGATGTCACTCAGGCTGCGGCCGTCGTCGTCGGCAAAGGTGAACGTCTCGGCGACCGGCAACGGCTCGCTGATGCCGGTCGACTCGATCAGCAGTGCGTCGAAGCGGCCTTCCTCGGCCAGTCGCTTGACCTCGATCAGCAGATCCTCGCGCAGCGTGCAGCAGATGCAGCCGTTGCTCATCTCGATGAGCTTCTCATCGACCCGGCTGAGTGCCGCCTTGCCGCCCTTGACCAGCGAGGCGTCGATGTTGACCTCGCTCATGTCGTTGACGATCACGGCGACGCGTTTGCCCGCGCGGTTGGCCAGCACGTGATTCAGGACGGTGGTCTTGCCGGCGCCAAGGAAGCCGGAAAGCACGGTGACGGGGATTCGCTTGTCGGTGGCGGTGGTGGCTGACATGACGTTCCAGTTCCAGTTGTCCTCGGTGCAGGGCGTGCCGGTCGGCGAGCTGAACGCGCCGACGCGATGCGTTACTTCTTCGTCTCGACGTGGTCGAAATGCCCGCGACAGGGCGCTTCGTTGCAGTACTTCCGCAGCGTCAACCTGATCTGCACGCCCTTGACCCGTTTCTGCGTCCGGTACTTGCGGACGTCGCACGTCGTGCACTTGAGCCAGACGTAGTCCCGTGAATCCTTCGCCATGATCGATCTCGCGCGTGTCTCGTGGTTCGCAGCTGATGAATCGACAGCGGACAAGCATGTCCGGTCGAAGGGAGTCATCCGGGTCAAGCAGTTCCCGCGAGTGGCCATCGCTCAGTGGCCCGGATCGGCCTGAGTGTCCACCGGCTGCACCGTCGGCCGCTCGATTGAATGTGATAATTCAATATCATTTAGGGACCGGTGTCAATCGCAGCTCGCCACGCTGCAGCAACCGGTGGCGGCCGGACGCGGCATGGCGTCCGGTTGCCGACGATCCGCCGTATCGCGAGATGGCGATCGCATGGCGCGCCAACCGGCGGTTCTCGCCGCAACTCGACGGACTGCTCGAGGTGCTGCGCCGGGATCTGCCGCCGGCAGGTTGAACTCGCGCGCACGCCGCTCCGGTGCCAGGATCGGGTGTACACCATCGCGCAGATCATCCGGCCGCGTGCCGCCTCGACTCCACGAGGCGGCGCGCCACAGCACCATCAACTTCATGATCATCAGCGGATTCAGCGGCAACGAACTCTACTGCCTCGCCCAGAAGGGCTGGACGCCCGGCAACCTCGTGGTCGGCAACAGCGTGCAGTCGCTCGGCATGCTCGGCGGTCTGACCAGCGGGCTCAAGTCGCTGGCGGGTGGCGAAATCGGGCAGATGACCAGCCTGATCGTCGACGGCCGGCATGCCGCGCTGCAGCGGCTGGAGGACGAGGCGCGCGATCATGGCGCGCATGGCGTCACCGGCGTCTCATCGGAGCTGCGCAAGCTCAGCAACCTCCAGGAGTTCATCGCGATCGGCTCGTCGGTGATGCACGCCAACCAGCCGGCCGGGTCGTTCTTCACGACAGCATGCTCGGGTCAGGATCTCTACTGCCAGATGGATGCCGGCTACCAGCCGCGCCACTTCGTGATGGGCAACGTGGTCTATGCGCTCGGCGTCGCGCGCGGTATCGGCGGCATGTTCAAGGGGCTCGCGGGCGGCGAGGTCACGCAGTTCTCGAACATGTACAACAAGCTGCGCCACCTCGCGCTCGAACGGCTTGAAGCCGAGGCGCTGGAGCGCGGCGCGAACGCGGTCGTCGACATCCACACGAAGATCATCCCGGTCAGCCCCGGCGTCTCCGAGATGATGATGGTCGGCACGGCCAGCCACAACCCGGCCCTCGGCAAGCCCCAGCGGCCAATCACGTCGGAGCTGACCGGCGAGGAGCTGTGGAACCTGACGCGTCTCGGGTATCAGCCGATGCGCCTGCTACTCGGCACGTCGGTGTATTCGCTGGGCATGGCGCGCGGCATCGGGTCGTTCTTCCGCAGCTTCACGCGCGGCGAGATCAAGTCGGTGACCGACCTGATCTACGCGGCGCGCGCCAACTGCCTCTCGCACATCAACGCCGAGGCCGAGGAGATCGGCGCGGATGCTGTGGTCGGCGTGAAGGTGTTCATCTACGAGATCGGCGGCAGCTTCGTCGAAGTGATGGCGATCGGTACGGCCGTGAAGAAGGTGGCCGGGCTGACCACCGCGACCGAGAACCTGATTCCGCAGGCGGTGATCCGCGACCGCGACACGTTCTTCGACGAGACGCACGGTCTCAGCCAGCGCCAGCTCGAGCGCGGTTGATCGCCCGGGGGTCAGGCGGTCGAACCACGACCTCGAACAAGAGCCGCGACCGTGAGAGCCTGCTCCCGTGGCGGCTCCTGTGTTGGCGCGCACTGGTGCAAGCCCCGGGAGGGGAATGACCGTTTCACGCTTCGGCGAACGCGCTCACAGACCGATCGATCGGGAACGCATTCGCCATTCCCTCAGGGGGATTCACACCCCGCCTCGCCTGGTCACACGCGACACGATAGCTCACTCGCCGCCGTCGTCGTCGCCGCCCTGCAGGCCATCGTTGCCGGAATCGCCGCTGCCATCCTCGCGTGGCCACTCCTCCGGCCACGCAAAGTGGCTTCCCGGGCCGGCGGGAGGCTCGGCGTCCTCGGCGAACGCCTTCGCGCCCCACGCGTACCACTCAGCCTCCAGCTTTGCGAAGTCGGTGCCCACCGACGCCAGCACGCGCTCCACCGGCTGCCCGTCGGCCACGCCACGTGCAATGCGCGGGAACCAGTCGCGGTGCTGCGTGTCGATGAACGCCATCAGCGAGGCCAGCTGCAAGTAGCTCAGGCCGGTCACGGGCTGCGTCAGCAACACGCGCATCGGCTTGAAGAAGCCACGGCCGTCGGCGCGCGGCGGCGTACGGAAGTTCTTGACCAGTGCGTCGCGGCCGATCGACTGGCGATACAGCGCGAGTTGCAGGTAGTTGGCGAGGCCCTCCTGGAGCCACTTGTTGGCCGCCACGCCGCAGTTCACGCGCAGCTCGCGCGAGATCATCGCGTGCAGCGTCTCGTGCAGGAACACCGGCCGCGCAAACCCGATGGCCGGGTCGAAGCTCGACACCGCCACATCCTGCACCGTGTAGCCCTGCGCCTGCGGCGGCGCGATCGTGACGTCCCACGCCTCGCCGAGGCGCACGAACATCGACTTGTAGGAGTCCGCGTCGCGCATCACCAGCAGCGCCACCGGCCGCGAGGAATCGATACTGCGCACCGCGTCGCCGAAGCGCGTGGCAAGCCAGCGGTGCAACGGCTCGAGCCGATCGGCCATCGCGGCCAGCGCCTCGTCGCTTGCCTTGTCGGCCGGCACGTCGGTGGCCAGCAGCACATGCTGGCGCGTGACGATGCGCGGCGTCGCCTCCGCGCCATACGCGATGCGCAGCAGCCACGACTGGTCCGGCATCGCGCTCTGCGCGCCGCGCGTGCCCCGGCGCAGCGCGAGCCGGTCGAGCTCCAGTGTCGCCGCACCGGCGCGTTCGATGATCACAATCGCGATCTCGCGCACCTCCGACCACGGCCCGCAGAATCGGTCGCCCCAGCGCCAGTCCTCCAGCGGCAACACGAGCCGGTGCCAGCCGGTCGCTCCCGGCTCTGCGCCGGCATCCGCCAGCCGCTGGAAGATCGGCCGGCCATCGCCATCGAGCGCCAGCACGCGCAGCCGCAGCGACTCGCCCCTGACCACGCGCAGGTCGGCGACCAGCGCATCGTGCTCGGCGAACGCCACGCCGGCCGGCACCGGCAGCCGCACCCAACCGTACTCCCCGGCCGCCACATGCAGCCGTGCGAAGCCGCCACCATCGGCCGCCACCTCGTGTGTGAAGTCGAGCTGGCGCGCTTGCCAGCCCTCGGGCAGGCCGGTCGCGAACCCCTGCAGCGTCGTCAGGTCCTGCGCTGCGGCCGCGTCCTGCGAACGGGCCGGAGTGGCCAGCGCCAGCGCCAGTATCAACAGCGCAGCGGGCGTCAGAATGTAGCGAGCGCGATCCAACATGAGGTCTCCGGCAGTGGCAGATGGCTGCGTCGCCCTCCAGTATGCAGTGCGTGCGCAGAACCGGAACCCGGAACCGGCCGCGCGAGGGTATACTGCAGTTGTGGTATTCCGGCGCCGACAACACCTTGTCGGCCGCGTCGGACAGCGAGAGACAAGATGAGCACCGCCACTTCGAGCAACCTCCCGGCCACGGCTTCGCAGAGACCCGCGCCGGACGACGACGCGCAGATTGACCCGGAGTCGCTGCTGCCCGAGCCGCGTGGTTTCACACGGCGCGATGCATGGATCCTCGGTTCGATCCTCATCTACGGTGTGCTGGCGGCACTGCTGGTGATGGTGGTGATGCAGCGCGGCAACCAGGGCCCGGCTGACGAATCGAAGTCGACGCCTGTGCCGCCGATGAGCGGTGCGCGATTCACGGCGCCGCCACCGGCCGATGTCGAGGCGATCGTGCCGGCCGGCAACGGCAATCCCGTGGAACACAACGTCGACACCGACACCGGCACCGGCGGCGCCCTGCTCAACAATCGCCCGGCACCGGCCAACGCGAGCGCGAGCACGAGCAACGCGGCCGACAACGCGCGCACGCCGGCCAACCAGATCATCCCCGGCGTCGAGGGCAACGTCGGCATCCAGTTCGACGGCGACTACCTGATCCTCAGCTGGGACGTGCTCTCGAGCTTCACGTTCTCCAACTACAGCTTCGCCGACATCCTGGAAAACCCGGCGCTCGCCAAGCAACACAACCCCGTGCCCAGCGGCCTGCTCGCGCTCGACGGCAAGCAGGTGGTGATCACCGGCTATTGCTGGCCCGAAGGCCGGCTGCCCGACGGCCGCTACCAGACCACCGTGTTCCGCGACATGGGCTCGTGCTGCTTCGGCGACGTCCCGCAGCTCAACCACTTTGCGGTGGTGCACACCACCACACCCGTGGACGTGCCGCGCGGCTTCGTGCTGCAGATGTACGGCACGCTGACCGTCGAGGTGGAGTACGACGGCGACGGCTACCCGATCGGCCTGTACACGCTGAAGGCCGACAAGGTGGTGGATCGCAGCCTCGACCTGAAGCCCGATCGCGGCGGCAAGAACCGCTGACCGACGTTGACCACCGCCGACTCACCCAACGCGCCGGAATCGCTGCTGCCGCCGCCGGCGCGCTTCTCGCGGCGTGATGCGTGGATCATCGGGATGCTGCTGATCTACGGCTGCCTCGGCGCGACGCTGATGCTCGTGTGGCGCAACAGCTCCACCGGCGGCCCCGGCGATCGCACGCGGCCTGATGTCGAGGCCTTCCCGGTGGCGCCCGCGCTCTCGCAGGGTGCACCCCTGATCGACGCCACGCCCACGGGCGCCACGGTCAACGCGAATGCGAACGAGCCGCCGCAGTTCGACGATGGCTACCGCATCGTCGAATGGGACACGCTCGCCGGGTTCACCTTCTCCGACTACTCGCTCAGCGACCTGTGGGCGCATCCGGAGTTGAACAAGCTGCACAACCCGGTGCCCGAAGACGTGCTCGCGCTGGATGGGCAGCCGGTGGTGATCGCCGGCTACTGCCTGCCCGACCGCGACGACGGTCGCCGCATCACGCTGTTCCGCGATCTCGGCTCGTGCTGCATCGGTGGTGCGCCGCAGCAGAACCACTACGTCGATGTGGTGGCGGACGCCCCGCTCTCCGCCAACCGTTGGTCGCTCGTGCGGGTGTACGGCCGATTCGGCGCGTCGGTGCAGTACGACGAGCACGGCTACGTCGTCTCGCTCTACCGGATGCGGGCTGATCACGTTGTCGTCCGCCAGGGGTGACATGCAACCCACGCGCTCGTTGCGGACATCGTTGATCGCGCTGCGGCTGATGCGCGCCGGCACGCTGCTGCTCATGCTGGCGGTACTCGGCGGCATCGCGATCAACATGTGGAGCGACCTCGACCCGGCCGCGATGATCGACGCGTACCTGCTCGGCACCTTCGAGCGCCACCCCGTGCTGCCGATCACACTGCTGCTCGTGGTGCTCTCGCCGGTATGGCTCGGCTCGGTGCTGGTGCACGGGCTGCCGCGCGACGAGCACCTGGTTCTGCCGGTCGGTTGCGGCGCAACCAACAACTCGGCCGGACTGATGACACTGGCGTTGGGCCTCGGTAGCGGCGCCTGGTGGTTGTTCCCGCTCACCGGCATCTCCCTGCTGATCGGCGGCGTGCGCTACCTGGCGTGGCTGGCCGAGCTGGCGAACCGCTACGAGGATTCGCCGATGGCGCGGGCGGTGTGGCAGACGCGTGCGATCGCGATTGTCTCGTTGCCCGTGCTCGGCCTGACGATGGCGGCGTGGCCGGCGGCGGCGATGTGGGTGTGGCGCTACGCGGTGCCGGGCGTGTTCCTCGTTGGCACGTGGCGAACGTTCGTGGCGTGCGGCCGCGCGGCACCGCACCTGCGCGCCGCGCTCAGCCCGCTCGCGAGGGCCGTGACGATGGCGAGCATGCCGGACGCGAGCGAACTGCCCGGCGAGGTCGACAGCGCCGACGAGCTACCGGAACCTGACGACGAGCCGCCCGCCCCGCCTTCGTCGTCGGCCGACCAACAAGAGCCGTGACCGTAGAGGAGCGGATGTGACGCGGGACCACGCGCCCTCTGCATTGAGGCTTGTCCGAACGTCGATCCAGCGATCGCGTCGCGATGGCGACGGAACGCACTCACGAACGGGTCTGCCGCACACGGTCCATGCGCCAACACGAGCCGCGACCGCAACGGGCGGGCCGCGCGGCCTCGCGCCGTCGATCAACCCGTCGACCCATGCATGCTGCGAGCGGCGGATTCGTGATCGTTCAGCCCTCGGGGCCCGCTCGCTTGCGTTCGCGGCTCTCAGCTCGCAGGGCAGCCGTTCCGGCCCGAGCCAACTCGTCGCTCAGCGCTCGCTGCCGATCGGCGGCATCGCACGTCCACCCGGCCCGCCAGGCCCGGAGCCCGGCGACGGCATGCCCAGCTGGCGGTTGTGCTCGTCGAGGCGGATCTTGATGAACCACAACAGACGCAGGTACGCGCCGATCTCGTCGTCACCCCAGCCGACCAGGCCGGCGAGGAGGTCGGGGCTGCTGG
>JBFWQT010000005.1:0-43969 GCA_050249295.1 Planctomycetota bacterium
GGCCAGCGTGTCGCGGTCCTTCTGCACCACGTCGGCCGGGGCGTTGGCGGTGTACTTCTCGTTGGAGAGCTTGCCGCCGAGCTTCTTCACGAAGTCGGCCACGCGCGCGATCTCCTTCTCGAGGCGCGCCTTCTCGGCGCCCACGTCAATCAGGCCCTCCAGCGGCACAAGGATCTCCAGCGGACCCACCACGGCGGCCGCCGCGAACGACGGCCGCGACAGGTCCACGCCCGCCTCGAACTGCTCGGCCTTCGTCAGCTTGCCCATGCCGGCGAACAGCGGCTGCAGCGAGTCGAGCGTGGCCTTCACCGACGCGGGGCCGGTGATGATCACCTTCGGGAATCGCGTGCCGTCCTTCAATCCGGTTTGCTCGGCACGAATCGTGTTCAGCGCGGTGATGATCTCGCGCGCCGTCTTCACCGCGGCCGCGGCGTCGGCATCCTGCGGAATGATCTTCGCCTCGGGCCACGGCGCCACAATGCAGGCCGCGGGCAGGCCGCTCGCGCCGGACTTCTCCAGCACCGTGCGCACGCGCTGCCACAGCTCCTCCGTGATGAACGGCATGATCGGGTGCATCACGCGCAGCATCGCGTCGAGCGTGCGCACCGACGTCGTGCGCGCGTGCGACTTCGCCGTCTCGTCGTCGCCCCACAGCCGCGGCTTGATCATCTCCAGGTAGAACGAGCAGTAGTCGTTCCAGAACAGGCGGTAGATCTCGTCGGCGGCCTCGTTGAAGCGGTAGCTGCGGATCGCCGTGGTCACGGCCTCCACGGTCTCGCGCAGGCGGTGCGCGAGCCAGCGATCTTCGAGGTACGGGCTCACACCATCAATCGGCGTGAAGCCATCTTCCAGCCCGGCCAGCACCAGGCCGTTGCTGGCCTGCCAGATCTTGTTGCAGAAGCGACGGCCCTCTTCGAAGCGCGGAATGTTCACGTCGAACTCGCGCAGCGGCTTGTCGCCCTTCTTCTCTCCCTTGCCCTTGCCCTTGCCCTTGCCCCCCTCCTTGTCCGCCTTCGGCTCCTTCGGCTTCTCCGCCTTCCGCTCGCTGCGCTCGATCGCCATCTTGATGTCCTGGCCCAGCGTGCACATGCTCATCAGCGCGAAGCGCAGCGCGTCGGCGCCGTACGCCACGTAGTGCTCCACGCGGTCCTTCGGCACGCCCGGCAAGTCCTTCTCCCCGTGCAGCTCGTCGCTGCGGCCGTCAATTGCGGCCACCGGATCAAAGCCGTTGCCGCGGCTCTTGCTCATGATGTCGCCGCGCTCGTCCTGGATCGTGCTGTGGATGTACACGTCGTGGAACGGCTGCCGCTCGTCGGGCCCCTTGCCGAACTCGCCCGAAAACTTCTCGCCCATCATGATCATGCGCGCCACCCACAGCGCGATGATGTCGCGGGCCGTGCTCAGCACGCTGGTCGGGTAGAAGTAGTCGAGGTCCTTCGTGTGCTCCGGCCAGCCCAGCGTGCTCAGCGGCCACAGCTGACTGCTGAACCACGTGTCGAGCACGTCGGGGTCCTGCACCAGCTTCTTGCTCTTGCACTTCGGGCAGGCCGTCGGCTCGTGGTGCGGGTTGTCGTCGGGCGGCAGGATCGGCTCGGCCTCGCCCACAATCTTCAGCGGCTGGCCATCCTTGCCGTACTTGATCTCCGGCCCGCACTCGGCGCAGTACCACACCGGAATCCGGTGGCCCCACCAGATCTGCCGGCTGATGCACCAGTCCGGCGTCGAATCCAGCCAGTCGAGGTACAGCTTCTCCCGGCTCGGCGGCACGAACTTCACGCGCTTCTCGAGCACGGCGTTGCGCGCCAGCTCCACCAGCGGCTGCATCTTCACGAACCACTGATCGCTGAGGTACGGCTCCACCACGGTGTGGCTGCGGTAGCAGTGCGCCACCTCGTGCTCGAGGTCTTCGATCTTGAGCATGAAGCCGCCGGCGGTGAGATCCTCCACCACCTTGTTGCGACCGGCCCCCGGCCCGTTGAGCCCGCGGTAGGCCTCCGGCACGTTCTCGTTGAGCGTGCCGTCGTCGTTGAGGATGTTGATCATCGGCAGGTTGTTGCGCAGCCCGCACGCGTAGTCGTTGGGGTCGTGCGCCGGCGTCACCTTCACCGCGCCGGTGCCCTTGGCCGGGTCCGCCAGGATCGGGTCGCCGATGATCGGAATCGTCCGGCCGGTCAGCGGCAGCTCCACTTCCTTGCCGATCAGCTTCGCGAAGGCTTCGAGTCGCTTCATCGCCGCGGCGTCATCGAGGCGCGCCTTCGCGGCCTCGCGCGTGGTCTCGCTGCTGCTTTCCAGGCGCTTCGTCAGCTCGGCGCGCGGATCGGGATGCACCGCCACGGCGGTATCGCCGAGCATCGTCTCGGGTCGCGTGGTCGCCACTTCAATCGCGTCGGGGCCGCCCTTCGGCGCCTTGCCCTTCAGCGGGTAGCGCAGGTGCCAGAAGTGCGCCTTCACGTTCTTGTAGACCAGCTCGTCGTTGCTCAGCGCCGTCTGCAGGCCCGGCGACCAGTTGATCAGCTTCTGGCCGCGGTAGATCAGCCCGTCGCGGAACAGCTTGATGAACACGTGGCGCACGGCAGCCGAGAGCGTGTCGCTCATCGTGAACGACGTGCGGTCCCAGTCGCAGCTGCAGCCGAGCCGTTCGAGCTGGCCGAGAATGCGCTTCTCGTATTCTTCCTTCCACACCCAGATCCGCTGGATCATCTCCTCGCGGCCGAAGTCGTGGCGCGTCTTGCCTTCTTCGCGGTGCAGCCGCTTCTCCACCACGCTCTGCGTGGCGATGCCAGCGTGGTCGGTGCCGGGAATCCAGCACGCCTCGAAGCCGGCCTGCCGGTGGTGGCGGATCAGCACGTCCTGGATCGTGTTGTTCAGCGCATGGCCGAGGTGCAGCGCTCCCGTCACGTTGGGTGGCGGGATCACAATCGTGTACGGCTTCTTCTTCTTGTTGACCTTGCTTGCGAACCAGCCGCCGTCCTTCCAGAAGCGGTAGATGCGATCCTCGACAGCCCCCGGCAGATACGCGCCGGAGGTCGTCGGATTCGGGATCGTGTTGCCATCACCGTTCTGCGGGTCGGCCATGGCTCGGCTCCTTGTGGTGGTCGTGGTGGTCGTCGTGCTGGTTGCGGGATTCGTGCGCGGCCTCGCTGGCGGCGCGTCGTGGGTTAATACGACCGGCGCCCGCAGCGGTCAAACCGCGCCGGGGCTCATGACGTCGCCGGTTCGTCGTCGTTGAACTGGATGCCGTGCGCCTTGCAACCGCGCCTCACGTACGCCGCCTGGACCGAGCGCTGGAATCGGTGCCAGGCATGGATCAGGCCGAGCTCGTGCGCCGCGTCCTTGAAGCGGCGGAACCGGCCGCGCCCCGAGAACGCGCGCGCAAGGCGCGTGGCGACCGCCTCGTCCTGGTCGTCGATGAAGTCGTCGATGATGTCTCCGTCGTGCGGGAGATCGATGGTGCGCAGCCGGAAGTAGCGGTCCTCCTGGTCGGCCTCGACCCGGTTCATCTCCTCGATCAGTTCGGGCGTGGCCTCGATGTAGTCCGGCCGTTCGGTCGCCAGAACGTAGATCACCTGGCCGGTGTGCCGATCGAGATACGGCTCCATGTCGGTAACGTCACTGCGATGAGCCTCCTCGACGCCGTCGATCAATTCTCGCAGGCCGGGAACAGGGAACTTCGGCGCGTCCATCGTGGCCTCCCACTCCAACGTCCGATGAGGGATGTTCTGTGTGTTGGCGTTTGACGCATGGTTGACGCGCGGCTCACGTGGTTCAACCTGGTGTCTACGCACACTTCACGACGCTTCACTCATACTTCACTGCATTTCACTCCAAAAGAACCCCGTGTTTATGGGCCTCGGCGGGCGATGCCCCGGCTCCGGCCGTTCGGTTCCGATAATCGTTGATGCGGCTTTCGCGGATTCCCGCATCTCGCGCGGGCACCATCTGTTGCATTGCAAATGGGTTCGTTCCGCAGAATTGGCAGCTGGGCCGCTTCCGGTCGGCGGACCGGTGGCCTGACTGCACCTCTGTCGACAATGAGCACGCCGGTCGGCAGCATTCCCCGCGAGGTTCCGGCTGACGTTGGGCGTGGACGGATTCTGGATGTCGACCCCGATCGGGCCCTGCACGGACCTTCCAGCCGATGGCGGGTCCGACTCGCGGCGCGGCCGCGGCAGCGCGATGCTCTCAAGAATTGTGGAGAACCAAACGGCGTAAATGATCGATTCAAACGGCATAGATCCAGCCTTCGACATACAACCTCCCCTATATTACAGGGGGATGTCCTATGTTTCGGGCGAGTTTCTGTCGCAAGTACCTGCTCTGGATGGACTAGAAATTTTGTAAGCTAAATTGGACCGATGTCAGACCCCCCTGCCCTGCCCCCTTCACACCTTGCCCTTGCCCTTGCCCTTGCCCTTGCCCTTGCCCTTGCCCTTGCCCTTGCCCTTGCCCTTGCCCCGAACCTGGGCGCTCCAGGGACCTGAGGCCACGGAGGGGTATCGCGTGGGCACTCGATGTTGTCGTGAGGTCGCGGGCACACCCCTCCGGGGACTGACGTCCCCGGCTCGCCTGGATCAGGAAGGGGGCAAGGGCAAGGGCAAGGGCAAGGTGTGAAGGGGGCAAGGGCAAGGGCAAGGTGTGAAGGGGGCAAGGGCAAGGGCAAGGTGTGAAGGGGGCAAGGGCAAGGGCAAGGGCAAGGGCAAGGGCAAGGGCAAGGTGTGAAGGGGGCAAGGGCAAGCGACGCGCCACACAAACGACGACGCCCGGTGCGTGAACACCGGGCGCCGTGCGCTTCACTTCTCACTTCACGACTTCACAACTTCTTCGTCACGCGATGGCTCAGCGGTTCGCACGCAGCTGGCTCAGCAACTGCATGATCTCCTTGTGCACTTCCGGGGTCTGGCGGATCACCAGCATGCCCATCACGGTCATGATGCTGGCCTCGGGGTTGTTGTCCCAGCTCTCGCGGTTGCAGACCTCGGGGATGATTTCTTCCAGGTCGTCGGTCGTCGGCACCTCGACCGGCTCGTCCTCGTCTTCCCAGACCGGGCCGCCGCCACCGCCACCGTCGTCGCCGCGCAGGCGGATGCGGATGCCGGGGAAGTTCTTGATGCGCATCGTCAGGTCGCGCACGTCGTAGATGTGCAGGATCGTCCGACCCTTCCAGGCCTCCTCCGGCGACGTGATCCAGAGCACGCCGTGGCGGAACGTGTAGGTCATCTCGACGAAGTCGAGGATGATGCGCAGCGCGCTGCCGAGGCTGATGTTCTTCAGCGTCAGCGAGATCGGCTCCTCGGCCACGTCATCGGCGACCTTGGGGTCGAGCACGATGTTGATGCCGGAGCGCTGCTTGATGTACTCGAGTACGTCCTCGAGCGAGGTCTCGTCGAAGTCCATATCCAGCTTCTTCGAGTCGAGCTGGTTCTTGATCATCTCGTGCGCGCGCTCTTCCTGGCCGCCCGGGTCCTGTGCGACAACCGTGGCAGTGGGCAGGAGCAACGAACCGACCATCGCGACCATCGCGACAAGGAGTATCAGGCGGGCAGGGTGCATACGGCGTCTCCGGGAAAGGAAGGCTACTGGCGGAGTATAGCAGGTCGGGTAATCGGGTTGCCGAATCTGATTCCGGCGGCATTCGAGAATATGCACGCCGCGTGCCAGATCGCGTGAACTTGCAACTTACTCTGGATAAATGACTTACAGAGTCGTGCTTTTGCCGCGGGTGATCGCGACGCATCCTGTTCGGGCCACCAATGGCAACGCGGTTGCCAGCACCCACGATCGAAATGATCCGCTCCCGCATCCATCTGCTTGCCATCGTCGGCTGCATCGTCCTGGTCGGGCCGGTGCCGGCCGTCACCGCTCAGCCGGGCCCCGATGGCGGCGGTGAGGCGGACACGGCGGCGGCGTTCGCGCGCGCACTCCAGCGCTTCATGGGGGCCGCGGGTCAGCTCGCCACGCCGGTGGCACTGCCCGACGAGCTGCCCGCCGACCAGGTCGACGCGTTCCGCGCGAGTGTGCATGCCGCCCGGCTTGACGCGGCTGCCGCGGCCGGCGCGGAGTGTGTCGCGCATGCCGGGTTTGCCAGCGCGTCGCTCGACGACCGCCAGGAGGTGCGCCTGATGCTCGCGCAGGTCGAGCTCGCGCGAGGTCGTCACGCCGCGGCCCTGAAGCTCGTCGCCGACCACCAGTCGGCCTGCGCGCCGCCCGCGGAAGGCACCGCCGACGGCGGCGCCACCGACTGGGCGCGCGCCTCGCGTCGTCAGTACATCGATGGCCTCGCGGTCAGCATCCGCATCCGGCTCGCGCGCTACGCCGACGGCGACGGCCCGGCCGAGTTCATCGCGGCCGACATCGCGGCGGCCCGCGCGGCCCGGGCCGAGCTCGAGTCGCTCGACTCCACGCTGGCCGCCCGCCTGATGGCCGACCTGTTCCCGCCGTTCGTGCCGGGCGATGCCGCGCCGTCGTTCGTCGCGCGCCTGCCCACCAGCGCCCCGGCCGCCACCGACAGCCTGGCCGACGACCTGCGCGAGCGCGGCTTCAGCGAGCGCGCCGTGCGCGACGCCAGCCACGGGATGTTCACCTCGGACGGCCTGCGCGGCGCCGTGGTGGTCGTGGTGTTCTGGCAGCGCATTGTCCCGGCCAGTGAGCAACTGGCGCGCGAGCTGTGTGGTCTGCCCGCCACGCACCCCGGCAAGCCCCTGCTGGTACTCGGCGTGAACATCGACTCGTCGCCCGACATGCTGCGCGCCGCGATGTCGAAGCCGCCGGAGTCGACGCCGGATGCGCCGCCGTTGCACGCGCCGCAGATCCAGGAGGGGCCGTTGCTGGCCGGCGATCACACCGACCCACTGACCCGGCTGCGCGTGTGCTTTGCGTGCCGTCGTGCGCCGTGGGTGGTGCTGATCGGCCCTGACGGGCGCGTGCAGGCGACGTCCGCATCCGCGGCACTGGCTGGCGCGAGGATCAAACGGCACGTCGCGGAGTTGCTCGACCAGAAGTGACGAAGTTTGACGATGATGTGGTGACGTGCGGTTCGCCTGGTTCGTGCGTAGAGCCTACGCACACATCACGACGCTTCACCCCCGCTTCACTGCATTTCTCGTGAAACGAAGCCCGTGTTTATGGGGCTTCGCGGGCGACACCGCGGCGAACCGGTGGCTGATCCGATAATCTTTTCGAGCCGGATGATCAGAGTGCGCCACTCCAGACGGACGCGTGCGAGCATCGGCAGAACACCTCCATCGCAACTGGACTCTCCCGGAGCGCATCAACTGCGGCGGGTGCACTCCGTGCCCCTCTGTGTTTCCTCCGTGCCCTCTGTGTGAATGCCTGGAGAATTGTGCAGCCAAATTACGGCGTAAATCGGCCGCTGACCAGGCGCGCGCGAAGCTCGCCGATCGGAGATGTTGCGTGACGACGCGTCGGCGAATGCGCGGACCTCGCCTCCAGTGGACCGCTCGCCCGCTTCCGAGGCACCGCAGCGCCCGCAGCGAGCCGACCACACGCTGGTGCCTCGGCGTTGCCCCGGTATTGGTTTCACACAGAGGGCACGGAGGAAGCACAGAGGGACACAGAGTGCGCCACTCCAGACGGACGCGTGCGAGCATCGGCACAACACCTCCATCGCAACTGGACTCTCCCGGAGCGCATCAACTGCGGCGGGTGCACTCCGTGCCCCTCTGTGTTTCCTCGGTGCCCTCTGTGTGAATGCCTGGAGAATTGTGCAGCCAATTGCGGCGTAGATCGGCCGCTGACCAGGCGCGCGCGAAGCTCGCCGATCGGAGATGTTGCGTGACGACGCGTCGGCGAATGCGCGGACCTCGGCTCCGCAGTGGACCGCTCGCCCGCTCCCGAGGCACCGTAGCGCTCGCAGCGAGCCGACCACACGCTGGTGCCTCGGCGTTGCCCCGGTATTGGTTTCACACAGAGGGCACGGAGGAAGCACAGCGGGACACAGAGTGCGCCACTCCAGACGGACGCGTGCGAGCATCGGCAGAACACCTCCATCGCAACTGGACTCTCCCGGAGCGCATCAACTGCGGCGGGTACACTCCGTGCCCCTCTGTGTTTCCTCCGTGCCCTCTGTGTGAATGCCTGGAGGGCTGCTCGCTCCACTCAGCGCATCCGGTCGAGCACACAACGCGGCACCAGGGTAAACCGCTCATCGCCGACCTGGATGCAGGCGCCATCGTACGGCGGGTACCAGAACGCGCGGGCGTGGCGATCCACCTCCTCGGGCGTGGCGCGGGCCGGGTCGATCAGCTTCATCTGCTCGAACGCGGCCCACGTGGTGTAGCGCGGCTGCGGCTGCGGCACGCGCGGCCATGGCTCGCCGGACTCCGCGAGGTCGACGAACGCCGTGAACAGCGGCAGCATGTGGTCGCGCGTGATCGCCTCGAGGTCGTGGCCGGTGAGGCGCGGCGCATCAATGGCGAACGTGTGGCGCAGGATGATGTCGCCGGTGTCGATCGTCTCGTCCATGTGATGCGCGGTCACGCCGAACTCGCGACGATCGTGCAGGATCGCCAGGTTGTACCCGCCGATGCCGCCATACTCGGGCAACGGAGCCGGGTGGAAGTTCACGGCGGCGACCCGCGCGAGGTCGAGCACCGGCTGCCGGATGCGTTCGGCGAAATAGAACGAGATCAGCAGATCGACCGGAGCCGACGTGACGAACGGATGCGCGGGCACGTCGCGCAGCGTGCAACTGCCCAGCCCGCGGTCGCGCACACCGTCGGCGAACGTCGGCTGCCGGGCCCATTCCGGCTCGGCCTTGCGCGGCACCACCGGCAGCACATCGTGGCCGCGCGCCAGCAACAGATCGAGCGCATCGAGCGCAATGGTCCGTCGGCCGAATAGCACAACGCGCATCGGATTCCTGACGTTGATGTGGGACACCGCAGCGTGCCACACGCTCCGATGGCCGCCAACTGGCTTGCCCCGGTCTGCGTCGATATAACGGCCGCTACTCACCCGACCCGCTGCCATTCCGCGAGGAACTCGCTCATGTTGCTGCGCAACCGCCCCGCTGCCGCACGCATCCTGCTGCTGCTGGCCCTGCTCTTCGGCGCGGCCGCCGGCCTGTCGCACTCCGCGATTGCCGACGACCCGAACATCCTGCAGGAGGCCACCCTCACGCAGCTGATCAAGGTTCTCGACAACACCATCAAGCTGAACAACGAGGACCTTGCGACGATCGCGGAGAAGATTGAAGGCGGCGAGCGCGAGGCCGGGAAGATCAAGGAGTACGCGGTGTCGTGCAAGCGCCAGGAGGCGCTGCTGCGCGAGAAGATCGTGCCCGAGATCGGCAGTGCCTACTTCGGCGTGAGCAACGTGCGCGACCGGATGGCCGTGCTGCGCCAGCAGTGGACGATTGCCGTCACGCTGGTGGAGACCGACGAGTGGCAAGAGAAGACGATCGAGGAGCTCAAGAAGAACGACGAGCGCTGGCGGGCCAACGACGAGAAGTATCGCGCCGCGATCGAGAAGATGGCGCGCATGGCGGTCGACAACCTCGACGAGAAGGAGCTGGCCGAGCTGGTCAAGGTGTTCGAGGACATCGCGAAGAACCAGAAGGAATCCAATTGGGAGCTGGTGCAGCAGCTCGGGCCCGGCCTGAACCTGATCCGCGATGTGCGTGCACAGGGCGCTCCGGGCAAGGTGGCGGGCGATGGTGTGGCCGGTGCGTGGTCGACCTACGAGCAACTGCGCCAGGCGTTGCTCAACAAGTACTGGGACATCCTCGACTACCTGGACGCGAAGGGCCGCAGCGGCAAGGCGCTGGCCGCGTTCAAGCTGGGCGGGCACGCGCGCTTCGAACTGGCGCTGGCCGGGCTGAAGGCGGCGGCCACCGAGTACGACTTCAAGACGAAGCTCGACCGCTTCAAGGCCGAGTACACGCGCGTCACCGAGCAGTACTACAAGCTGATTGACGAGAACTGCGCGTACGAGAAGGCCGAGGATTTCGAGGAGAAGGCGGAGGAGTATCACCAGTTCTACGACAGCGCGAAGGACACGCTCGACAAGGCGATTGACGCGGCGGTCGAGTACCTGGCAGCGGCCGAAAAACTGTTCGGCGAGCGCGAAGACAAGGTCAACGACCTGACCGGCAACCAGGCCGACCGCGAGCGCGTGAAGGCGGCGCGCGAGGACTTCACGAAGCACCACACGACGTTCCGCGAGGACATGTTCAAGCTGAGCAAGGAGTTCGCCCAGAAGAAGGGGTTCGGCGAGTGGAGCGACGAGGACGTGTGGGACCGGCCCGGCGCCGAGGCCGGCTTTGCCGCGCTGCTGAACGCCAAGGCCAACCTGTGCTTCGACGTCGCCCAGGCTATCCGCAAGTACGACACCGACCTGCGCAAGTGGATCATCGAGTTCAACGACTCGGTCTCGCTGATCAACACCGGCGCACTGATGGTGGCGTTGGCGGCCGGCACGGCGTTCACGTTCGGCGCGAACTGGTCGATCCCGGCGGCGATTGCCGCTCCGGCGGCCATTGCCAAGGCGATCTCGGACGCACACCTGCAGGTACGCTTCAACCCGCTGACCGAACGCGCGCACAAACACGGCGTGGTGGTCGAGTGGAAGCTGCTGCCGACCAAGTGGACGCAGCTGGACAACCTGAGCAGCCTGATCGGCAACTTCGGCGAGGTCTACTTCCGGCCGTTCTTCGAGGGCGGCCAGTGGCTGATCAAATCGGTGCGCGGCTTCAAGGAGAAGCTCAAGCAACTGCGGGCCGACGTCAAGGCGCGCAAGCTGCTCAAGGCCGAGGATGTCGTGGACGCCGTCAACGAGGCCTGGGACGACGCGAACGAGGGCAAGGCCAACCTCACCGCCATCGAGTTCAAGTCGCTTGCCGAGGTGCGCAGCAAGACCACCGGCGACACGTGGGAGAACGAGGTGAAGGCCAGCCTGACGGACGCCCGCGCGAAGGCGCTGGAGCTGGCCGGCAAGTGCGATCCGACGGTGAAGGCCTCCATCGAGAAGTACTTCGACACCGCGGCCAACGCGATCGACGACGGCACCGACGAGGCGGATGACCAGGTGGACACGATGGTCGTGGAGCTGGAGGACGAACTGGAAGAGGTCAACAACGACTGACGTCACCGTTTGTCACCGCCACTCCACTCCCGCTCAATCCACCAGCATTCACCACCTTTCCCGGAGCAACCCCATGAACCACCTGAACGCGATCGTCAGTGCCACCGTGTTCGCCCTGCTGGGCACCTTGCTGCCCGCCACCGCCGCCGCGCAGGCCAACGAATGGGACAGCGCCAAGCGCGACATCGAGAGCTACCGCCAGGAGCTGATCCGCCTGCTCAAGGAGCGCCGGCCGGGCACCGACGGCCAGATCCTGCCGAAGATCACCGGCATGCAGAACATCCTCGACCGCAACATCAACGGCTTCCTCACTCGCAACAACATGACCAGCGAGAAGGACGCGGCGAAGAAGTACTACGAGATCCTCCGCACCTTCGAGCGCGAGTCGATCAAGAACGGCTGGATCCCGTACCTGCAGAAGTGGGACGCCGTGAAGAAGAACTGCGAGTACTTCGTGAAGACCAGCACGGAGCGCGAGACGCAGATCCTCACGACGATCAAGGAGAAGATCAATCCGCAGATGAAGGCTGCGTTCGAGCGCCTGCGCGACGCGAAGATGCCGGCGGCCCCGGTGCTGGCCGGCATGAAGAAGCTGGAAGACGAGACGCTGCCGCAGGCCGAGAAGGTGCTCGACGATCTCAAGGAGCTTGGCGACGACGCGATCGGCTTCCGCAGCAAGCCGATCGACGAGATCAAGGCGCTGCTCTACCGCGCGAAAGACTGGGCGCGCGGCGGCAACAAGGAGATGGACGAGGTCTCGCAGGTGCTCAAGAAGTCGGTCGAGGAAGCCACCAGCGAGATCGAGAAGACGCTCAAGCCGCTGAACGACCGGTTCAGGAACATCATGCTCGGCTCGCGCGAGCACAAGCTGTGGGTCGAGTACAAGAAGGCCCTGATGGAGACCCACAAGTACATCCGCGAGCTGCTGCGCTCCGACAAGGGCTACGGGTTCGAGCGCGCCCAGCTGGACGCGGCGATGACAAAGCTCTGCGAGAACATCGACAAGACGTGCTCGTTCAAGCAGTCCGACATCGAGCAGTTCCAGAAGGCCGAGCAGTCCATCGTGGACACCAGCAAGCAGTACCGGCTCGATCCGCCGCGCTGGGTGCTCGACGCGCTGAAGATCCTGGACGCGCTGAAGAACCGCGGCGAGGAGCTGACGAAGCTGCGCGACGAGATGGCCGACCTGACGAAGAAGCACGACACGTTCAATCGCGAGTGCGACAGCGGCTGCAACGAGACGGAGAAGTTCGTGCACGAGCAGGACGACCTGGAAGGCTTCTACGGGGCGATGCTGAAGATGGACGAGGTCGAGGATGCGTTCGAGGCCCGGCTCGGCAAGCTCAACGACGAGTTCAAGCAGGTGGCGGAACTGCTGCGCAGCCTGTCGCGCATCAACAAGCTGCGCGGCGTGGGCGAGGGCATCATCGCGGCAATCTTCCGGCAGTGCGCCAGCGCGCAGAAGGCGACCACGGCGATGCGCGAGCAACTCGAAGCCGACCCGCAGGTGGAAGCCGTGCTTGAAGGCCACAACGGTGAGTGAACGGGTGAGTGAACGGGTGAGTGAAGGTTGCCGACCGGAGGTGATGCGATGAGCGAGTCTGAATGGCCGGTGCTGTACAGCGGCCGCATCAGCTGGGACGGCCCTGGCCACGACAAGGACGCTGGCGTCGCGGTCAGCAAGACGGCCGCGCCGAAGCCGGATCGCGCCCCGATACCGGTGGGTGAGGGTGCGACCCGGTTCTCCGCGCACGAGTTGCTGATCAGCGCGCTGATGACCTGCTACATGGACACGTTCCTGGCAATCGTCGGCAAGCACACGCTGCCGATCGAGTCGTTCACGTGTGCCGCCGAAGGCACGCTCGAGCCGCCCGGCGAGAAGGAAGTCCCGCGGCTGACGAAGGTGGTGCTGCGCCCGGTAGTCAAAGTGGCCGCCGACACGCCGCAGAAGACGCGCGACCGCATCGCCACGTACCTGCGCCGCGGCGAACAGTTCTGCTACGTGCGGAACGCTCTGACCACCGAGGTGTCGGTCGAGCCGACGGTCGAGTGACGTAGCCCGCGCGCCACGCCGCTACGCCATGCGCGCCGCAAGGTCCTTCAGCGCGGCGAGACTCGTCGCGGCCTGCTCCCGATTCCCGTCGGCGGCGGCGAGTTCGAGGGCGTTGGCTTGCTCGTGCAGACCGGCGGCGCGAAGGTTGGCGGCCGAACTCTTCAACGCATGCGCGCGTTCGCGCAGCGCGGGCAGGTCGTTGGCCTCCAGCGCCGCGGACATCGCCGTCAGGTGACCGGGCAGGTCGGCAACGAAGCCATTGATCAACGTGGTGACGAAGTCGTCATCGCCGAGATCGTCAAGCAACGCCGCCCGGTCAAACATCGCATCGGTTGCGTCGCTCGCGGCTGCGGGCGTTGCCGCCGATGGCGGGGCCGCCGCAGCAGGCGCGGGCTTCTTCTTCTCCAGCCACTGACTGATCACGCGCAGCAGTTCGTCGCGCTCCAGCGGCTTCGACAGGAAGTCGTTCATGCCAGCCTCGCGACAGGCCTCGCGATCGCGCGGCAGCACGCTGGCGGTGAGCGCAATGATCGGGATGTTCGCGTTCACCACTTCGCTCGACGCGCGGATCTGGCGCGTCGCCTCCACGCCGTCGAGGTCGGGCATGTGCAGGTCCATCAGCACCAGGTCGTACGGCGTGGTCTTCAGCGACTCGACTGCCTCGCGCCCGCTGGCCACCGCGTCGGCGCGATACCCGAGGCGCTCGAGCATCTTCAGCACCACCTGCTGGTTGGTGTGGTTGTCCTCGGCAACCAGGATGCCGGTGCGCGGCGTCCCGGCCACGGGCTCGGCGATCACGGCGTCGCCGATCCGGCGCGTCCACTTGCGGCCCTCCATCACACTGACCAGGCAATCGAACAGCAGCGTCCGCTTGATCGGCTTGGAGAGCGAGTTGTCGATGCCGGCCTTGCGCGCCAGTCCGTCAATGCGTTCGTCGGTCACCGATGAGAGCAGGATCATCGGCGCCGGGGGAAGCGACTCGTCGCCGCGGATCATGTGCGCGAGTTCGATCCCGTCGACACCGGGCATCGCATGATCGAGCAGGATGACATCGAACGGTTCGCCAGCGGCCACGGCCTTGCGTACACATGCAATGCCGGCCATGGCGTCGGCGGCAACGGTGACCACGCAGCGATGGTGCTCGAGCAGCGCGGTGAGCAGTTCGCGGTTGGTGGCGTTGTCATCGACCGCCAGCACGCGCTTGCCGGCCAGCGTGCGGTCAATCCGCGTCTCGGTCAGCGGCTGGCCGGTCGGGCGATCGAACACCGCGGTGAAGCGGAACGTCGACCCCGCGCCCGGCTCGCTCTCGACGCTGATCGTGCCGTCCATCATCTCGACGAGGCGCTTGGAGATTGACAGGCCGAGGCCGGTGCCGCCGTGCTGGCGGGTGATCGTCGCGTCGGCCTGGCTGAAGCTCTCGAAGATCAGCTCGAGCTTGTCGCGCGGAATGCCGGGGCCGGTGTCGCGCACGGCGAACTGCAGCTCGACCCTGTCGGAGCGCTCGTCGTCCTCGCGGCATGTGACCGACACCGCGACCTCGCCCTCGGCCGTGAACTTGATCGCGTTGCCCGCGAGGTTGAGCAGGATCTGCCGCAGGCGGCCGGGGTCGCCGACGAGTTGCAGCGGAACCAGCGGGTCGCACTGGATGACGAGTTCGAGCCGCTTGGCCTGCGCCGACAGCGCGAGCGCGTCGCCGACGTCTTCCATCGTGGTCTCGACATCGAACGGCACGTGCTCGAGTTCGATCCGGCCGGCCTCGATGCGCGAGAAGTCGAGCACGTCGTTGATGATCTGCAGCAGCGAGTCGGCGCTCTTGCGGACAGTCTCGGCGTAGCTGCGCTGGTCGTCGCGCAGGCGCGTATCGAGCAGCAGGCCGGTCATGCCGATGATGCCGTTCATCGGCGTGCGGATCTCGTGGCTCATGTTGGCCACGAACTGGCTCTTGGCCTCGTTGGCGGCCTCGGCCTGCAGGTAGGCGTCGCGCAGGCGCTGCTCGGAGCGCGCACGCTCGGACACGTCGATTGCCACGCCGACGATCTGGCCGACGTTCTCCGGGTCGGGCATGCAGGTCACGTCGAACTGCCGGTCGTCCTCGGAGAGCTGGATGCTCATCTCGGAGCCGGCCGAGGCGGCGCGCACGGCCGCCGCGAACTCCGGCGACTGGCGCAGCAGGTGCCGCACCGGCTTCTCGCCGTCGCGTCCGCTGGCCTCGTCGCCCTCGACGAACACGATGCGGCCCTCTAGCGTGCGGAACAGCGTGATCGGCGCGTAGCGTGCAATCAGCTGCAGGCCGGCCAGCGTGGCGGCAATCTCGTCCTTGGCGACTTCCAGCGCGGTGGCCTTCTCGCCCAGCGCGTGGATCGCCTTGTCGCGCTGTGCCAGCAGCCAGACCATCAACAAGTAGAGGATCGACGAGATCACCGCCATGTTGATGACGAAGAACAACGTGCGCACCGACGGAGAGGCCACCAGCGTGGTGGTCGAGGCCACATGGTGCTCGAACAGGCCCGCCGCGAGTGTGAACACGCAGAACATGCCGAGCCAGACGAAGCTCGTGCGCAAGTCGGAGAACGTCAGCGCGGCGACCATCGCCAGCACCGACCAGAGCATCACCGCGCCACTGTTGACGAACCCGCCGAGCTGCAGCTGGAACGCGACCGGCAGCAGCAGGCTGAGCGTGACCTGCACGAATCGGGTGAGGGCGAAGTTCTTCGAGATGCGGAACCAGGCCAGGTTGATCGCGGTGGCGACGATGTAGCCGTAGGGGATGATCGCCAGCACCGGCCCGCCGAAGGCCAGACCGATCGTGCCCCAGAGCAGACCGCCGCCGCTCATCAGCGTTCCCATGTAGATCAGGAAGCTGTGACGCAGTCGCGTGTCGTAGTCGTCGCCGGGGCGATTGCCGATGCTGCCCCACCTCACCAACAGGCTGTCCGGCATGTGGCTTGTCCGCGGTTGAGGTCAGGAGCTTGCGGTGCACTTAAGCACCAGCGCGGTCAGGTCGTCGTTGAGTTCGATCTTCGCGGCCTCGACACCGGCCAGCAGGCTCTCGGCGAGCTTCTGGCCGTCGTCTCCGGTGGCCGCGGCCAGCAGTTCGCGCAGCGTCTCGAAGCCGACCTCCTCGCCGGCCGGGGTGTGCGCCTCGATCAGGCCATCGGTGTAGAGCAGCACCACGTCGCCGGGCGCGAGCTCGACCTCGAGCGGCGTGAGGAACCGATTGAGCCGCTCGGGCTTGTGCAGGCCGAGCGTGGTGCCGCCGACCATCATCAGCTCGACCGAGCCGTCGGCGCCGCGCTGCAGCGGGTGCGGAATGCCCATGCGCATGATCCGCAGCGTGCGGCGCTCGGGATGCCACTCGGCCAGGCCCGCCGCCACGAACGTCGCCGGCGGCAGGTCGTCGCGCAACTCGCCGTTGGCCACATGCAGCGCTTCCTCCAGGCTGTCACTGTCGCGGATCGCCAGCTGGATCAGCTTGCGGCTCATCGTCTGCAGCAGGCCGGCCTCGATGCCGTGGCCGCTGACGTCGCCGACGACGACCACATGCGTGCCGCGCCGCGTGGCCACGATGTCGAAGAAGTCGCCGCCGACCTGCTGCAGCGGCCGGTAGATCGTGCCGAGGTCGAGGCCCGGCAGGCTCGTCGAGGCCAGCGCGCGGATTCGCTCGGTGTTGTGCAGGTCCTTCACGTAGCGCTCGGCGCGCGTCAGGCTGGCGGCAATCTCGGCGGCGTGCGCCTCGTGCTCGATGTAGCGAGCGATCTTGGCGCGCAGCATCTTCATCGGCACCGGCTTGGGCAGGTAGTCGGCCACGCCGAGGTCGTACACCGCCGCGATCAGGTCTTCGTCTTCCTGGCCGCTGATCATCCACACCGGCACCGCGGCGGTCGCGTCGTGCTGCTGGAACTCCTTGATCAGCTCGATGCCGTTCATGCCCGGCATGCGGTAGTCGATCACGATCAGGATCGGCAGGTTCTCGCGCGCGACCTGCAGGGCCTCGGTGGGGTTGGCCACCGTCAGCGGCGTGATCACATCCTTGAGCGAGCGCGCCACCATCTGGAGGAAGATGGTGTCGTCGTCGACAAACAACACGCGAGGCAGCATGGCGTCTCCGGGGGGCGGGGCGTCAACCGCTGCAGCAAGCGGCGCCGTGGGCCGAGTCAGGTAAGTCTGCCAGAGGAGCTGAAGTCAGGTCAGATCGAGACGGGTCACGCGGGACGAACCCAGAGCCCCGGCCGCGTCACGCGCTGCCAGCATGGCATCCGCCTCGATCCGGAAATAGTCGGCAACGCCCATCATATCGAAGAGCCTGCGCAACCGGTCACCGACTCCGGCCAGAATCAGCCGGCCGCCATGATCGTCCAGCCGGTCGTTGAACCGGACCAGCATCACAAGGCCCGTGGAGTTGATCGTACCGACGCTTGTCAGGTCGAGCACGAAGGTGCGCGCGCCCGCGTCGAAGCGGGCATTGAGCCAGCTGTCGACGCGGATCCAGTTGTTGCTGATGTTGCCGTCGATCACCGCCTGCTCGACCTCGGTGCCGGGGCGCTCCACGCGCGGGCCGCGCGAGGCGGTGAGCAGGTCGAGCAACGACTGCCGCACCTCGTGCATCGACGCCGGCCGCTCGTCCATGTCCTTGGCCGACATCTTCGTCAGCAGGACCTCGAGCCCGGCCGGGGCATCGGGCAGCACCTTGCGCAGCGACGGGAACGGCTGCTGCGAGTGGCGCATCATCAGCTGGTACACGTTGGGATTGTCCTCGCCGAACGGCGAATGGCCGGTCAGCAGGTGGTACATCGTCATCGCCAGCGAGTAGATGTCGGTAACCGTGCTGACCTGCTCGCCGTGCACCTGCTCGGGCGCCATGTACTGCGGCGTGCCGATCACCGACTCGTCGTCGTCGTTCACCGGCGCCAGGTTGCGCACCACGCGGGCGATGCCGAAGTCGGTGACCTTTGCAACGCCCTCGTTGTCGATGAGGATGTTGTCGGGCTTCACGTCGCGGTGGATCACGCCTTGCTCGTGCGCCGCGCCAAGGCCCCGGCAGCACTGCACGCCGATGTGCAGCACCTCGTCGATCGGCAGCTTGCCGTCCTCGCGCAGGCGCTCGCCGAGCGAGCTGCCGTCGATCCACTCCATGACGATGTACATCTGGCCCTCGTGGTAGCCGCAGTCGAAGACGCGCACGATGTGCGGGCTCTCGATGCTGGCGCAGATGCGGGCCTCCTCGCGGAACCATTGCAGGGCACGATCGTTGGTTCGCGTGAGCACCTTGATCGCGGCGTGGCGCTCGAGGAAATCGTTGCGGGCGAGGTAGACGCAACCGAAGCCGCCACGCGCAACCGGCCGCAGCACGCGCCAGTTGCCGATCATGTCGGGCATCTTCTGCAGGGCCGGCGGAGCCGTGCGGCGGGCCGTGCCGGCGCGCGTGACCGTTTCGGGCACCGCCAGGTCGGGCGGCATCGCCTCGGCCGCCAGCTTGCCGTGATCGTCCGGGCCCGACCCGAACGCCTCGGGCAGCGGCGGCGGCAGCGACTCCTCACTGTCGGACATGACCAGCAGCGTGGTCGCGTTGTTGCGCACGCGTTCGGGATTGTGGCGCAACAGGAAGCCGCCGCAGATCGGGCAGCTCAGCCGGTCGGTGCCGATCAGCTCCGAGCCCGGCGAACGTCCGCCGCAGGCCATGCACTCGTAGCGCCGCGAGCGGAAGCGTTCGATGACCACATCGCGGTCGGCGTCGTCGAGCACGCCGCGCTTCACCAGGTACGTCGCCAGGTCGTCGGTGGTGCCGGTCTCCTCGCTGATGGCGACATGTTTGCGCACGGCCGCCAGAGACATCAGCCCGAGGCCGACGATGACGTCGCAGTAGACAGCGGACCGCAGCATGGTGAAGGGCGCGCAGGGCCGGGGTGGTGCGCGCGTGAGCCTACCGTGGGGGTCGGCAGCTAGCAACGTTCGCGCTCGTTACGTGGCGGCGGCTGCCCGCCCGCGATACGATCCACCCTGCGTTACCCACCGCCGACATCCCCATCGGATGACTGCCATTCAATCGACGCGCATCCAGGACATGGCAGTCCAGCTGGTCCAGTCGCGCTCCAGGGCCGGCCGGACGTTTCTCGGCATCCTGACGATGGGATTCGTATTCCACGTCGTCGGCGCCGTGATGTTCTTCCATATCGGCCTGACCGGGAAGGCGATCGTCAGTTGCGTCGCGGCCGTGTTCTGGCTGGCCGCGATTATCTACTCGCGGCGCGGCGAAATGGGCACCGTGCGCACCCTGCTGATGCTCGAGGTGCCGTTCCACGCGATCGGCGGCACATTCACCATCGGCTGGGAGGCTGGCTTCCACATCCCGCTGTGGGCGGTCGCCACTCTCTCGATGCTGATGTACTCGGTCAGCCTGCCGCGGCAGATCCTCATCGCCTCGGGCTACTGCGCGCTGTACCTCGCCCTGTGGTTCCTGCGGCCGCGCGAACCGATGGCGCCCGAGTACGTCATCCAGGGCGCGTTCGTCGTCAACGTGCTGATCCTGTTCGTGTTCGTGTCGGGCTTCGTCTGGTTCGCGCGCAGCGTGTCACACGAGGTGGAAGTCAAGCTCGAGGCCGAGAGCGGTGCCGCCGCCGCCGCCAACGAGGCCAAGAGCCAGTTCCTCGCCAACATGAGCCATGAGATCCGCACGCCGATGAACGGCATCATCGGCATGACCGGCCTGCTGCTTGATACGCGCATGAGCGCCGAGCAGCACGACTACGCCGTCACGATCCGCAAGAGCGCCGAGTCGCTGCTGCAGATCATCAACGATGTGCTCGACTTCTCGCGCATCGAGGCCGGCCGGCTGGAGCTCGAGTTGCAGCCGTTCGACCTGCCCTCGCTGCTCGACGACCTCGGCGACGCGCTGGCGATCACCGCGCACAGCAAGGGCATCGAGCTGGTCGTCGCCTGCGAACCCGACGTGCCGACGCACTTCATCGGCGACCCCGGCCGCCTCCGCCAGGTGCTGGTCAACCTGGCCGGCAACGCGATCAAGTTCACCGAGTCGGGCGAGGTGGTCGTGCAGGTGGCGCAGGTTGCCAGCAACTCCGACGCCAGTGCGACGGCGTTGATGTTCTCTGTGCGCGACACCGGGCCCGGCATCGCGGCCGACAAGCTCGAACAGATTTTCGAGAGCTTCAGCCAGGCCGACGCCTCGGTCACGCGGCGGCATGGCGGCACGGGCCTCGGCCTGTCCATCTCGCGCAAGCTCGTTGAGCTGATGGGCGGCACCATCGGCGTCGACAGCGAGGTCGGCCGCGGGTCGACCTTCCGCTTCTCCGTGCAGTTCCAGCGCGGCGAGCCGTTGCCGCCCCGCCCCGCGCCGCCGCCGATCGACGAGGTGCTGGCCGGCAAGCGCGTGCTGGTCGTCGACGACAACGCGACCGCGCGCCAGCTGCTCGACACGCTGCTCAGCCGTCGCGGTGGCCTCGTGGAATGCGTGGCCGATGCGCCGACCGGCCTCGAGGCGCTGCGCAGCGCGGCTCGCGAGGGCCGGCCGTTCGCGCTCGGCCTGCTCGACCACGCGATGCCGGGCATGGATGGCCTCGAACTGACGCGCGAGATCCGCCACGACCCGACGATCGCCAGCACCCCGCTGGTGATGCTCTCGTCGCTGATCGACGCGCACACCGATGCGGGCGACCGCGCGTTGCTCAGCGCCACGCTGACCAAGCCGATCAAGGCCGAGCAGTTGTTCGACTGCCTCGCGGCGGTGCTCTCCGAAGGCAGCTGGAAGCGGCAGACGTCGCGCCGTATCACGCCGATAGCGTCGGCGGCCGCGCGCAGGATGCGCATCCTGATCGCCGAGGACATCGTCACCAACCAGCAGGTTGCGCTGAAGATGCTCGAGCGCATCGGCTACCGCGGCGAGGCGGTGGGCAACGGCAAGGAAGCGCTCGAGATGCTCAGCAGCACGCCCTACGACATCGTGCTGATGGACGTGCACATGCCGGTGATGGACGGCATCGAGGCGACGCGACGGATCCGCGCCTCGTCGACCGTGGCCGATCCGGCGATTCCGATCGTGGCGCTCACCGCCAGCGTGCTGCAGCGCGACCGCGAGGCCTGTCGCGCGGCCGGCATGAACGACTTCCTGTCGAAGCCACTCCAACGCGAGGAACTGCACGCGGTGCTGCAGCGCTGGTTGCCGGGCATGGAGGACGAAGCACCCGCGCCACCGGAGCCAGCCGGGGCCGCGGCCGACCGCTATGACGAGCCGGCCGGGCCGGTGGACCGCGCCTCGCTGGTCGAGGACCTCGGCGACGAGTCGTTTGCCGATCAGTTGCTCACCGACTTTGCGGCGAGCCTCGCCGGCGAACTCGACCGCCTCGCTGCCAGCCTCGACGGCGCACGCATCACCGAACTGGCTGAGCGCGCCCACGCACTGAAGAGTTCGTCGGCCAACCTGCGCGCCGCAAGCCTGGCCGCAGCACTTGCCAACCTCGAAGCCGCCGCGCGTGGCAACGATGCCGCAGCCTCGACGGCCTGCCTGGTTGCCGTCCGCGATGCCGCCAGCGTCGTGCGCGGCTTCATCCAGTCGCGCGTCGCGCACACCTGACCCCGCACGGCGCAGCTTGCGGCCATTGCAGCCGGCAGAGTCGGCATCTATTGTCCGGGTGTGCGCACTCCACCACCGTCAGGGCAGCGGCGAATGACATTCACATTGCGGATCGTCGCGCTCGCCGTCGCGCTCGCCGTGCTTGCGCCGCTGACGACCGCCTGCAACTCCCCGCAGGATCAGGACGCCGATGGCGTGTCCGACCGGCCGGGCCGCGCCGACCAGGTGTGGCAGTCGATCGAACACGACGCCAGCGCGTTCGTGCGCTACGCCTTCCTGCCGCGCGTCGGGCCGATGCAGGTGATGCAGCTGCAGCAGGTGCAGGAGGAGTCGTCGGCGTTCCGCACCGCGCGGCCCAACCTCAACGGCGCCGTGAGGAACCTGCTCAACGATATGCAGCCCGCGATCTACTACGACGAACTGCTCGGCAGCCCCGTGGCCGTGCTGCGCGGCGAGACCATCGACGAGGCGCTGCAGGCCGGTGCGGCGGCCGGGCCGGGACATGTCGATGTCGACCATCCGGTGCCCCGCAACTCGCCGCGGGCGATCACGCCGCCGACGGTGCTGGTCGGGTCGCTGGTGCTGTTCCTCGACCAGCGGCGGGTCGTCGCGCTGCCGGTGTATCGCTACCGCCACGAGGAAGGCCCGGTCACGGCGTCGTCGGTGCTGTTCCTGGCGTTCGAGGGCCGGATGGGTGACACGGCCTGGTACCGGCTGGGCGACGTGGCCCGCACGCTGGTGCAGATTGCGACCCGCGATTGAGCGCCGCGCGGGCCAGCCGGCAAAACGGGCCGGTCGCCCCATGGTCAAGCCGGCCGGCCGGAGGTATAGTCCGCCCTTCCATCCACCGGGAGGCTCAGGAGAGGTACCGGATGACTCGCGACGAGATCATGAAGGTTGTGATCGACAACCTGAAGGACAACCTCGAAGACATCGAGGACGAGAACATCGACCCCAGCAAGTCGATGAAGGAACTGGGCGCCAACTCGCTCGACATCGTCGAGGTGGTGTCGTGCTCGATGCGCGAACTGAAGATCAAGGTTCCGCGCTCCGAACTGGCCGACATCAGCAACGTGAACGAGCTGGTCGACCTGTTCACGCAGTACAAGGCTGACGAGGCCGCCAACAGCTGATCGCTGGTGCCAGCGAATCGCGACACACATGCACAACACCCCGGCCATCGCCGGGGCGTTTGCATTGGATCGTGCGCGCGCGGCCGGCCGCCACTCGGAAGGCCGCGACTGTCCTATACTGGTGGTCTCCGCCTGCAGGCCCGACGCAACGCGCAGCGGAACGAAGGTCGTGATGGCCGTTGAACGCAATCTCTTCGGCGAGCCGATCCGCCAGCCGCGGCCAACCGCCCCGCGACGGCTGGAGGTCGAGCCGGATGACGATGCGGCGCCCGGCGACGAGTCGGACTACCGCTCGGCCAGCGACTGGAACGAAGGCGAGCACAGCATCGCGCGCATCGCGCTGCCGCTGCCGCCGCCGACCGAGCCGGTCTACGACTACCTCGTGCCCGAGCCGCTGCGACACCGCGTGCAGGCCGGTTGCCGGGCCAAGGCGCGGTTCGGTCACCGGCTGATGGAAGGCATCGTCGTCGAAGTCGCCGACCGCCCGCGCGACGGCGTGGACCGCGTGCGGCCCCTGCACAGCCTGCCCGACGACACGCCATTGTTCGACGCGCACATGCTCGGCCTCACCGAATGGATGGCCGACTACTACTGCGCCGGCTGGGGCGAGGTGCTGGCGGCCGCGGTGCCGGCCGGTGTGCGGCGCGGCAATCGCAAGCGCACGCGCGTGGAGCTGCGGCTCACCGGCACGCCCGAAGCGGCCAGCGCGCTCGCCGACGAACTCGAACAGTCGGAGCAGACCAGGAAGCAGGCGCGCGTGCTGCGCACGTTGCTCGCGTTCCACGATGAGGCGTTCACGCCGGCCGGGCTGGCGCAGCGGCTGGGCATCGGCATCTCGCCGATCCGCACGCTCGCGCGTCGCGGCGCGGTGCGTTACGAGCAGGTGCCCGACGACGTGCGACCCGAGGACGCCTTCGGCGAGGCCGACGGCAAGCCCGACGCCGCGCTGACCGACGAACAGCAGACCGCCATCGCGGCACTCGAGGCGGCCGTCGCGGCGCGCCGCTTCAAGCCGTTCCTGCTGCAGGGCGTGACGGGCAGCGGCAAGACCGAGGTCTACATCCATGCGATCGAGCGCACGCTGGCGCAGGGCCGCGGCGCGATCGTGCTGGTGCCGGAAATCGCGCTCACGCCGCAGACGCAGCGGCGCTTCCAGGCGCGCTTCGATCGAGTCGCGATGTTCCACTCGGCGCTGACCGACCGCGAGCGCATGGGCGAGTGGAAGGCCGTGCGCAACGGCGACGCGCGGGTGGCGATCGGCGCGCGCAGTGCGCTGTTCGCGCCGGTGCAGGATCTCGGCCTGATCGTCGTCGATGAAGAACACGAGGGCAGCTACAAGCAGAGCAACGCGCCGCGCTACCACGCGCGCGACGTGGCCGTGCAGCGCGCATACATGAGCCAGGCCGTGGTGATCCTCGGCAGCGCGACGCCGAGCATGGAATCGCGGCTCAACGCCGAGGCCGGCAAGTACGGCCACCTGCAGCTCACGCGCCGCGTCGCCGACCGGCCGCTGCCCGACGTCAAGCTGATCGACATGGGTCACGAGTGCGCCGAGCAGCACCGCTACGCGATCCTGTCGCGCCGCCTCGAAGACGAACTGCACATCTGCGTCGAGCAGCGCGACGAGCAGGCGATCGTGTTCCTCAACCGGCGCGGCTACCAGACCTACATCCACTGCGCGACCTGCGGCCACGTGCTGACTTGCAGCAACTGCGACATCTCGATGACCTACCACCGCCACCTGGAGAAGGCGGTGTGCCACTACTGCTTTGAAACGCGCACGCCGCCAAAGCTCTGCCCGGAGTGCCGGCGCGGCGAGATGAAGTACAGCGGCTACGGCACGCAGCAGATCGAGGAGACCGTGCGTGCGCGCTTCCCGGCGTACCGCATCGCGCGGATGGATTCCGACACAATGACGCGCCGGCACGACTACGAGGACACGCTGCGCCAGTTCCGCGATGGCGAGCTCGACGTGCTGATCGGCACGCAGATGATCGCCAAGGGCCTCGACTTCCCGAACGTCACGCTGGTCGGCGTGATCTCGGCTGACGGCGCGCTGAGCATGCCGGACTTCCGCGCGCGCGAGCGCACCTTCCAGCTGGTCGCGCAGGTGGCGGGCCGCGCGGGCCGCGGGCACAAGCCGGGGCTGGTGATCGTGCAGACCTACCACCCCGACGAGCCGGCAGTGAAGCTGGCCGCGGCGCAGGACTACGAGGCGTTCTTCCGTCGCGAGATCCGCGATCGCCAGAGCGTGAAGTACCCGCCGTTCTCGCGGCTGATGGCGATCACGGCCGAGAGCGAGAGCGCCGACAAGGCCGAGGGCACGGTGCGCGAGTGGGCCGCCGCGTTGCGCAACACCGATGTGTCGCGCGACGGCAAGGCCCGCCAGCTCGGCCCCGCCCCGGCCGCGATCGCCCTGCTGCGCGGCCGCTGGCGCTGGCAGTTGATGATCAAGGCCGACAACGTGGTCACCGTGCGCGCGTTGACCGCCGTGGCCCGCAAACTGCCGCACCCGCGCGGCGTGCGCGTCACGGTGGACGTCGACCCGGTGGACATGATGTGAGCCGCGGCGGCGGGGCGGCGGTACTCACTCCTTGACGTTGTCGAGCGGCGCGACTCCCAACAGTGGAACCCTTGTGTCGGCCGGCCAACCACTGTCGCGGATCACCTCGGCAAACGTGAAGAATCGCGCCTGCCCCGAGCTGGTGACTCCGACAAACCCGTCCTGATAGAGCGACTTGCCATCGCGACTGGCGGTGCAGCCGACCAGGATGCCGCTGCGATCGTTCATGTTGCGCCGGCCATTCACCGGGCCGGCGTACGAGCAGAGGCGCGTCGCATCGGTCAGGCCCGGCACGCCGGTACCGGCCGCAATCACGCGTTCCAGCTCGGCCTTGATGTCGGCGGCGCTCTTCGCGTCATGATCGGCCGGCGAGATCGCGATTTCGACGAAGGCAGCAGGCGTGAGGTACTGATCGGGATCGTTCTCGCCCTGGATTTCCAGGTTGCCCGCGCCGGGGCCGTCGCCGACGCACAACGCGAGCCAGAACAGACGGCCACTGGAGCGCGGCGTGCGCTTGGCGCGCGCCGTGGCCTGCCCCGCCATGTAGGCCTCGGCCAACTTGCGCAGATTCTGCGCGTCTCTGGTCTTCATCTGCCCGGCGGACAACGGGCGCGACGGCGACGGGACCCACTCGACGTGCGGCGGCATGTCGGGGATGTCAGGCCCCTCGGAGTTGCCGTCGTGATGCAGCACGTAGGTGCCGGGAGGCCCACCCGCCTTGCTCGATCGCACCGTCACCGACCAGGTGGCCCGGACATTGGCGCTGCCCCGGTTCACGTCGGTCAGCCGATAGTCGTCAGCGGCAAACCACTTGCCGTCGAAGTCGCCACGTTCCAGATCGAGCCCCTTCCACAGCAGGTCGGCGTCGCTCAACGGCGAGTCGATGACGCCGGAACTGGTTGCCACCAGCACCTTCATCGGCGCCATGATGGCTGCGGCATTCGACTTGCCTTCCGCCCACTTCACCTTCTGGGCCAGCGCCACCCCGGCCCGCAGCCAGCGTGAGCTGTCGGCCTGTCGCGTGAATGTACCGTCGATCGGACCGCCGCCGCGGACCACCAGCGAGTTGCGAGCTCCGCCCGTCAGCGTCAGGTCGCGATCGTCCACCCGCAGCACAGCAGTGCCGCTGGCGTTCGACACGATGCATTACGGCATCACCTCTTGTGGCCAGCCGAATTCGCGCCCCGTGATGCGCAGTTGCAGGTTGTCGGAGCCGCGCAGCCAGTAGCCCTCGATGCGCAGCGCGCCATCGCCAGCCGGGGTGTTGTCCTGCGCGACGGCCGGTTGCAGGCCATCGGCAGTGGCGAGCACCAGCATGGCAATCGCGAGACCGGTAAACATGAGGCCGGCAGCAGTGCGGGCGAGATTGCGACGATGGCGGTTGTCGAGCATGTGTGCGTCCCCACGGAGTGCGACTATCCGGTGCTGATTCATACGTCAGACTGATGGATACTATCATCCGCGCCGGCCGACGGCGTTGCGCGCACCGGCGGGTCCGCCGGCAATTGTGCGATGCGACGCGAGTCGTCGGGCGAGGAAGATGGGTGACCGGAAGCGCGCCCGGCGAATCAGCGCCCCGCGCGAGGCAATCGCAACGCACCCGCACCCCGGGGGCCGCTCCCTTGCGGTCGCGGCTCTTGCCGGCGCGGAGTCGGGGGCTCGCTCGCAACCTTCCCGTTCGCTACTGCGCCGCCGCGGCGGCCGGCACGACGGGCGGCAACACCGGCACCGGGCCGTCCACCAGCTGCACCGGCTTGCAGCCGAGCACGCTGGTCGACACGTAGTCGGCAATCGCCATGATCGTCAGCATCGGGTTCACCGCGATTGCCGTCGGGAAGATGCTGCCGTCGATGACGTGCAGGTTCTCGACGCCGTGCACGCGGAACGATGAGTCGATCGTGCCCTGCTTCGCATCGCGCGAGATGCGACAGCCGCCGAACGGGTGCGCGCTGCCCAGCGAATGCAGGTCGTCGGTCGTCTTGAAGCGCTCGCGGATCAGCGGCTCGAGCTCGTCGATCGACTCGGCCACGGTCGGCACCACGAACGGCAGGTACATCTTCTTCGCGCCGCCGGCAAACAGGATGCTGCCGGCCATGATCAGCCCGCGCCGCGCTTTCTCGATGTCCGCCTTCGGCATCTTGTAACGCACGATCTCGTGCCGGAGCAGCCGGCTCATCAGGTTCCACTTCACCTGCGCCACCGGCTCGACCGGGAACAGGATGCCGCACTGGAACAGGTGGCGGTACTTGGCCATGCGCGCCGCGTGATCCTCGAAGAACCCGGCGATGAACAGCCCGCACGCGCCCGGCGGATTGATCGTGCTCTCGACCGTGAACGAGTAGTCCTCGGCGATGTAGTAGGCGCACATGTCGTCGCCGGTGTGGGCGTCGATCACTTCTTCCCACTCGCCGAGCAGCGTCACGCCGGCATTGAAGCTGGTGAACTTGCCCGCGTTGGGGCCGATGCGCGAGCGCAGCAGCACGGTGGGCGAGTTGATCGCGCCGGCCGCGAGGATGAACGTGTCCGCCTTGATCGTCACCCACGACGGCGTGCCGTTGGGCGGAATGCGCCGCGCGAGCACCTCTGTGATGCGGCCGGTCTTGCGGTCGCGCTTGAGCTTCCACGCCTCGATGCGGGTGATGATCTCGGCGCCGTGCGCGGCCGCGTGCGGCAGGTAGGTGAGGTTGACGGTGCGCTTGCGCTCGTACGGACAGGTGCTGTTGCACAGGCCGCAGGAGATGCAGTCCTTGATCGCCTTGGTGAAGGGCTGGTACGTGCCCGGCGGATCGAGCTTCTTGCAGCCGGCCAGGAAGTGCTTCGTGCCGGGGCTCCAGGCGTGTTCTTCCACCACGCGCACGCTCGACGATGTCTCGACGCGGTCGTAGCTCTCGGCCAGCTTCGCCTGGTCGGCCGGGAAGCCGAACTCGTCGATCCAGCGCTGGTGGATGTGGTGCGGCAGCCGGAACGCCACGGCGTTGCTGAGCACACCGCTGCCGCCGACGCACTGGCCCTGCAGGATGTAGAAGTCGAAGGTGTCGGTGGTCTGCAGTCCGCCATCCTTGAAGACGGCCGCGACGACGGACGACTCGTGATGCGTGAAGTGGTCGGCGTTGAAGAACCCGCCGCGTTCGAGCATCAGCACCTTCCGGCCGTCGGCGGCCAGGTGTGCGGCGGTGACGGCTCCGCCCGGCCCGGTGCCGATGATGCAGACGTCAGTGCGAAGTGTGTCCATGGTGCAGCGTCGGGGAGGCGGCGTCGGCAGGGGAGCGCAGGTCAGGTTGTCAGCAATCCGTTCGCCGGATCAATCCTCGGGCGGCGCGATCAGCTGCGACGGGCCTTCGGTGCCGGCCGTGCGTTCGTAGACGCCGGTGTCGCGCTTCGTGTATTGCGTGAAGCCCTTCGCGGTCAGGTTCTCCGAGGAGAGGATGTCCTTGCCGGGCCGGCTGGGCACCGACAGGATGCGATGCACCGCGGCCTTGCAGACCGGGCATTCGGTCAGCGGAGTGGCCGAGAACGACTCGAGGCGGTCGAAGCGGTTGGGCTGCCCCTCGGTGCCGCAGGCGCCATCGTTGTGTTCATACTCGTAGATCGGCATCGCGTCCTCCCTCTGCGTCAACTCGCGGCCGGGGCGCCGCCGATGATATATCACGCGCGGCGACAGCAGTGACAACGCCCGACCGGGTGAGAACGCCGGCCGGGCGCTGACCATTCCATGCGCTCGCGTGCTGACTGGCGGTCGCGTAGTCCGCCCGTCGGTCGGCGGTCAGACCGCGTCGACCTTCTTGTTCAGCTTGGCGAAGTGATACTTGTTGACCGGCACGCAATAGAGCTTGCACAGGCGCACCAGCTTCTTCGTCGGCGCCTTGTAGGGGCCCGAGTTCATCAGTTCGTTCACCTGGCGCTTCAGGCGATTCTTCATCTTCAGGCGCTTGGCGCGGCTCATCGCGGGATTCCTCGTCGACGGATCGGCGGATCGTTGGGCACGTCGCGGGTCGCGAGGTGCCGTGGGCCGCGCATAGTACGAAAGTTGGCTCCCAACGCAACCCCCCGCTACCGGCGGTTGATGGCGCTGTCTGTGGTGCAGGCTTCCCGCCTGCTCCGGGCTCACACAGGGTTGCCCTACCGATCGGTACCCCGATTCGCCCGGAACAGAACGGGGCATCAGTTGTGGCGGCAATGGCCGGGTTGGGTGCGTACATGCCACGAAGGCACGAAGCACACGAAAGACCACAAAGGGTCACGCGCTGGACATGTGCCGGGACTGCGTGTGCTGGGCACGACGCGAAAAAAGACATTCACCACAGAGAGCACAGGCTCTCACCGGAACCCGACTCGGCTCAGATGCGCGGGAACGCGAACCGCTGCTGCTGTTCACCCGGCGACCAGGCACCCACGTGCCAGTCGAACTGCAGGTGGTTGTGATCCATCCAGAACGTCGGCGGCCAGTACTTCGGCACGATCAGCACCTCGCCGGTGCGCCCCGCGATCAGGTGCGTCATCACGTCGCCGGCCAGCTTCGCCAGGCGCTGCCGCAGTTCGGTCTCGCTCATGCCGGCGGCATTGGGCACCGCCTCCGACAGGAACTGCATCACGACGTGGCCGGTCACGTCCTTGCGTTCCACCATCTTCACTTTGCCGCGCCGGCCGAGTTCGCCATCGATGGCTTCGGTGAACCAGGTGCGGGCGTTGGTGGCGAGGTCGGACATCGACATGTGCGTGCGCGTTGGGTCGTGCGAACGAAGGGGAGGCCCGGGAACGATACTGTTGCACCGATGCGACGGCAAGCCGGGAGGTTGTGGTGCAGGCTGGAAGCCTGCAGCACAGAAGAGGCAGGCTGGAAGCCTGCAGCACAGAAGAGGCAGGCTGGAAGCCTGCAGCACAGAAGAGGCAGGCTGGAAGCCTGCAGCACAGAAGAGGCAGGCTGGAAGCCTGCACCACAGAAGAGGCAGACTGGAAGCCTGCACCACAGCACCGAAGAGGCAGGCTGGAAGCCTGCACCACAAGCAGCACACGCTGCCGGCACCACAAGGTGCTCTCAACCGAACGGGTTCTCGTCTTCGATATCGACGTCGTCGTAATTGCCGAAGTCGGGCGAGTCCGCGTTGGCCGGCGGGGGCGGGGGCGGTGGCGGGGGCGCACTCGCCAGGTAGGCGTCGAGGCCCGGCGACGGAATGCGCGACTCGGCGGACTCGAACGCCAGCGGATCGGCGATCAGGTTGTCCTCATCCACCATCGTGGGCGGTGGCGGTGGAGGCGGAGTCGACGGCGGCGACGTCAGTCCGTCGGCTGACCCGGCCGGGTCGTAGTCGCTGTCCTCGACCTCGACCTCGTCCTCGTCCTCGTCCTCGACCTCCTCCAACAGCTCGTCCACATTCACGTCGCCGCTGTCGGCGTCCGACGCATTCACGTCAATGCCGTCCGTGTCGAGCTTCTCCGCGCCGTCGTCGGCCACATCCTTCAGCATCTCGTTGATGTCGAGGTCCTCGCCGGGCTCGTCGTCGTCGCTGACATCGATGCCGTTGGTGTCGAGCTTCTCGCTCGAAATCGCATCCTCGCTGTCGTTCGCCACATCGCGGAGCATCGCGTTGATGTCGAGATCCTCGCCGGGCTCGTCGTCGTCGGCGCTCACGTCGAGGTCATCCTCGACGGTCTCGCGCGACGCCTGCGCCACGTCGTCAGCCACCAGGTCGGCGTCGTTGTCGTCACCCGACTCCGACTCCAGGTCGCCGAACGGATCGGCCGGGATCACGCCGGCCGATGGCGTCAGGCGATCCTCGACACTCGCGGTGACATCCTCGCCCGCGGCCGCGTCGGTCTGGTCCGTGTTGTCAGCCTCCGGCTTGCGCACCAGCACTGTCGGATTGGCCGGCGCAGGGCCCCAGCCGTCGTCGTCGTCCGCATCGGTCGTCGTGGCCGCCGTGGCATCCGGATTGGTGATGCGCACCGTCATTGCGTCGGTCAGCTCGAAGACCTCGTCGTCGTCATCATCATCGTCGTCGTCGGCCTGCGTCGCCCCGGCAGCTGCCTCCAGCGCGGCGAACGCATCGTGCGCCTTCATCACTTCCTCGGCGCCGCCGATCACCAGCAGCGTGTCGCCATACGACGTCTCGTCCGACGACCCGCTGCTGCCGACCAGGTCGGTCGAGTCGGTCGACCCGGACGGCGGCGTCACCGCGCCCTCGTCATCGCCGAGCAACGCGTCGAAGTTCACCGATGCCGCCAGCATGCCGCCCGGCGGCGTCGCGGCGGGCGTGACCGGAGTGGGCGTGCGGCCCGTGGGGTTGCCGAACCCCGAGCCCGAGTGCGACCCCGGCGAGCCCGGCTGCGACGGCGGCCGGGGCGGTGGCGGGATCACGCCGCGCGGCGCGCCCGTGCTGCTCGGCGGTCGTGGCGGCGAGATCGGCGAAATCGGTGTGGCGTTGCGGCGCACCGGCGTGATGTTGCCGCTGCCGGTCGCCGGGCGGATCGGCGTGAGCATCCCGCTGCCCGGCGGACGCGACCCCGGCGTGCCACCCGGCCGCATCGAAATGCCCGACCCGCTGGCCGACGCATCGGCGCGCCACTGGCCGACTTTCGAGTCGACGCGCGCCGCGTTGATCTTGCGCGTCATCGCCTCGGGCTGCGTATCGTTGAGCAACTGCAGCGCGTCGAGCAGGTCGTTGCGCGCGGTCGTCGCGTCGCGGTAGCGCTCGCTCGCCTCCAGCGCCATCATCTTCAGGCACACCGTCTCGACCTCGACCGGAATCGAGTCGTCGATCTCGCGCGGCTTGAGGAAGTCGGCCGCCGCGATCAGCCGGAACAGGTGGCCCGGCTGCAGATCCGGCGGGAACGGCGGCTTGCCGCAGAGCATCTCGTAGAACGTGATGCCCAGCGCGTACACGTCGGTGCGCTCGTCCAGTTCCTCGGCGTCCCACTGCTCCACCGGCATGTACAGCGGCGTGCCGATCACCTGGCCGGCGTGCGTGAGCTGCACGTCGGAGCTCATGTTGCGCGCCAGGCCGAAGTCGGTGATGCGCGGATGGCCTTCCGGCGTGACGATGATGTTGTCGGGCTTGAGGTCGCGGTGCAGCACGGTGCGGCCGTGCGCGAAGGCGATCGCCTCGAGGATCTTGTCCATCAGCAGCATCGCTTCGACGAGGTTCATCGAGCCCTGATCGAGGATCGCGCGCAGCGATTTGCCCTCGATGAACGGCATGCACATGAACGTCAGGCCGTTCCAGCGGCCGATGTCGAAGACGCTGACGATGTTGGGATGATTGAGCAGCGCGGCGTTGCGGGCCTCGCGTTCGAAGCGCGCGACCATCTCGGGGTTGGCCGAGAACTCCGGCGCGAGCACCTTGATCGCGGCCGGCGTGCCGAGCATCGCGTGGGTGCCGAGGAACACCGCACCCATGCCGCCGCGGCCGATCAGGCGTTCGACGCGGTACGAGCCAATCTGTTGACCGAGCAGGTCGTCTAGCTCGATGTCGGGCACGGGTGTGCGCGGGGCGCGGGCAGGTGCGGAAGGGGTTCAGGGCTTGGCATCATATTCCGCCCTGCTGCAGGCTTGTCCAGCAGTTTTCCGTGTGCTGCAGCCGCCGGAGGGGCATCGCGCACGGTGTGGAGCGCGGGCGGCAGAAAGGTCCTCTGCACACCATCACTCATCTGCCAACCGGATGCCGGCGTCAGTCGTCGTCGCCTTCCTCGTTTCGCACCTTTGGCGCCTTCGGCTTCGCGGGGCGCAGCAGCCGCTTGATCCGACCGATCGTGCCGAGCGCGAACCGCACCCAGATCAGGAACAGCGCCACCGCGTCGCGCGAGATCACGGTCACGCCGGGGCCCATCTTCTCGCGCGCCGCCAGCGCCTCGTTGTGCAGGTTGATCAGCACCGTGCGCAGGTGGGCCGGCATCGTGCGGCGCGCCCACTGCTCGTACTCGCTGGCGGGGATGGCCGGGCCGATCACCACCACGACGTGATGCACGTCGACCGAAAACAGGCTGCGGCCGCGCGGCATGATCAGGATCGGCTGGGCCACGGCAAACGGGATGATCGGTGCCTTCGTGCGCCGCGCGAGGATCTCGATGCCGCCCTTGATCTCCTGGATCTTCCCGTCGTTGCTGCGCGTGCCTTCGCCGAAGATGACGACCGGGCTGTTGTTGGCGATGCGTTCCTGCGTGATGCGGAACGACGCCTCGTCCCGCTTGCCGCGCTGCACCGGGAAGGCGCGCAGCCCGCGGATCAGCCCGGCGAACAGCCGGTTGTGGAACAGTGAGTCGCGCGCCATGAAGCTGATCGGCGCCGGGGTCGCGAGGCCGTGCAGCACCGGATCGAGGTGCGACTGGTGATTGCCGAGCAGCAGCCAGCCGCCGGGGTGCATCCCGCGTCGATAGTGGTGCACGCGAAACCCGAACAGCAGCACCGCGCCGATGCGGAGCAGGGTGTGGCAGAAGATGTAGAACATTCACGCGTCGGTGCGTTGTGTGCGTGGACGGACATACCAAAGCCGCGACGGCGGACGAAACCCCGGCGCTGGTCGGGGATTGCGCGAAACGGGACTTTGGCCCCTTGCCTGGCCTGGCAGAGCGGTAGACTGGCGGCACGTCCCTGCCAATCCGGGTCGCGTCGCGGTCGCCCACGTGCGCGCACCAGCCTCTTGTGGAGGTTGCTGAAGATGCTGAGTCTCCGCCCCTGCTCCCGTAACTTCATGTTGTTGCGCGCCGCCGTCATCGCGGCCGCGCTGGCCTTGCTGCTTCCGGCCGCGGCGTTCGCCGGCGGCTTCGACACGCCGGCCGAGGCCACGTCCGCGTTCTTCGATGCGATGAAGGCCGGCGACAAGGCCGCGATGGCCGCCACGATGACCGAGGACCACGCCGCCGACTACCTGGAGTACGGCTGGCCGTGGTTCCGCTGCATCAAGCTTGCGTCGCACGAGGTCGTCGAGACCGTCTACCACGCCTCCACCAGTGCCTCGGTGCTGGTCCATTGGTCGGCGAAGGCCGACATCAACGAGCTCTCGGCCGCGATGCTCGAGATGCAGGTCGCCGACTTCAAGAAGGACGGCATCGAGGGTGACGAACTGGCCGCGCGGATCGCCGAGGCGAAGGAGCAGATCGCCGCCGGCATCGGCGACTACCACGCCGCGATCCTGAGCCCTCGCAACACGGTCAACTGCACGAACGTCGACGGCCGCTGGTACGTCGAGATCGTGGCGTTCAGTGATCGGCACGAGAACGAGGCCGCTGCGGTGGCCGCGGCGGCCATGGCAGCGGTGACGGCGCGCGACATCGCGGCGCTGCGCAAGCTGCTCGACCAGGAGGCCAACGACATGTTCGAGGCGCAGGGCGGCCCCGCGTTCGTCGCCGCTCTGACTGTCACGAGTTCGTCGGTCGGCTACTTCGAGCGCGATGCCAACGGCGAGGCTACCGTGCACATCCGGATGGAAGGCAGCTTCGATGCTGCCGGCGCCGGCGAGAAGATGGCGGCAATGATCCGCAAGTCGCTCACCGCCGCCGGACTGACCGGCGAGACGCTGGAGGCCACCGTTGCACAGCAGACCCGGGCCATGCAGGCGCAGCTCGACGAGATGGCCGAAGGCATCGCGGCTGGCCACGGTCTGGCAATGGGCCTGCTGGACATCGCGCTCACCGGCCAGTGGAAGGTGGTCAATATCCGCGCGTGGGAGTCGCACGATGCGCCGCAACCGGGCGGCGACGACAACGACGCCGAGCAGCAGGTGGCGCAGACGCTCGACATGTTCGTCCACGCGATCCGCGTGCGGAATGCCGACCGCATCGCCGCGCTGCTGCCGCCGGATGATCGCGCCGAAGCCGAGGCGAATGGCTCGATGGTGCTGCTCTCCAACATGATCGTCGACGGCGCGGTCAGCATCGGCGAAGTCGAGATCGACGGCTCGGCCGCGACCGTCGGGTTCCACTGGAGTGCGCGGCTCGACGTGGATCCGTTGCTCGAAGCGACGCTCGCCCGCGAGCGCGAGAACGCGGCGGCGAAGGGCCTCGCAGGCGACGAACTGGAGGCGTACATGGCGGCCACGCGGGAGGCGGCCCTGTCGCAGATCACCGCGCTCGACAAGCAGTTCTCCGCCGGCCCGATGCTGGCCGATCTGGAGCTGATCAACGGCTGCTGGTACGTGCGCAACCTGCGCGACTCCGCCGGCCCGACCGTGGCGCGGGTGGCGAGTGGCGCCACGTCGCCGGAGGAGGCCCTCACGCAGCTGTTCGCCGCGTGGAGCGCCGGCAACCACGACGACGCGATTGCGCTGCTCTCGTCGGAGGTGCGCGGCATGGAGATGCCGATGGCGATTCTCTCGGAGCTGATCCACACGCTGACGATCACGTCGTACGAGATCACGGGGCAGAGCCAGCCCGGCGACAACGAGGCCCTGATGACCTACACGCTCAAGGCGACGTTCGACGTCGAGGCGTTCGTGCGCAACTCCGTGGAGATGCGCCTGGCAATGGCCGGGTCGATGGACGACGCCGAGCGCGCGAAGCTGAAGACGCAGTACGAGGCCGAGATGCGCAGCGGCGGCGCAGCCTTCGAGAAGAAGCTGGCCGGCGGGAAGTTTGTGGCAGCCGTGGTGCGCGAGCACGGCCGGTGGTTCATCTCCGAGCCGTTCGGTGACTGACGCAGCGGGCAGGATGCTGCCACTGCGATGACGACGATGATCATGTGCAGCGGGCCGGCGATCGATTCGTCCGGCCCGTTGCCCGTTTCTGCGCGGCCCGGTATGAAGGCGCCATGACCACGACCACTGACCCGACCCGAACCGCCCTCGCCACGCCGATCGGCGATGATGGCGCGCACCAACTGGCCTCGCCCGGTGTGGGCCTGTTCCGCGATCCGCCGCAGGCCGGCGCGTGGATCACGCCCGGCGCGCGCGTCGGCACGCTGCAGGTGCTCAACACGCGCTACGAGTTGCTCGCGCCGGCCGGCGTCAGCGGGCACGTGGCGAACGTCGACCTGCTCGACCGCGTGACCGGGGTGGAGTACGGCCAGGCGCTGTTCCGCGTTGTGCCCGGCTCCGGCGCCGGCATGCCCGGCGCCAGTACAACCGCCGCCAGCGGTGCGGGTGCAGCCAGCGCCGGGAATGCCGCCGCGGACGTCCCTGGCGGCGTGACGGTCAAGGCCAGCACGGTCGGAACGTTCTACAGTCGCCCCTCGCCTGACGCGCCGCCGTATGTGGCCGAGGGCGATGTGATCCAGCCCGGCGCGACGCTCGGCCTGATCGAGGTGATGAAGGTCTTCAATCCGATCAGCTGGTCCGGCGAGGGGCCGATGAAAGTCGTGCGACTGCTCGCCGCGGACGGCGCCGAGGTCTCGGCGGGCCAGGTGCTGGTGGTACTCGCGCCGGCCTGACCGCGTGCCGGCTCGTGTCAGCGGTTCGCTTGCCGGGCCGCGCGGCGGTGCGCTACGCTGCGCGCCCCGATCCCTGGCCCTGGCGCTGCATATGCACGGCGGTAACGAGTGACGACTGCGCGCGAACTGCCAGAGTCGGTTGACGTGCTCGTCGTCGGCGGTGGTCCGGCCGGCGCGACCGCGGCGCGCCATCTGGCGTTGGCCGGGCGCGAGGTGGTGGTGCTGGAGAAGGCCGCGATGCCGCGCCACAAGCCGTGCGGCGGCGGTGTACCGGGCCACACGCTGCACACGCTGGACATCGATATCTCGCCGGTGGTGGATGCACGCGTGAGCCAGGTGGTGCTCGATGGCGCGTGGACCGGCCGGCAGCGCTACACGATCGACGCGCCGTGCGTGGTGGTCGAGCGCGCGCGCTTCGATGCCTTCCTGCTGGATGCCGCGCGGCAGGCGGGCGCGCAGGTGATCGAACGCTGCGCACTGAAGACCGCCGCGCGCGCGGCCGACGGCGGGTTCGTGGTGGAGACGCCGCAGGGAGTTATTCGCGCGCGCACGATCGTGGCCGCGGATGGCGCATACTCGCCGACCGCGAAGGCGCTGGGCATGGGCGCGCACGAGGCGCAGGGCGTCGCGCTCGAAGCGCTCGTCGCGTTCGACGATCGGCACAGCGAGGCCGACCGGCGCACCGCGGTGTTCGAGTTCGCCACCGTGAAGCGCGGCTATTCGTGGGTGTTCCCGCGCGGCAACGTGATGAACGTCGGCGTTGGCACCGGCCGGCCGGGCGAGGGTCGCACGCTGCGCGATCGGCTCGCGGCGTTCATGCAGCGCGTGCCGGAGTTGCGCGGCCGCGAGGTTACGCAGATCAAGGGTGGGCAGTTGCCGGACTTCTGCTCGCCGCGCGAGCGCTTCACCGATCGCGGGCTGTATCTGGTCGGCGACGCGGCCGGGTTCATCGATCCGCTGACCGGCGAGGGCATTCACCTGGCGGTGCTCAGCGGTCGGCGCGCGGCCGAGGCGATTGCGAGCGGCGGTGGCGGTGGTGAATTGCAGTACGAGGCGGCGCTGGCGGCCGAGGTGCTGCCCGAGTTGCGTTACGCCGCGCGCTACGCGAGCCGCTACCGGCGCGTGCCCTCGTGGCTGTTCCGCGCAGCGATGTGCAGCGGGCGGTTCCGCCGGTACGCGAGCCACTTCGTGAACATCCTGAGCGGTGCGGGCAGCTACGCCGCAATGTGGCGCGCGCTGCATCCGCGACGGACGCGGCCGCCGGTGTGATGTGACTGCACTACCAGCGAATCACCTGGCTGCCCCAGGCCTTGCCACCGCCGAACGCGCACAACACCACAAGGTCGCCGCGCGAGAAGTAGCCGGCGCGCGCCGCTTCGTCGAGCGCAATCGGCACCGACGCGGCCGAGGTGTTGCCGTACTTGTCGAGGTTGATGAAGACGCGCTCCATCGGGAACTCCAGCGTCTCCATTGCCGACTGGATGATCCGGATGTTCACCTGGTGCGGCACGATGCACTTCACGTCGGCGAGGTTCACGCCGGCGTCCTCACACACGCGGCGCGTCTCGTCGCGCAATGTGCTGACCGCGAACTTGTAGATCGCGCGGCCGTTCATGCTGACCTTGTGCCGCTTCGTGTCCACCGACTCGTGACTGGCCGGCACGCGCGAGCCGCCGCCGGCAATGTTCAGCGAGTCGAAGTCGAACGAGGCGCCGAGCCGGCAGGCCAGGATGTCGCCCCGGCCGTCTTCCGACACACCGATGCAGGCCGCGCCGGCGCCGTCGCCGAACAGGATGCAGCTGCCGCGATCCTCGAAGTCGAGGAACTGCGAGAGCTTCTCGGCGCCGATCACGAGGCCCTTGTTGATGTGGCCGCAGGCGACCATCGCGCGGACCATCGCGAGGCCGTAGGTGAAACTCGAACACGCGTTGATGATGTCGATTGCGCCGCAGGTCTCGCGGCAGCCCAGCGCCTGGTGCACCCAGTCGGCCGTGTTGGGCAGCAGCGAGTCGGGCGTGCAGGTGCCGAGCAGCACGAAGTCGAGGTCCTCGCCTTTCCAGCCCGCATCGGCCAGCGCGCGACGGCCGGCCTCGGCCGCGAGGTCGCTGGTGAACTGGCCGTCAGCCGCGAAGCGACGTTCCTTCATGCCCGTGCGCTGCGTGATCCACTCGTCCGAGGTGTCGATGAACTTCGAGAACTCCTCGTTGCGGAACACGCGCTCCGGCAGATAGCTGCCGGTTCCGAAGATCGCGACGGGTCGAACGGAAGTGCTCATGGCGTTCGCGTATCAGGTCAGCTGCAACGGACGTTCGGAAGCGCACGTTCGGAAGCCACCGGCGCCCGCGCGCGGAGTCGTCGGCGCGGCGGCGCGGACGATGGATCAGCTCGAGACTTCGAGGATCTTCTTGCCCTTGCCGTAGTGACCGCACTCGGGGCAGATGGTGTGCGGCAGCTTGGCGGCACCACACTGGTCGCACTTCTGCAGCTGGCGCGGCTTCAGGGCGTCGTGCGACTGGCGCTTGCCCGATCGCTGACGCGAATGGCGGCGTTTCGGATTCGGCATGGGATCACTTCCGTGTGAGTAGGGAATGTGGTGCCGGGAGGGCCGCGTGCGGGCCCTCGGCAGGGGGAGTGAATCTAGCATCGGCGTTGGGGGTGTCAACGGTTCGCGGCGTCGCCCGCCGGGCCCGCTCGTACCGGGCCACCAGGGATGCCTTTCGGCTCGCCGCGACCGCAGTGTGTTGCCCGTGGCGGCACCCTCCCCGATAATGTCCGGACGAACGTCTCCATAGGCCACAGCTCCGTCCGCGCCCATGCGTGCTCGCACGTCAGCCCCCGTCTTGTTGTCCGTCGTGGTTGCCTCAACCCTGGTGATCACGCTGCTGGCCGCCGCCGGATGCACCACCACACTGGTGGTCGCGGCACCCACGGGGGCCGACGACAGCTACAGCTCGCTGGGCAACACCACGCTGACCGTGTCGGCCGCCAATGGCGTGCTGGCCAATGACACCGGGTCGGGCACGACCGTCAGCGCGTCCGACACGACCAGCGCCAACGGCGCGACCGTTGCGGTCAACGCCGACGGCAGCTTCACCTACACGCCGCTCTTCGGGGTCCGCACCTCGCCCGACACGTTTGACTACACGGTCAGCAACAGCGGAGGCACCAGCACCGCGACCGTGACCATCACGCTCGCCGGCCTCGCCTGGTACATCGACAACTCGGGCGCCAACGGCGACGGCAGCCAGGCCACCCCGTTCAACAGCATCGCCAACTTCTATGCCGCCAGCGTCGACCAGGCCAACGATGTGATCGTGCTGGCCGGCGACACCGGCACCGGCTACACGACTGCGAGCTTCGTGCTGAGCAACGGGCAGCAGCTCGTCAGCGACGAGGCGGACGTGGTCGTCGGGGATGTCACGGTCGCCACCGCCACCGGCACCCGCGCAACGCTCGACCGCGGCGTCTCGGCGGTCCAGCTGGCATCCGACAACGTCGTCCGCGGGATCGACATCATCGTCGGCAGCGGCCACGCGTTCGTCGACGCCGGCAACATCGGCAACACGACCATCAGCGACGTGGCGATCAGCGGTACCGGTGGCGCGATCAGCATCAGCGCCGCGGGTGCCGGCACGGCGATCACGCTCGACAGCCTGACGATGACGGGCGGCACGCCGACGTCGGGCATCGAGCTGGACAACTTCGCCGGGTCGTTCAGCGTCACCGGCAGCACCACGATCAACAACACCAGCCTGCATGCCATCGACATCGAGACCAGCTCCGGCAGCGTCACGCTGGGCGCGGTCAGCGTCTCCGGGCACCTCGATGCAGCGATTCGCCTGCTGACCAACACCGGCACCATTGCGTTCGGCGTCTGCACGCTCGGCGCGCCCGGCGATCTGGCCGGCGTGAACAACGACACCGTCTCGATCGTCGATTGCAGCGACGTGACCTTCGGCAACATGACGATTGCCGACGCCGACCGCCACGCGCTGAACATCGTCCACTCCAGTGGTTCGCTGACGTTCGGCGACGTAACGATCAGCGCTCAGCCGGGCGGGCACGGCCTCTCGCTGTCGCAGACCGGCGGGACGGTGGTCGCCGGGAACCTGACCGTGCGCACGTCCAACTCGATAGCGGACGCGGGGCTCAACCTGTCGGGCCTCGGCCTGGACTTCACGGCCGGCGATGTGACCGCCGTGGCGGGGGCCAGCTCGGTGATGATCACCGGCGCCGGGACGGTCGGGCTCGGCGACGTCACGACCAATCACCGTGTGCGGGTCCTGGCGGTTGGCGGAGCCGGTGCGATCGACGTGACGGTCGGCGCGCTGGCGATCGACAGCGCCGCCGACGGTCTGGTTCTGGAGAACGGCGACGGCACCGACAGCTTCACGATGACCGGCGCGGGCTCGATCAACGCACACGGCAACGCGCTGACGATCGACGGGTTCCGCGTCGATGATGGTGCCGGCAACGGCATCGACTTCGACACGATTGCGACCGATGGATCGGCCGGAGCCACGAACGGGATGCTGTTGCGGCGGCTGCAGGACGACCTGACGATCAACACCTCGACCACCCTCGGCGGCCCGCTGAGGGGCTTGCGCGTCGATCAGCAGGGGTCGGCGGCCCCGGCCACGGTGACCTTCAATGGCACCACCGCCTTTGGAACGGTCGGGACGCCCATCCGGACTGCGTGCGGAATCCTCGGCGAGGACCTGGCGACACTCGTGTTCCACGATCTGTCGATCGTGCAGAACAGCCTGTCGGCGCCGTGCGTGAGCATCGAAAGCGCGATTGTCGAGTTTTCCGGTGCCCCGGTGGAGGTGACCTGTGCCGCCGAGGTTTCCCTCTACCTCTGCACCTCGCCCAACGGGGGAAGTGACACGTGGACGTTCGGCACAGTGGTCAACAATGGTGGCACCTTTGACGGCATTGCCGGTGTGCTGGGTTTTGAAGACTGCAAGGCCAACGTCGTGATCACCGGTGACGTCACCGCGACGAATTTCACCGACGATTACGACGGGGTGCTGTTCCTGATCGACCACGTGGGCAATGTCACGTTCGACGGCAACGTGTCGGCAACGGGTGCAGCCGGCACCGACATGAATCTGGTCTACGTTGAAGGACTGGACGGCGATGTCGACTTCAACGGCAGCCTCACGCTGGCCGGTCCGGCAGGCGCCAACTCCTGTGGCATCAACGTTCTTGACCATATCGCGGGCAACATCACGTTCAACGGCGCGGTGTCGATCAGCGGCTTCACGGGTGCCAACTGCTGCGGCGTCCTGCTGCAGGGCTCCGTGCCGTTCGTCTTCAACTCCGACTTCACCATCAGCGGGCTGACCGGCGCGGGCAGTGATGGCATCCGCACGCTCGCCGGAGGACTCGCTCCGGGGCAGCTGATCAGCGGTTCCGCCGCGGTGCTCACGATCAGTGATGTTGCGAACGACGGCATCCACCTCAACACCTGGCGCACCAGCACGCAGCCGTCGCTCGACCTGCAGGGCTCGGCCACAATCGAGACCAACAGTGGCCACGCGATCTGGATCTCGAAGGCCTCCAACCAGACGTACAACCTCGGCGACGTCGCCATCGACTGCACCACCGATGGCCAGGCGATCGTCGTCGACCAGTCGCTGGCCGCGACGATCACCTTCGGCAACCTGGATATCGACTGCCCGAACACGGTCGGCTTCCACGCCATCGATCTTCGCGGCAGCGCCGATCGCAGCAACGCGGGCACGTCATTCTCCATCAACGCCGACGACGGCACGTCGGGCATCCGCTACCCGACCAACGACGGCAACGGCACCGCGATCTTTTCCGACGGCCTCGCCAGCCTGAGCATCAACGGCGCCGCCGGCAACCTCTACTCGATCAGCGAGGTTGGCACCGGCACGACCGACGGCGGCGACGCCGGGTTCGCGACCGGCCCGCATGCGATTTTCGCGCGCGACTGCGGCGCACTCACGCTCACCTGCACGCGCATCGCCAACACCGGCGAGCTGGCCACCGACGGCAACGAGACGGTGGTGGTGAGCACGAACTCCACCGACGGCTTCCCGGCCACCGGCATCACCATCACCGACTGCGAGTTCTCGGAGAACCCCGACGGCAACGCCATCCAGATCGACGGACTGGTGGCCGACTACGCGCCCACGATCGACATTTCGCGCAACGTGTTCGGCAGCGTGACCAACCAGGCGGCCGGCTCGTATGCCTGCTGGATCGAGATCTCGGCCGAGGACGGCGCGCCGCTCGCCAACGTCAGCATGGATCTGACGATGACCGGCAACACCTTCACCGGCTTTGCCGGCGGCGGGCTGTATCTCCGCGTGCTCGACGGCGTCGGCGCGTCGACGATCGCGCGTGCGCAGATCGGCGGCACGGGGGCCGGGCAGAACACCTTCACCGACATCGGCGGAACCTGCGTCGAGGTGCGCTGCGAGAACAGCCGGCTGCTCGCCGAACTCGAGAACGCCGTGATGGAGGACACCGGGCCGGACGTCGAAACCGGAGCCGCAGTGGTGGTGCAACACTACGCCGATGACCCCGCGTCGACGTTCGACTTCAACGCGGACCAGGTGGAGATCAGCGGCTACAACCACGGCGACCGTGTGCGGGTCTTCTCCGAGGGCCTTGCGACCGACGCCGAGTTCCGCTTCGCGTGGTCCAACGGCTCCTTCACCGATGCCGGCGGATTCGCGACGTTCTTCATCTCGATCGCCAATCAGAGCTTCGACAGCGGGGCCGAATCGGGTGTGTTCGATCTGACGCTCGGCTCCAATGACATGGCCAACGGGCGCGTCTTCCAGGACTTCGACACGGACAACGCGTCGTTGATCCGGATGCTGATCTTCGACAACTCCAACCTGCCCGAGATCAACCTCGACCGCGACTCGGGCGTCGGCCCCGACCGGCTGGTGATCAGCGACATGGGCACCCACGCCGTGGCCGACCCGGCCAGCAACCCGCAGATCACCGCTGTGTTGACCGACCCGGCCGGCAACAACAACACCAACGGCGGCGGTGTCTCGGTGATCACGGACGCTGGCGACCCGGCTGCGACGATCCTGCAATCCGGCGCCAACCCCGTCGCTCTCCCCACCCAGCCGTAGGCCGCGACGACGTGCATTATCGGCACTTCGGCGGCCCACTTCAGGTGTCACACTTGAGA
>JBFWQT010000006.1:0-42351 GCA_050249295.1 Planctomycetota bacterium
GACCGGCCTGTAGAGCCAATCGTGAGCTGACTCCAGAACCAGACTCCGGGGGCTTACACCCCCGGCTCGCCCGGAATCGGAATCCCGGACGGGCTCGTCAGGGAGCGGGACCAGCCAGTCCGCGTTGATAACGCGAGCGTAGCCAGATCAGCCGGCGTCTGCGACGTGTTCCGTGCTGGCCGGTCCCGCTCACTGACGACCTGTCCGCGTATTGCACTTCAATGCGAGCCGGGGACGGAAGTCCGCGGAGTCAGCTTCCGGGACCAGCCTGCATAGCGTATCGGTTCGGATCATGAACCAGACTCCGGGGACTTCCGTCCCCGGCTCGCCCCGGAATCGCAGTTCCCGGACAGGCTCTTTCGGTCGCGGCTCGGACTCGCCACAGGGCCGAGCACGCGATCAGTGTACGAATTGGCGAGGGTGCCGTCGGGATCGAGCTGTGCGCGCACGCGCTGGAAGTCGTGCCAGCGGGGATACCGCAGCGCGAGGTCGGCCGCGGTGGGCCCAAAGCGCTTGGCCCAGTGCGGCCGGCCGTCGAGGTCGAGCATGATCCGCTCGAACGCGTCGAACCAGCGGCGATGCGCCCGGTCGCCCGGCTCGCGGCCGTACGGCCGGTACGCGATCACGCCGATGTAGCACGACTCGCGGCCGTGGCACGGGCTGAGCCAGATGTCGTCGGCCGCCGCGAAGCGCACCTCCACCGGCAAGTGCGCGTGCAGCCCCTCGGCGTCCACGGCCGCGCGCAGCCGGCGCAGCGCGTCGGCGCAGTGCTCGCGCGGAATCGCCCATTCGTCCACGTGCTGGCGGAACAGGCAGTCGAAGTTGAAGCCCGCGATCGACGGCACCCGCACGCGCCGTTCCGCGTTGAACATCGTTCGCGCGAACCACTGGTTCACGCGCGGCAGGCTCGCGAGCCCGAGCGCCGCCAACCACAGCTTGCACTGGAAGCGATGGAACCCGTTGAAGCGCTCGCGCCACCACCAGGCCAGCGAGGCCCGCGGCGCGCGACGCAGGGCCGCGTCGGGTGGCACGCGCGTCGCCGTCCACTCCAGCGCGGTGTCGGTGTGCGGCACCCACCAGAAGCGGTAGTGGTCGGCGGCCAGCGACTCGTCGAGACGATCGAGCACGTCATCGAGTCGCGCCGGTCGTTCGTGGATGTCGAGGTCGAACGCCGGCACGACGTTGAGCACCAGCGACGTGTGAACGCCGAGACAGCCGAGACTGCAGCGGGCCGCGTGCAGCATGTCGCCGGTGGCCGCGATCACGCCGGTCGGTGCGACGACCTGCGCCGACTCGACGATCGTGCCGAGCACGCCGTGGCGCAGGCCGGTGCCGTGGGTGGCAGTGGCGATTGCGCCAGCGACGGTCTGATCGGAGATCGAGCCGAGGTTCGGCATCGCGAGGCCAAGCGCGGCGAGGCGCGGATGCAGATCGCGCAGCGGCATGTCGCCGGAGACCCGCACGCGCGTGTCGTCGACGCGCTCGCACACCGGCGGCAGATCGAGCGCAATCAGCTCGTCGTCGCTCATCGCGATGTCGCTCGGCGAGTGCGCCGCGCCGATCACGCGCACACGCCGGCCACGCGCCCGCGCATCGGCCAGCACGGCGGCCACTTCATCGGCCGATCGCGGGCGGTGCACGCGTTGCGGCGTGCAGGCGTACTGACCGGCCCAGTTGCGGAAGGTCGCGCGGGTCACAGCGTCAGCGCTCCGCGTTGCAGCTCGGCCAGCAGGCGCGCCGACATCGGTTCGTAGCGATCGCCGATCAGCAGGTAGTCGGCACCGTCCACGCCGCGCGCCGCCAGCGCCTGCTTCTGGATCTTGAGCGTCGACGTGGTGGCGTGCGGTTCGCTCTGCAGCCGCAGCATGCGCGGGATCGCATACGGCGCGAGCCGGCCGCGAAGCCGCTCCAGCAGGGCCGCCGCGTCGAAGTCGTTGCGATCCACCAGCGGCACGAGCGAGGCCATTCCGGCCTTGCCGTCGTGGTGCGGCAGCGTCACGCCGTACACCACGGCCTCGCTGACGAGGCCGGTGGCATGCAGCGCCTCCTCGACTTCCAGCGACGAGACGTTCTCGCCCTTCCATCGAAAGCTGTCGCCGAGACGATCGACGAACGTGAAGAACCCGTCGGCGTGCCACGTCAGGCAATCGCCGCTGCGCCACCAGTGATCGCCCGGCTCGAGCACATCGGTGCGCACCTTCGGCGGATTGTCGTCGGCATCCAGGTAGCCACGGTACGGCGCGGGGCAGCGCAGCAGCAGTTCGCCGGGCGTGCCCGGCGGCACCGGGCGGAACGCGTCGTCGACGATCAGGATGCCCGCCGCGTCGGCGTGGTCGCGCGGCACGAAGCCACAGAAGCCGGGCCGATCGGTCCAGTTGAGCAGCGCGCCAGCGGGCAGCTCGGTGGCGCCCCAGTGCTCGACAATGTGCGCCAGGCCGAAGCGCTGCACCGTGGGTTGCCAGAGGTCGGCGCCGAGGCCGTTGCCGAAGGCGATGCGCAGCGGGTTGTCGTGGTCGTCGTCGCGTTGCGGCTGACGCGACAGGTAGCGCCACAGTTCGCCGATGTAGACCACGGCCGTGCAGCGGTGCGCGCGCACGTCGTCGAGGAACCGGCTGGCCGAGAATCGCTGGCGCAGCACGGCCACCGCGCCAACCTCCACACACGACGCGAACGCCACCGCGAGGCCGTTGCCGTGGAACATCGGCAGCGGGATGTAGCAGCGGTCGGTCGGGGTCATGCCGGTGCGATGGCCCCATGCGATGCCCGCGCCCGCCAGGCGCCGGTGGCTGAACCGCGCGGCCTTGCTGCGACCGCTGGTGCCGCTGGTGAAGATGATGAAGGCCGCGTCGTCGAGCGTGACATGCGCGCGCCACTCGCGCGGCGCGATGCTGGCGGACGGCTGGCACACCTGGTCGAGCCGCTGGTGCTGCAGGCCCGGCAGGCCGGTTGTGCCCAGCACATGCCGGCATCCCGCGCGCCGCGCCAGTTCGGCCGCGCGCTCCGCCGGCTCGCGAGTGTTGATCAGCACGCCGCATGCGCCCGCCTTGAGGATGCCGATCGCGCCAGCGAGGAACGCGAGGCTGTTGTCGCTGTTCAGCGCGATCATGCGATCGCCGGTGCCGTGCACCCACGCCGCCACGTGGTCGGCGATCGCGTCGAGCGCCTCGTACGTCCAGCTCGCGCCGGTCCCGGCCTCCATCGCAACGGTTGCGCCGCCGCGCGCGTCGACGCGTGCGTCCCACACGTCGAGCCAACTGGTGGCCGTGCTCAGCTCGTTCCAGCGGGCCAGATCGGCGAGCCGGTACGCCTCATACTGCCCGGCGAAAGTTGCATCGCTCGCGCTCACGTCACGTCACATCACGGCGGCGGATCGCAGGGCGGCGATTGTAGTGCCCGCTCCAGCGCGACACTACGACGCGACGACAAGACGCGCGGCCGCGAGCGGGTTGTTGCCGCGCGTTGCACTGCCACCTACGCCTTCTTCGCGACGGCCTTTGCGTCGTCGTCGGGCATGTAGGCCCAGCCGCCGACCATCGCCAGGCCATCGCGATCGCCGCGCGCGGCCATCGTCTCGCACAACTTGTGGTGCGTGGCGGCGAGCAGCGCCTCGCGCTCATCGGTCGTGAGCTTCCAGCGCAGACGGCCATCGATGCGCCACGGCGGGTACGCCTCCACCGGGTCGAACCCGTAGCTGCCGAGCGGCTGGCAGCGCACGAGGCGGTACAGGCCGAGCAACGGGCCGAGCAGCACACCCTTCTGCGTGATCGCGTCGATCATGTAGGTCGAGCAGCCGGGGCGGTAGCGGCACGACGCGGGGAACCACGGGCGGATCGCCACCTGATAGACGCGCACGAGGAAGATCAGCAGCTGGCCGACGGCGAACAACGGCAACTGCAACCACCAGAGGACGCCCCGACGAGCGGCCGGCGCGCCGACCGCCGGGGCCGGCGCAGGAGTTGTCGTGTCGTCACAGCTGCTGCACATCTCGTATCCGGGAGTCACGCCACCTTGCGGCGCCAGCGAACAATCATCAGCGCAAGGCCGAGACCCAGCGCGGTCCAGCCGATGATCTCATGCACCACCACGAAGCCGGCATCGACGCCGGCACCCGCCAGCGGACGCACCAGCGCCTTGCGATGCTGGCGCGCCGAATCGGCCGGGCGACCGGCCATGTGCGCCACCAGGTTGCAGAGCAGGTCGCGTTCGTCGTCGCCGGCAAACCCCGGCTGACCATCCGCGCCGACGCGCGCAAACGGCTCGAGCGACGTCACGGCGAGCGGACCGCTCATGTCGGTCGTGCCGGCGTCGCGCATCAGCGCCAGCACCACCGGCGTGATCTGCAACTCCTCGCCCGTGCGGGGCACGCGCAGTCGCACCGGCGAGTCGGTCTGCGTGGAAATCACCGGCCGCCACATCGGCGTCTGCGTGTCGCCCTCGGCGCGCGGCACCGCTTCCATCGCCCAGCGACGCGCGCCCACCGCCACCGGCACCGCACCCGGATTGCCACCCGGCGCGGCCAACACCTCGGCCTCCGCGACCGCGCGCCAGTGCACATGCTGCAGCTCGTCGACCAGCGCGGCCGCGGCCAGTTCGGTGTCGTTGCAGGTCAGCTCGGCCTGCGCGTAGAGCACGCCCCACGTCTGCAGCAACTTCGCGAGTTGCGTGTTCGGTCGCGGCAGGCGGTCGTTGGCCATGCGCGGCACCGTCAGACCGGCGATCTGCGTCTGCGGAATCTCGCTTGGCTGCACCGGCGGCAGCATCACGAGCACGGCGCCGCCCTGCTGCTGGAACAACTCGAGCAACTCCGCCTGATGCGCCGAGATGTCGTCGCCCGGCTGCACCACCGCCAGCGTGCGCTTGCGCGGCAGGCTCATCAGCTGGGTCTCGCCGAGATGCACCTCGTAGCCCTCGGCGGTCAGCGTGTTGAGCAGCAGGCTCGGCTTGTCAGGCCCGATGATCACCGCATGGTCGCGCGCGAGCGTCTCACCCGATCCGGCCGCCGGCAGCGGTTCGTCGGCATTGCTGTCGGCCATTCCCACCGCCAGCGACTCCATCGTGGTGAGCATGTTGGCCGAGCGCAGCGGCGTGAGCAGGCGGATCATGTCCTGCGCCTGCATCATGTCGAGCGCGTTGGAAAGGCCGAGCGCGCGGGCCGCGCGGTACGGCGCCGAGAACTTCAGTCCACCGGTGGTGTCGAGCAACACGCGATGATCGGACGGGCTGGTGAGCAGCACGCCCTCCCACTGCTCGCGGTTGAGCCCGGCATGCCAGATGCGCTGCGTCTGCGACGTGTGGTGCGACGAGAGCTTGAGGAAGTACGCGCCCTGCAGCGGCGCATCGAAGCGCGTGACCGGATCGATCCACGCTTCGAGATCCCAGATCGCGCTGTGGCGCGGGCCCGGCTCGGTGACCTGCGCGCGCGTGAGATCGAACCCGGCGACGGGGCCGACCAGCGCACTGCCCGTGGCCAGGCCGCCGAAGGCGAGCAGCGCGGGCACGAGCAGGATCAGCAGGCCGTTGCGCGAGTAGCGCAGCCGTTCGACGCCGAGGTTGATGTCGTACTGCACGCGCACGAGCGAGGCGCTCTGCACCGCGACCAGCGAATGCAGCACAATCGCCACCCCGACCGCGCCGAGCATGTACGGCATCAGGCCGAGCGAGGTGACGCGCAGGCCCCACACCGGATTGAGCGCGGTACCCGACCGGAACACGAACTCGTCGATTGCGGGGTTGCCGCTGGGCAGCGTGTACCAGGCGAATACCTGATGCAGCAGGCCGCCGGCCGAACCGACCAGCAGCGCCATCCAGGCGCGCGGCAGCAGCACCGCCAGCAGGAACGTGCCCGACACGAGGTAGCCCACGGCGAGCAGCGCGGCGAGCGTGATCGCGCCGACCTGCGTGAGCTCGCTCTGCACACCGAGCGCGCCCGGCGACGCGTGCAGCCATCCGCCGACGAGCAGCGGCAGCAACCCGGCGGCCGCGGTGAGCATCATGCGGCCGAGCAGCATGCCGAGGACGACGGCCGAGCCGCGCACCGGAAGCGATGCCAGCGACACGCCGCGCGCATCGCGGCGCACGCCGTCGTAGCGCACCGCGCCGCAGTACACCGAAAGCAGCACGAGCGCGGCCGTGCACCACTGGCCGCAGACGCGCCCCCAGGCCGACCACTCACCGGCCAGCGTGTCCATGTCGCGCACGCCGTTGCCCGCCGCGGCGATGCCGAGGAAGATCATCAGCCACGCGATGCCGATGACGGCCGGCGTCGCGCGCAGGCCGAGCAGCGCGCGGAACTCGTAGATCGCGATCGTCCAGATGCGCTGCATGCGTCAGTGCGTTCAGGTGGCGGGGTCGTCGTGATCGTGGTCGTCGTGCTCGCCCCGCACCGAGTCCTCCTCGGCCATCAGCGACTTGAGCAGGTCGAGGTCGTCCTTGTCGTAGCCGCTGGAGACATCGACGGCGGCCGCGCGGAAGTCGGCGTCGTCGAACTCCTCGACCTCGACGTCGCCATCGTCGCCGTCGCCGGAAGCGCCCGAACCGCCGGAACCGGAGCCGTTCGGGTTGTCATCAACCGGCACCGCGTCCACGGCGTCCGGGTCGTCGTCGACGCTGTGGCCGTCATCGGAGTGGCGGATCGCGGCGGTCTTGCTCTTCACGCCGTCGTTGCGCAGGTCGGGCAGGCCGGAGAGTTCGGGCGTATCGCTATCGCCGACGAGCAGGTCGGTGCGCGAGGTGATGTAGTCACGACTGTAGATCCGCGAGTCGGCGCCATCGGGCAACTGCGCGGCCCAGTCCGGGGCGGGCGGGAGGTCGGCGCCCTCGGTCCAGTCGAAGTCGCTGTCGAGCGCCATCGGCTCGGGGTCGGCGCGCGGCACCACGCGAACGCCGGCGGGCAGCGTGACGGTCGGCGTGAAGTCGGTGTCGGCGTCGACCGGCACCGCGTCCTCGGCGTCGATCGTCTCGGCGTCCACGGGCTCGGCGTCGACCGCCTCGGCGTCGACCGCCTCGGCGGACATCACCGGCGCGAAGTCGGCCGTGGTGTCGATCGGGCCGGCGGGCAACGGCGGCGGCGGTGGCGGCGGCAGCGGGGAGCCCGGGTCGGAGGGGCCCCAGCCGTCGTCGTCCTCGACCGCGGGCGGGCCCCAGCCGTCGTCCGACTGCACGGTGCGCTGGAAGATCATCCGCGTCTCGGCGACGTTCGGCGTGTCGGCGGCCGACGTGACGGCCGGCTCCGGGTCCGGTTCGTCGGCCGGAGCGGCCTCGGCTGCGGCCTCGGGTGCGGCCTCAGGTTGGTCCGCCGGTTCGGTGACGGACTCGGCGACCACCTCCTCTTGTGGTGGTTCGGCGGCCTGTTCGTGTTCCGGCTCGGGCTCCGGCGTTGGCTCCGGTTCGGGCTCGGGTTCCGGCGCAGGTTCGGGTTCCGGTCCAGTCTCTGCAGGTGCCTCGGCCTCGACAGCGGGTTCGCTCTCCGGTTCCGGCTCCGGCGCCGGTTCCGGCTCGGCCTCTGGCTCGGGTTCGGCGGGCGCCTCCACTGTTGTGGTTTCGGCCGGCGTCTCGGCGACCGGCTCCTCTGTTGTTGTCGGCGGGGCGTCCGACTCCTCAACAGCCGGCGCGACTTCGTCGTCGGCAACGGGCTTCGCCACCTCGGCCATCGCCGGCGCTGCCGGCTCGGCATCCGGAGGCGGAGGCACTGGCGGCATCGACGCGGCATCCGGCGGCGGAGGCACCGGCGGCGCTGAGACCACCTCGGCCGCAGCCGTCACCACCTCGGCCGGCGCCGCCGCATCGGCCGTGGCCGCGGCATCCACACTCGCCGCCGCTTCGGGCTCGTGCCGCATGCCGCCGCGCGTCAGCTTCGGCTTCAACGCGGCCTTCACATCGGCCTGATCGCGCGCCGCCTCGGCCTCGGCCAGCGAGTGGATGTTCGTCTCCACCGCCAGCTCCACGATCGGGTAGTTCTTCACCGCCATCACGCGGAAGATCATCTCGCGCACCTTCGGCTCGGTCTCGGCGCGCAACTCGTACGTGTTCCACGGGCCGCCTTCGTGCCACAGCACGTCGTACACGCCCTTCACACGCTTGAGGATCGCCGCGATCTTGCCGCCGGGGCCGCGCGCGACGAGGCGGTACACGCCGGCATCCGCGCGCTGGTTGAGCCAGTCCTTCCACGCGCCGTTGAACTTCACATGGCCGCCCTCGGCCAGCTCCAGCACATCCACGGCCAGCGCGGTCAGCTCCTGGCGCGAGCGCGTCGCCACCACCACCGACACGTCGGTCTTCTTCGCGGCGTTCAGACCTTCGCGGATGTTGCGGATCTGCAGGTCGTCGCAACCCCAGAACGGATCGTCGAGCAACACGACACGCGGCGAGCCGAGGAACGCATCGGCCACCGCCACGCGCCGGCGCACGCCGCGGGCCAGCTCGCCGAGCCGGCGCGGCCAGATCGGTTCGAGGTTCCAGATGCCGCGCAGGTCGCTGAGCATCTCGCGCTTCTTGCGGCCGGTGTAGCCGCGCAGACCGGCGCGCATGCCGAGGATCGCGCCGACCTTCATGTGCAGGTCGAACGGTTCGCCGCCCGGCAGGAAGCGCACGCCGCGGCCCTCGAACCAGTGCTGGCGGCGCTCCGGGGGCACCTGCACCACGCGACGGCCGCCGTCGGGCTTGACGAGTCCGGCCAGGGTTTTCAGCAGCAGCGTCTTGCCCGAGCCGTGCGGGCCGATCACGCCGGTCCATCGGCCGGGCTTGAGCGTCAGCGTCAGCGGCCCGAACGTGTGGAACGGCCCCGTGAGGATGCGAATGTCGTCAAGCTGGAGCATCGTCGCGAACGGGGCGTCCGGCGTACGTCATGCGGGGGGCCCGGATTCTAGACCCTCCGGCGGCACAGTTCCACTGGCGAGCACGTGTCGCGATCCACTGTTTCACCCGGCGCCGGCTTCAGCTCGCGACCGGCGTCGCAATCCCGGTCCACGCGCGGCACAGGTACGGCACGCTCACCTCGTTCATCGCGTGCTCGGTCAGCCAGCGCTCGAGCTCGTCGAGAAAGCGCTGCAGCCGCCCGGGCCCGGCGGTTTCGGTCAGCCGATGATGGCTGCGCCAGAGGTCGACGTAGCGGTCGCGCGGGTAGGTCTGCTCGTGGCGCACACTGTGGTGCACGACGTGCGCGAAGTCGCCGGTCGAGGCCAGCACCTGCTCCCAGTCCACGTCGCGGTACGCGTGGTCGAGTTCGGGCACCATGCCGCGCATCAGCCCGTCGGTGAACGCCAGCACCGGCGACTCCGAATTGAGGCGGTTGTTCCAGAGCACCGTGAAGCGACCGCCGGGCGCCAGAATGCGCTTCATCTCGGGCAGCGCGCGCGGCGGATCGGCCCAGTGGAACGCCTGCGCCGCCACCACCCAGCGGAATGTGCCGGCCGCGAGGTGAGTCTGCTCGAACGAGCCGTCGTGCCAGATCACGCCATCGCCTGCGCCAATGGAGGACGCCTGTTCGCGCATTGCCGCGTTGGGCTCCACCGCCGTCACGCGGAGTCCGGCGTCGGCAAGCATGCTGCTGAAGATGCCGGTGCCCGCGCCGATGTCCGCCACCGCATCGCCCTTGCCCACGCCAACGTAGGCAATCAACTGCTCGACAAGAGCCGGCGGGTACGACGGTCGCGAACGGGCATACGCAGCCGCTTGCCGGGTGAAGTCGCCGAGGCCGGTCATCGGGGTCTCCTGGTGTTGGTGCCGGTCACGATCGCCGTTGTCCCCGTTTGTGCCGCGGGGCGCCAGCGGGTATACCGCGAGGACGTACCGCAGGGGCCGGCGAGGTGATGCGATGTCCCGCAGTGTGCCGATGTTTGTGGCCGGCGAGTGGCTGTTCACCGACGCGACCGAACCCAACACCAACCCCGCCACCGGCGAGATTCTCGACCACATCTGCCAGGCGGACGAGTCGGCGTGCGAGCGGGCGATCGTCAAGGCGCAGCAGGCATTCCAGCGCATGCGCCTGCAGCCCGCGCACACCCGCGCCAACACCTGCACGCGCATCGCCGACCTGCTGCGCGAACGCTCGGACGACATGGCCGAGATGATCAGCGGCGAGAGCGGCAAGCCGATCCGCTTCGCGCGCGGCGAGGTCGAACGCGCGATCTTCACGTTCCGCCTCGGCGCCGAGCAGGCCGGCATGATGAGCGAGGGCCGGCCGGTATCGCTCGACCGCTTCCAGACCGGCGCCGGCCGTCGCGGCTGGATGCGCCGCTTCCCGATCGGCCCGGTGTTCGCGCTGTCGCCGTTCAACTTTCCGCTCAACCTCACGGCGCACAAGCTCGCGCCGGCCTTCGCGTGCGGCTGCCCGGTGCTCCTCAAGCCGAGCCCGTACACGCCGCAGACCTGCCTGCTGCTCGCGAAAATCTGCGAGGACGCGGGCATCATCGACGGCGCGCTGAGCGTGCTGCCGTGCAGCATTCCGCGCGCCGAGGCGCTGGCGCGCGACGAGCGCTTCAAGGCCATCACCTTCACCGGCTCGGCCAAGGTCGGCTGGCACCTGAAGAACCTGGCCGGCCGCAAGCGCGTGATGCTCGAGCTCGGCAACAACAGCGCCAACGTCGTGCACTCCGACGCCAAGGACATGGACTTCGTCGTCGATCGCCTCGCGATCGGCGGCTTCGCGGCGGCGGGCCAGATCTGCATCAAGGTGCAGCGGCTCTACGTGCACCGGCCGTCGTTCGAGCTGTTTGCCGCGCGGTTCATCGAGGCGGTGCGCATGCTGAAGACCGGCGACCCGTTTGACGACGACACCGTGGTCGGCCCGATGATTTCCGAGGCGGCGGCCGAGCGCGTGGAGAAGTGGATCAGCGCCGCCGTCGGCCGTGGTGCGCGCGTGCTGACCGGCGCGCGGCGCAAGGGCGTGTACGTCGAGCCGACGGTGCTCACGAACGTGCCGTTCGACGACCCGTGCGTGCAGGACGAGGTGTTCGGCCCGGTCGTGATTCTCGAGCCGTACGACACATTCGAGCAGGTGATCGAGGCGGTGAACTCCACGCCGTTCGGCCTGCAGGCGGCGCTGTTCACGCAGGACGTCAGCCGCATCTTCCAGGCGTTCGACCAGTTGGAGGTCGGCGGCCTGATCGTCAACGACTACTCGGCCTTCCGCGTGGACAACATGCCGTACGGCGGCGTGAAGGCCAGCGGCTTCGGCCGCGAAGGCCTCGAGGAGTCGATGCTCGAGATGACCGAGCCGCGCTTGCTGGTGCTGAACACGCCATAGACCCTGGTGACGATTCGTTTGCCCACCTGAGGGACCCCCACATGAGCTTCGGATTCCCTGCCTACCACCTGGAACTGCACCCGCTCGCCGATCCGGCTGGCGACATCGCGGGCGGCATTGCGGCGGTGTTCCGTGTGCTCGGTTGGCCGGTGCAGCGGCAGCAGGACTGGTCGTGGAGCGCGACGATCAACGCCGGGCTGCGGTCGTGGGGCGAGGTGGTACACGTGTCGGTGCTCGACGGGCAGTTGCGCATCGAGAGCCGTTGCCGGCTGTTCACGCAGTGCCTCGACTGGGGCAAGAACGCCGCGAACGTTCGCAAGTTCGTGGAGACAGCCTCCAACCGTGGGCTGATATGACGCCACCGCGCGGCCATGCGGAGTTCGACCCGACCGTGCCGCGCAGCAGCGGCCGCCGACCGCCGCCATCACCGAGTGGCCGGATGCGGACCGAACCCGCCGCCGACGACGCGGGTGCGAGCGCACTCGATCCGACGCTCCCGCGCCGCGGCACGGCCCGCCTCGGCAGCAGTCGCCGACAGCAACGCACCGCCGCCGATGCCGCCGCGCCGGCTACCGCGCCCGTCGTGCAGGTCACGCCGGTGGACTCGCGCGAGGCCGCCGCGACCAGCGGGTGGGAGCGCTACCGTCTGGCGCAGCAGCTCGGCCAGGGTGGCATGGGTCGTGTGATGCTCGCCGAGGATCCGACGTTGCGGCGCGAGATTGCCGTCAAGCTGCTGCTGCGCTCGACGCCCGAGACTCAGCGCGCGTTCATCGAGGAAGCGCAGATCACCGGGCAACTGCAGCATCCCAACATCGTGCCGATCCACGAGCTGGGCATCGATCCGCGCGGCCTGCCGTACCTGACGATGAAGCGCGTGGCCGGCCGCACGCTGCGCGAGATCATCGAGGCCGCGGCCGCGCGCAAGACGCGCTGGCAGGACAACGCCGGCGAGTTCCTCGACATCTTCGGCAAGGTCTGCGACGCGCTGTCATACGCGCACAGCCGCGGCGTGATCCATCGCGACCTCAAGCCCGACAACGTGATGGTCGGCGAGTTCGGCGAAGTGCTGCTGATGGACTGGGGCCTCGCGAAGCCGCAAGGCGGCGACGACATGCCGCGCGGGCGGGCTGTGCGCAGCGACCGGCGCGACGAGTCGCCCGACATCACGCAGGACGGCGACGTGTTCGGCACGCCCGCGTACATGCCACCCGAGCAGGCGCGCGGCGACGCCGACCGGATCGACCATCGCAGCGACATCTTCTCGCTGGGCGGGATCCTCTATTCGCTGCTCACACTGCAGACGCCGTACCGCGGCGCGTCGCCGATGCAGACGGTGGCCATGGCCGCCGATCGGCAACTGGTGCCGCCGCGCAAGCGGGCGCCCGAACGCGGCATTCCGAAGGAGCTGGCGGCGATCGTGATGATGGCGATGGCGGCCGAGCCGGCGAAGCGCTACCGCAACGTGGCCGACCTCAAGGCCGACGTGCTGGCGTACCTGGCGAACCTGCCGATCCGCGCGCGCCGCGATCCGCTGCTCACGCGGCTGACCAAGCTGGCGAAGCGGCACCCCACGGCCGCGATGAGCGGCACACTGACGATGGTGTTCGGCCTGATCGTCGCGCTGTTGATCCTGCAGCTGGGCGCCGCCGACCGCGAGAAGCAGCAGGCTACCGCGCTGGCCGAGGCCGAGTCGCGTCGGGCCGATGCCGAGGCGGCGCGTGCCGTGGCGCAGCGCGCGCAGGCCGACGAGGCGCGCAAGAACGAACAACTGCAGGCCGAAGTCGCGCGCGTGGAGAAGGAGCGTGCCGACGAGCTGTCGCGCGACATCACCACGTACCTGGACGCCGACACGAAGCGAGCAGCCGATGAGCTTGCGGCGATGTGCAGCAAGTCGCAGTTCTGGGGCGCCCTGGAGGACATCCTCACGCCGGCGCAGGTCGAGCGCATGGCGCACGCGGCCGACCAGCTGATCACGCTGCAGACGCTGCTGAAGAAGGAGCCGAAGGCCGAGTACTACCTGATGCGCGGGCTGATCCGCAGCTGTCGCGGCGAACTGGCTGGCGCGATCGAGGATGCCACCATGGCGCTGCAGATCCGGCCGGACTACATGGAAGCGCTGGCCTTGCGGGCCTCTGTGCGGCTGGTGCAGAAGGACGGCGCGGGTGCGCTCGATGACATCAACGCGGCGATCCGGCTGCAGCCGGATTCGTACGTGCTGATCTTCAATCGTGGCCAGGTGTTCGCGCAGGCCGGGAACACCACGAGTGCGCTGGCCGACTTCGGCCGCGTGCTGGAACTGATGCCGGACTCGCCGGCCAAGGCCACCGTGCACACGCGCCACGGCGAGATGCTGAGCGCGGCCGGCCAGGAACGGGCGGCGCTGGCCGACTACGAGCGGGCGGTGGCGCTACGGCCGGACGCGCACGCCTGGTACAACCGCGGCCTGGCGCATCACATCCTCGGCGAGGGCGAGCAGGCGCTGGCCGACTACAACGAGGCGGTGCGGCTCGACCCGGACCATATCGAGGCGCGGGAGAACCGTGCCGGCGTGTTGATGGAGTTCGGTGACACCGCGGCCGCGCTGGCCGACATGGAGGAAGCGTTGCGGCGTGGCAGCACCTCGCGCGACGACATGCTCAACGGCGCGCGCGCCGCCCGGCGCAGCGGTTCGGCGGCGGCCGCGCTCGAACAGTACGACATGGTGGTGCTGTTCTGGCCGAACACGCTGGACGCCTGGATCGAGCGCGCCTCGTTGCGCAGCGCGCGCGGCGATCATGCGGGCGCGCTGGCCGACTTCGGCGAAGCGATCGGCCTGCAACCCGATGCGCGCACCTACTCGCTGCGCGCCGTCGAGCACCTGCGCAACGGCAACAACAAGGCCGCGGCGATTGCCGACTATCAGGCCGCATGGCGCCGGTGCGTGACCGCGGCCGACCGCGATGCGATTGCGGCGAAGCTGAAGGAACTCGGCGCGCGTATACCGGAGTAATCGCCCGGACCGGAACAGCCAGGAACCACTGTGGCCGACCGCGTGAAGCCGACCGACTACATCCAGCTGCTCGGCGAGTTGCAGCGCGGCACCACGCGGCGACACCTGCCGTTCGACGACACGCACCCGGCGTGGCATCAGCCGCATCACCTGCCGCCGCCGCTCGATGACGTGGATTGTCATCAGATGCTGGCGCCGTTGCCGCGCATGCAGCGCGTGGTGTTCGCGCTGACGGCCGCCGAGATGGCGCTGCCGGTGTGGGTCGAGTGGGCGGCGCGCAACAACTACCGCCCGCGACGGCGCGACCCGCGCAGCGGCCGGCGTGCGATCTGGCGCTGGCTGGAGGACGGCACACGGGCGTGGGACTGCCACCGGCACGCCGAGGGCTACTGGTCGGCGCGCGAGGGCGACACCGGTGCCGTCGCGGCTGCACACCAGTCGATGAGCTCGGCCGCGCGCGCCGTGATCGCCGACGACAGCCTCCACTCGCGATGGCACCCGGCGACCGCGGCGGTGATGCACGCGAGCGAGGCGCTGATTGCGACGGCCGGCATGACGCTCGCGCAGTTCTTCAAACTGTGGTGGTCGCGTTGCCGGTGTCGTGTGCCCGTGCGCGATGCGCGCCGCGCCTTGATCGAGGGGTTTTCACCGTTGCCGTTGCCGCCTGATGAGGCGCGCGCCGAGCGCGAGGTTCCGCCAGCGCGGCGGCAGGGGTCGGCAACGTGGTGGCGGTCGCGCGATCCGGACGGCCCGCTGGTGTTGCGATCGCGGCGGCCACTCGATCGGGACCGGCTGCTCGGCGATGCGTGAATGCGAGCGAGCGCGGCGGGTGAATCAGCCGACCGTTGCTGCCTACATGCCTTCAATGCGGCCGGCCTGCTGCGTGAGCAGGTGCGCGTACAGGCCGTCGGCGGCGATCAACTCGTCGTGCGTGCCGCTCTCGCGGATCATGCCACGGTCCATGACGATGATCTGGTTGGCGTTGGTGATCGTGCTCAGTCGGTGCGCGATCACGATCAGCGTGCGGCCGCGGAACACACCCTTGATGTTGTCCATGATCTCGCGCTCGGTCTGGTAGTCGAGCGCCGACGTGGCCTCGTCGAACACCAGCACGGCCGGGTTGCGGTAGATCGCGCGCGCGATGCACAGGCGCTGGCGCTCACCACCCGACAGGCTCATGCCGCGCTCGCCGAGCGGGGTGTCGTAGCCGAACGGCAGCCGCGCGATGAACTGGTGCGCGCACGCCACGCGCGCGGCCGTCTCGGCCTTCAGCTGGCTCGGGTTCTCGTCGCCGAGCGCGATGTTGTCGAGCACCGAGCCGGAGAACAAGAAGTTCTCCTGGACGACGATGCCGAGCTGGCTGCGCAGGTAGCCGAGATCCATGCCGGTGATGTCGTTGCCGTCGAGCAGGATCTTGCCGTCCTTCGGATTGTTGAGGCGGACCAGCAGGTTGGTCAGCGTGGTCTTGCCGCAGCCGCTGCGGCCGACGAGCGCAACGAGGTGGCCGGGCTCGATCTTCGCGCTGACGTGTTGCAGCGCGACGTTGTTCTCGTCGTAGGCGAAGGTGACGTCCTGGAGCTCGAGGCCGCCGCGGATCGGCGGGCGGTTGTCGAGCGCGCGCAGGCGGTCCTCGTCGCTCACCTCCGGCTCGGCCTGGAACACATCGTTGAGGCGGTCGATCGCGATCATCGCCTCCTGGTACTCGTCCCAGAAACCGACGAGCTTGCCGATCGGGCCCATCACCATGCCGACGAGCGCGGTGAACGCCATCAGCTGGCCGATGCTGAGTTCGGGAGGGTTGGCGAGCACCAGCGACGCGCCATACCAGAGCAGCAGCAGCGAGGCGAGCGACTGGATCGCAGCGGCCGCGGTGCCGAGGAACAGCTGCGTCTTCATGCCGCGGAAGTACACCTGCAGGAACTGCGCGAAGTGGTCTTCCCACTTCCAGCGCCGCTGGTGTTCGAGGCTCATCGCCTTGATCGTGCCGACGCCGACGACGCTCTCGACGAGGTCGGACTCCTGCTCGGCCGACGCATGGAACATCTGGTTGGAGAGCCGCCGCAGCACGGGCCGCGAGAAGACCATCAGCGCGACGTAGAACGGCAGGAACGCGCACAGCGCCAGCGTCAGCTTCACGTTGTAGACGAACATGATGCCGATGTAGACGACGACCATCGTCATATCGAGCAGCGTGGCAATCGCGCTCTCGGTGAGGATCCGGCGGATCTTCGTGTTCTCGGCGAAGCGCGCCAGCACGTCGCCGGTCTTGCGCATGCGGAAGAACGTGAGTGGCAGCGACAGCAAATGCCGGAAGAACAAGGTGAGCATTCGCATGTCCACCTTCACCGATATGTGCGCGATGAGGTAGCCGCGCAGCCAGCTGACCAGCAGCTGGAAGCAGGTGACGATCATCATGCCGAGCAGCAGCAGGTTGAGCAGGCCGACGTTCTGGTGAACGATCACCTGGTCGACGATGGTCTGCGTGAACAGCGGCATCGCGAGGCCGAAGATGTCGAGCACGATGCTGGCGAGCAGCACCTCGAGCAGCAGGCCGCGATACGGCCCGAGCAACGGCAGGAACGTGAACAGCGCGGGCCGCTCGGTGGGCTGCTGGTGCAGGCCCTCGGTGGGCAGCATCAGCATCGCCAGCGTGCCGAGCCACATTTTCTCGAACTCGGCGCGCGTCATCTTCAGCGTGCCGATCGCCGGGTCGCCGACGATGACGTGCTTGCGCGTGACGGCCCAGACGACAACGTAGTGGTTGCCGTGCACGTTGGCCACGCACGGCAGCGGCAGGCCGGCCAGCGCGTTGAGCGTGGTGCGCACCACCTTGGTGGTGAAGCCGATCGCCTCGGCCGCGTCGCAGAGATTGGCGAGCGACGAGCCGGTCAGCGTCATCTTGCTGAGGTCGCGCAGGCGCGCGAGGGCCAGCGTGCGGCCGTAGTGTTTAGCGACCATCGCGAGGCACGCGGCGCCGCAGTCAGTCTCGTCGTGCTGGCGGATCCACGGCACGATGCTGGCGCGGCTGCGAAGCCGGCGGTACAGGCCGGTCCAGCCGCGCTGCGAGGCGTCGCGGTCGGCCTGGTCGAACAGGTCGGCGGCGGTGGGCATCGCCGGTTTGGCCGCCTTCGCGGGTGCGGGCGTCGTGCCGTCGTCATCCAGCGGGGCCACGGTCGCGCGCCGGCCGCCACGCTCGCCGGATTTCACCCGGTCCTCGCGGTCGCGGCGTTTCGGCTTCAGCGGCGGCGGCATGCGACCCGAGATCACCGATGCCTTCACGCCGGTGCGCTGCTCCACCGCGGCCGACGACGCGACCAGCGAGTCGAGCACGCTGCTGCGACCGCCGCGACCGAAGCGCGCGCGCTCGTCACGGCCGGTGAGAATCGCCTCGTGGTAGCGCCGCGCGAACTGCCCGCGCAGCTCGGGATACTTGTCGAGCAGGTCCTGCAGCAGCCTTCGTGGCACGCGCAGCAACTCGGCGTCAGTGCGCGCCAAAGCACCCAGCGGCCGCCTCGGCGTCTCGTCGTCGGCCGCTTCCAGCAGTTCGGTCGCGCCGAAGACTTCGCCCTCGCCGATCTGATCGACCTCGCGCATCTTCGCCGGCTGGCCGTCGCGCGGGCGTTCGATGTTCATCAACGAGACGCGGCCGCGCTTGACGACGTAGAAGCAATCGGCCGCCGCGTTGCGCTTGTAGAGCACGGCCCCGGCCGAGACCTTCCAGTTCTCGGCGTTGCGCACCAGGTGCACGAGGTCTTTCGGCGTGAGCCCCTCGCCGAAGCCCGTCCACAGGCGGATGAACTGGCGCAGGTAGAACTCCTGCACGTACTCCTGCACGAACTGGTGGAAGCCGGGATTGCGCGCAAAATCCTCTTCGATGGTCGCGCGCGGCAGCACCAGCAGCGTGGCGTCCTGGCTGCAGCGCGCGGTCATCGGCGCGTCGGTGCCAGTGGCGATGCTGGTCTCGCCGAAGATGTCACCCTTGCCGAGCATGCCGAGCGAGACGGTGTTGCCGTCGTCGGTGACGTGCGAGAGGCGCACGGCGCCGTTGTAGACGAGGTACAGGCCGTCCACGTCGCTGCCCTGCTCGAGCACGGTCTCGCCGATCGTGCAGGCGCGCATCTCCAGGCTCTTCACGTAGTGGATCAGCGTCGGGTCCGGCAGCAGCGAGAACAGCGGCACGGCGCGCATGAACGCGAACGTCTCGCGCTCGGTGCCCGAGAGCTTCGCCGAGTCGATGCGGCCGACGGTGCTGCGCGTGAGGTCCTCGCCGCGCTCGGCGCGCGCCCAGTCCACGCTTTCGATGCGTCGCGACGGCGAGCGCCAGATTTCTGGCGGCCCGGCTGGAACGCGCTTGCTGGCTTTCTTCGGGGCCTGCGGCGTCGCCGGCGTGTCGGTCGCTGGTGCGGGCGTGGCGGCGGCGGGTTGGCCCTCGGAGGATGGCGGGCGCGAGAGGCGGCGACTGCCGGGGTTGGTGGCGGTCCGCTTGCGACCGGTGGCAGCGAGCACGTCGCGCGGCGCGGCCGGGCGCGACTCCTCCTTTGTTGTGCGCGTCTCGCCGGCGGCGCCGATGGCGCGTGGGCCGGACTTGATGTCCTTCGTATCCTTCAGGTCCGAGCCGCGACCGTCAGGGAGCGGGACCGGCGAGTGCGATGCGTCGGCCGTGTCCTCTACGTTGATCGCGTCCGGTGCGGACTGGCTGGTCCCGCTCCCTGACGGTCGCGGCTCGGACTCGGCCACCGCAGCCATCGCCGCGCGCACCGCGTCGGGGATCGGCTTGTCGCTCTCCGACGGCACCACGCCGGCCAGGTCCAGCCGGTCCTCGTCATCGCCGCTCGCGTTGGCGCCGAGCAGCACCACGGGCTCGGCGGGTTCCGCCGACTCGCCGCCCACATCGATGTCCAGCTCGCTCACATCGCGCAGCGGCGTCAACGCCGGCAGGCTGTCGAGCGTTGGCGGCAACGACGACGCGGCGGGCGTCACGCTCGCGCGCTTGTCGACCTTGTCGAGCAGCGCATCGAGTTCGCGACTCGGCGTGCGCATCGGGTCGAGCAACGGCGTGCTGCTGATCGCGCCGAGCGGGTTGCTCTCGGCGTGCCGCAGATCCAGCCCGTCGGGCACGAGCGTGTCAGCCGCGCTGTCGCTGTCGGTGTCGTCGCGCTCGAGGCTGCCGATGAAGTCGTCCCAGTTCAGGCCCATGCCGCTCTCGCCACTGGCCGCGACAAAGTCGGCCGCGAGCGGTCGGTCCGGGTCGCCCGACAGTTCCATCAGCCAGTGGCAGACCACGCCGCGCACGAAGCCGCTGACGCCACCGGTGCCGCCGACATCGTCGAACCCGCCGGACTCGATGAACTCCTGCAGGTCGGCCTGCTGCAGCTTCACCCAGTCGCTGCTCAGCTTCTTCATGCGCAGCAACTCGCCGCGACTCGCACCCGACTCCTCCAGCCGTTGCGTGAAGAACGCAGGCGGCGCATCGGGTTCGGCGCTGTACGCATCGCGCCCGGCCGCCAGGTCTTCCGACGTCAAGGCACCCGCCTGGTAGCCGCTCGCGGCAATCGCCAGGTCGTCCAGCAGCCCCGAAAGCTGCTCGAGAATGGCCGGTGCATCCGGCATGTGGGCGTCGTGGTGGGCGGTTCGCGATCGCTGGCGCGACTGTACCAGAAGCCCGTGACCGGCCAAACGCGAGTTGCGTGTGAGCGTGCGACGGTCGCGGATCGGAGCGGCACCCTGGTATCAATCGGAACTGCGAACTTCAGAGCGACACGAACGACTCGCCGGTGGCGAGGCAGGTGCAGAGCTGGCGCCAGACTGCGACCAGTTGCTCGCGCGATGGCGTGCTGCTGCCGAGCGCCGCGGTGATGCGACGCGAGAGCGGGCCGTCCTGCAGGATCACGTCCTTCGCCGCCGTCACGGCCGCGTCGGCGTCAGTCGGCCAGACCTCGGCCAGCAGGTGCTGCCAGATTTCCTGCAGCGTGTGCCGGCCGCGCGGCATGCCGATGCAGCCCAGGTAGTCGGCGTCGGCGATCACCGCGCGTTCGCCGTCGCGAATCGCCTCGCGCCAGTGGGTCGAGAGCTCGCCGGTGCCCAAGGCCTGTTGCGCCGCCAGCGGGGCCCAGCGTCCGGCCACCAGAGCCTTCAGCACCGCCACCGTGGCGGTAACGATTGCGATGTCGGCGGCCGGGTGCTCCTGGATGTCGATCGTGCGGATCTCGATCGCGTGGCGATCGAAGCGCGCAATTGCGCCGCGCGAGTTGAGCCACTCGAACTGCAGGATGTTGTCGACGTCGTGCGGGCGGATGTCGTCGTAGATCTTCTGCAGCAGCTGGCCCTCGTACGCCGCGCGCGTCCAGAGCGGCTCGGGCACCACCTGGCCGCTGATGCTCGGCAGCTTCGCCTGGTTGGTGCGGTACACGTCGAGGCGCGTGTCCATCAGGCCGGTGACCATGCCGTCCTTCACCGGGCTTGCCGCGGCGATCGCCGGCAGCAGCGGAAGGATCAGCCGGATCGCAGCATGCAGCTTGCCGAACTCGTCGTCGTCGGCGAACGGCAGATTGATGTGCGTGCTCTGCAGGTTGCTCCAGCCGTGGCCCTTGCAGCTGAAGATGCGGTCGTACGCGGCGTAGATCTCGTTCTGCCCGTGGGGCCACAGCTTCGTCTGGGTGTGCGGGTCCATCCACGGGTGCATCGCGCCGGGCATCAGCTGGCCGCCGAGCGGCTTCAGGTGCGCGTTGATCTGCTGCACCTGCTGCTGGAACTGCGCGGCCACGCCCGGCAACACCGGCGTCGGGCCGTTGGTTTTCATCTCGATGACGTGGAGCACGAGTTCGTTGCTCCACGCCAGCGGTCCGACATCGACCTCGTCGGTGAGTTCGCCAGCCTGCGCTTCCAGCACCTTGTCGGCCACCGGCAGCACGTCGAGCGTGTCGCTCGCGACGATCATGTATTCCATCTCGACGCCGAAGCCGCCGAAGATGTGCAGGGGTGCGCGCTCAGTCATGGTTGCGGGCGTGATGTAGCGTGTCGACGATCAGGAGAGTGGACTCGCACCACAGGGTGCGCGAAGCCGTCCGGCAGCTGCCAGGCAGCGAGGTTAGTGGCGGGCTCGAACCACATGCCGATAGCGATCAGCGAGTAGACCGCCAGCACGGCCATCAGCGCGGGCGGACTGTCGGACCACAGCCCCGGGCTTGCGATGCAGCCGCCGGCCGGAATGAAATGGACGTTCCACGCAGCGGTGAACAGCAGCGCCCACAACAGGAAGCCCCCGGCGCCCAGCGGCAGCAGCACGGCGGTCCAGCGCGCGCGACGGCCGAGCACCGGCTGGCCGCGATCGGCAATCCACCAGCAGAGCAGCGCGACCGCCACCGCCAGCGCGCCGTTGACCGCCAGCACCTCCACGGGGCGCGGGCGCACCGGCAGCGCGATCACGACAGCGAGCACCACCTGCACGCAGGCCAGCAGCAGCAGCGCGCCACGACGCCACGACTGAGCGGGGTGCAACCGGCGGGTGCCGCTCATGGCAGGTTGCCGTTCTCGGCTTCGCCACGCGGGGCGAGGCGGGCCTTGGCCTTTTCGACGCGCTCGAGGAACACGCGCATCACCTCGTCGTAGAGCTTGTTGCCGAGCACCTTGTCTTCCCAGCCGCAGTCGATGCTCGGGTTGTCGTTGATCTCGATCACCAGCGCCTTGTTGCCAACCTGTTTCATGTCCACGCCATAAAGGCCGTCGCCGATGAGGTTGGCGGCGCGCACGGCGGTGCGCAGGATCGGCGCGGGCACGACGTCCACCGGCAGCGTGTCGGTGTTGCCTTCGTCGATCCATGTGCCGGCGCCGTCACGCTTGATGATCTGCCAGTGCTTGGGCGCCATGTGGTAGCGCGCGGCGTACAGCGGCTTGCGGTCGAGCACGCCGATGCGCCAGTCGAAGGGCGTCGGCACGAACTCCTGGGCGACGAACAGATCGGAGATTTCCAGCAGCATCGTGGCGCGCTCGGCCAGTGCCTCGGGCGTGTCGACCTTCACCACACCCTGCGAGAACGAACTGTCGGGCTGCTTGAGAATCGTCGGCAGGCCGAGCGTGGGCACCACCTGATCGACGTTGCCCTTGTGGACGATCATCGTCTTGGGCGCATTGATGCCGTAGCGCGTGAGCAGCTCGGCGAGGAACACCTTGTTGCAGCAGCGGAAGATGCTGACCGGGTCGTCGATGACCACCACCCCGTCGGCCGCGGCGCGGCGCGCGAAGCGGTAGGTGTGGTGCTGTACGGCCGTGGTCTGGCGGATAAACAACGCGTCGAACTCGCCGATCCGACCGTAGTCTTCCTTGCCGATTTCCTCGACGCGGAACCCGACGGCCTCGGCCGCCTTCGTGAACTTGTCGATCGCCTTGCGATTGCTGGGGCCTTCCTTCTCCTTCTCGTCGTAGAGGATCGCCATGTCGAAGCGCCACTTCTTCTTGCGGGCGCGCGGCTCCTTGCCGGCGAAGAACGCGGTAGCGGCTTCGTGCACGAAGTTCCAGTGTTCCTGCGGCACGTGGCGCAGCGAGATCGGCCCGATGAACTGCAATGCCCACTGGCCGGTGTTGGCCTGGTAGCCGAACTGCGCGCGCAGGAAGGGTGCGGGGAACAGCCGGTAGAGCCGCCGGCAGAGCGCCTCGTAGCGCTTGGCCATGTTCCGGCCGAAATAGATGCTGAGCGTGAACTCCTCGGACTTCAGCGGCTTGAGCGCGGTCTGGATCAGTTCGTCGAGTTCATCCGAATTGACGCGCACGACGCTGCGGGTGCGCAGGTCCTGGATGGTGGTGACGCCGGGCAGCGGTTTGTGCCCGCGCGCCTCGGCCAGCAGCGATACGTAGTAGCCGATGCTCTGGTAGCGGTACGACCGGCAGCAGTTGAAGACCTTCTCGCCGCGGTACGACGTGGCCTGCCATTGCGGGTCGGTAATGTAGGAGTCGCCGGTAACAACGGAGACGCCGTCGATGGACAAAGGCCAGTCGGCGGGGTCATCAACCACAATCAGCATGAGAAGTACCTGTCACGAGCGGGGTTCGAGGATCAGCAGATTGGCATCGTAGGTCACGATACCCAGAAGGATCGCGCAGATCAGCCGGTTGATGTCTACATCGTAGAGATGGTCGCGCGACGGGTTGCTGATGAACGGGTCGGCGACGGACACCATGTGCGTGGCCGGATCGTACCCGACCAGTACCACAAAGTGGCCACTCGGCATGCCGCGGATGTCGTCGTCGACATCCGTCGGACCGAAGTCGCGCATTGCACGGTACAGCCACGTGGACGACAGACCACACAGGATCGGCAGGCCCTGCTCGAGGTAGCCCGAAATCAGCTGCGCAGTCAGGTCGGGCATCTGCACCTCGCCGCCGGCCTTGAGGTACTCCGCGTAGGCACGACACGCGCCGACCATGCGCGGATCGGGATGTTCCTCGACCTCGAACCACTCGGCGCGGAGCAGCAGGCGGTCGTGCAGGTCGGGCACGGCGGCGCCATCGCGGAACCACGTGGGGTCGAAGACCTGCACGTTGCAGGTGTGAATGACGGTGCGGTAGCCGCGCCGCAGGGCGTCCAGCGCGAGGAACACCGCGAAGGTGCCTCCGCTCTCGAGTGCCGCTACGTTGTTGATCACGGTGGTCAATGGAAGCTCGTCGTCGAAGTACCTGTAGACCGCATGGAGACACGTCGGGCCGCACGTGGTGTCGTTCGGCTGTCGCAACATGTCGAGATGCAGGAAGGACTCGGACGTACGTGGATGCATTGCCGTGAAGTTGGCGCGTTGGCGTGGCCACAAGCTCGAGGCCGGTATTCTACATTGTTGCCGGAACGCAAGCGGATCGACGGCGATGCAATCACGCGCGCGACGTGCGACGGACGGATGATCCGGCCCTGCGGCAAACGGCGATGGTCCGGTGGCGCCGGTGAAATCACCGCTGGCGGTGCCAGCGAGAAGCCGGGCGCGGTTGCCTGGCGCACCCGGTGGCGGTGTCATCGCGTCGTCGGCCGCCGTCGGGGCGGCTGTTGCGATCGGTGCCAGCAACACCCGCCACACACCTGACGCCGGCCATGCGCGGGACACTGAGCGCCAAGGCGCTTGCACCGGGCCTGCACGGCTTCTATCTATACCGCAGACACCCGCCGTCCTGCACGCAACCCAACGCGAGGCGCATCCATGGCCAACTCACCGCTGCCGATCCGGCGCATCCATCACGTCGAGCTCTACGCCGGCAACGCCAAGCAGGCCGCGTTCTACTACCGCAAGGGGTTCGGCTTCTCGCAGTCCGGCTACTGCGGCCCCGAGACCGGCCACCGCGATCGCGCGTCGTATTTCCTCACGCAGAACCGCATCAACCTGATCATCACCGGCGCGATGGTGCCGGAGAACCCGGTCGCCGACTTCCTCAAGGCGCACGGCGACGGCGTGCGCGACATCGCGTTCGAGTGCGACGACGTCGACGCCGTGTTCGCCGAGGCCGTCAAGCGCGGCGCGAAGCCCGTCCACGGCCCCGAAGATCGCGCCGACGCCAACGGCCGGATCCGCATCGCCGCGATCCACACCTACGGCGACACGATCCATTCGTTCCTGTCCAAGCAGGACTACAACGGCCCGCTGCTGCCCGGCTTCGAAACGCGCGAGATCGCCGAGACCGACTGCGGCCTCGAGTTTGTCGACCACATCGTCGGCAACGTCGAAGACCACAAGATGGTCGAGTGGAAGCAGTGGTACGAGACGATCTTCGGCTTCAGCCAGTTCGTCAGCTTCGACGACAAGGACATTTCCACCGAGTTCTCGGCGCTGCGTTCGGTCGTGATGACCAGCCCGAACAAGGCGATCAAGTTCCCGATCAACGAGCCGGCCGAGGGCAAGAAGAAGAGCCAGATCCAGGAGTACATCGAGTTCAACCGCGCGCCCGGCGTGCAGCACCTCGCCCTGATCACCGGCGACGCCTGCAAGACCATCGCCGACCTGCGCGCGCGCGGCATCGACTTCCTGCCGATTCCCGACAGCTACTACGAAACCGTAATGGAGCGCGTCGCGCCGATCGACGAGGACATCGCCGACCTCAAGCAGCTCGGCATCCTGATCGACCGCGACGAGAGCGGCTACCTGCTGCAGCTGTTCACCCGCCCGGTGCAGGACCGCCCGACGCTGTTCATCGAGATCATCCAGCGCAAGGGCTGCCAGAGCTTCGGCAAGGGCAACTTCAAGGCCCTGTTCGAGAGCATCGAGCGCGAGCAGGCCCGCCGCGGCAACCTGTGAACCGCCGACCGTGAACCGATTGCGCGCCCCGCTCTGTGCGGGGCGCGTTGCTGGAGGGATGCAGTGCGCGCATGTCGGCCGATCATCCTGATGTGGACCCTCGCTCTGGCCTGTGTCGGCTGCGCGAGCGAGCACGATCAACTCTCGCGGCCGGCGGCGGACGGGGCGCCGATGGCGGTGGGGGCTGGCGTTCCGCGCTGGGTGCTCGACATTCCGTCGGAGCCGGGACTGGCCTTCTACGGAGTTGGCAGCGCGACATTTGACACGCTGGCACGGCGAGAGGATGCGATCCGACAGGCGGACGCGGCGGCAGCCCGGCAACTGGCCGATTCGATGAAGACCTTGCTCAAGGGAGCGATCAAGAGCTTCTGCGGCGGGCAACTCACGGCTGACAGTGACATCAACGAGGAGAGGTTGCCGCAGGACGTGACGGTAGCGGTGATCGGCACAGTGCCGGGTGAATCGGTTGTCGTGCACCGCGCGGTCGATGCAAACGTCAGGCCGCATGTCGTCTACACGTTGATCCGCCTCGACTTCGCTTGCCTGGCCGCGAAGGCGGTCAACGCGCTTGCCACGGTCCGGAGGCGTGCGGTGACCGACGCCGGGGCCGACCGCCTGGCGGCATGCCTGAAGGATGAACAAGAACGGAATCTGCCGTATTCAGCACCGCCGAGTGGCGTGCCGGTGGGCGAACGTACACGATGAGAAGGAGCGGCCCTGTGCGGGGTACCTTGCTGTAATGCGACGAATGACGGCGCGCCGCGAGAAGCTGCAGCGGCCGGAGGACGGGGCCGCGGAGGATTGATCAGAAAGGCCGTCCGGCGCGCAGACCTCGCGCAGCACCAATGACAGTGTTATTCCGGGGCATGCCCCGACGCGGAAAGAAAACCCCGGCCACCGTCTCGCTCCAGCAGACCGCCCGCGACGCGCAACGCGCGGCCGTGCTGGAGGCGGCGTCGACACTGCTTGAAGCCGAGGGCCCGACCGCACTCACCGTGCGGCGGCTGGCCGACGCGGTCGGCGCGTCGACGATGATGATCTACACGCTGTTCGGCGGCAAGGATGGCCTCGCCGCCGCGCTGCACGCCGAAGGCTTTGCGCGCCTGTCGGCGGCCATCGTCGGGGTGCCGCCGCGTGCCGACAGGCCGCTGGAGTGGCTGCTCGCGATTGCCGACGCGTATCGCGATTGCGCGCTGGCGAATCGATCCTTCTATCTGTTGATGCACTTCCCGGTGTTGGCCGGTTGCGAGCCGCCCGGCGCCGAGCGCATCCGCGAGGAACGCGGCTGGCAGGTGCTCGAGCAGGCGATTCGCGCGGCGATTGATTGCAAGGCACTGCCCGCCGGCACGCGCGCCGTGGTGGTGGCCGACGCGCTGTGGGGCGTGGTGCACGGCATGGTCAGCCTGGAGCTGGCCGGGTACTTCCCCGGCGAGCGTACCGCCGCGCCCCGCTTCCGCGCGGCTGTGCGCGCAATCGTCGCGGGGTTTGCGAGCTGACCTTCAGCGAGCCCCGCGTGCGGCCGATATGACGGCAGAGTCGCCGCAATGCACACCACGATCACCACGATCATCAACGCGCGGAAGTTGTGCCCATGACATGGCGCGATCGGGGGGAACCCTCCCGCACACCATCGCCAGCCCCGATTTCGCTGCTGCGCCGGTCGGACGATCCGCCGGCAGCCGAGCCGACCGCCCTGCACCTGGCGCCGCCGCCGGGCGCGACGTGGCGGCGCGTGGCCCGGCAGACCACGCAGGTGGTGCGCGCTGCCGCGGACTGGTGCACCGGCCAGGTCGGGCAGCCGCGCATGGTGCTGTTGTTGCTGTTGGTGCTGGCGCCGGCCGCGGTGACCCTGCTCTTCGCGTTGTACGGCGCGAGCGCGCTGCAGCGCTTTCCCGCGGGGCTTCCGGCGGGCAGCACGGCGTCGCGCGTGGTGGCCGCAGCGATCGCGCTTGGCGGCCTGGCTGCACTGTGGGCGGCGGCGCTCGGCATCCTGTGGTTGCGCAGCACGGCCGCGGTGATCCGCCAGACGCGCGAGATCGAACGGCTCGACTGGACGCTGATGCGCCAGGCGCGCGACCTGCGAGATGCGCGGGACCACGCCGAGATGCTGACCGCGATGCGCGAGGTCTCGCGGGTGGTTGCCGGCGGGCATGACTTCGACACGGTGATGGGCGACGTGATGCGTATCCTTGACGACTTCATCCAGCCGCAGGACGCGACGATCTACCTCGACGATGGCGACGGCCGGCTTGTGCCGCGCGCCTCGCTCAGCCGCAACGAGGCCGAGGCGATGCGGGCCCGCGGAGGCGCCACCCAGGCCGCGCGGCGGCATCAGATGATCCGCGTGGTCGATGCCGACAAGAAGAGCGTGTCGCTGTTCATCCCGTTCGAGACCGACCACGGGGCGCCCGGCGTGCTGCGCATCGTTCGCGAGCTGGAGGCCGACGCGCAGGCCCGCGGGCTGATGGACTCGGGCGCGCCGCGCGTGCTGATCGGCGAGGGCGAGGCGCATGCGCACGATCCGCAGCGGCTGCCGGATGCCTGTCGGGCCCGCATGGAGGCGTTCGAGCGGCGCATCGTCTACTTCATCAAGCATGTGGCGCTCGCGGTGCGGCACCTCACGCTGTACGACCGCGCGACCGTGGACGGCCTGACGCGCCTCTTCAACCGGCAGACCTGCGACCGGCACCTGCAACGCCTCACGGCACGCGCCGACCACGACGGGTTGCCGCTGGCCGTACTGATGATCGACATCGATCACTTCAAGAAGGTCAACGACAACCATGGCCACCTCTCTGGCGACCTGGTGCTGGCCGGCGTGGCAAGCGTGCTGCGGCAGAGCCTGCGCGACGGCGACCTGGCATTCCGCTATGGCGGCGAAGAGATGACCGTGCTGCTGCCCGACAGCGATGCCGCGACGGCCCGTGCCGTGGCCGAGCATGTGCGGGCGCAGATCGCCGCGACCGATCTTCGCGGCGAGCATGGCCAGCGCATCCCGACGTCGGCGAGCATCGGCGTGGCGGTGTACCGCGCGTTCGAGGGTGTGTCCGGATTCCTGTCGCGGGCCGACGTGGCGCTGTACCGCAGCAAGGAAGGCGGGCGCAACCGCGTGACGCTGGCCGATGGTGAGCCGCTGCAGGCGACCGCCGCGTAGTGCCAGACGGGGCGAGGCGCCGTCAGAACAAGGTGGGCAGCCGTCGCCGTGTGCGCCATCCGGGCAGGTGCGAACTGCCGGACGCCGAATCGTCGGTCGTGGTCATCACGCACTCTCCGGCACACGCGCGTTGTCGCGTTGCTTGTACTGCAGCGCGTAGAGCCTGGCGTAGATGCCGTTCTCCGCCATCAACTGCTCGTGCGTGCCGCGCTCGCGGATGCGGCCCTTGTGGATCACGAGGATCTGGTCGGCGCTGCGGATCGTGCTCAGGCGGTGCGCCACAATGATGCTGGTCCGGCCGCGCACCAGTTTCTCGAGCGCCGCCTGGATCAGCATCTCGCTGGCCGAGTCGATGTTGGCCGTGGCCTCGTCGAGAATCAGGATCCGCGGATCGAACGCGAGGCAGCGCGCGAACGCAACGAGCTGGCGCTGGCCGGTGGAGAGGCTCAGGCCGCGCTCGTGCACGTCCTGGCTGTAGCCGTGGGGCAGCGCGCGGATGAAGCTGTCGGCGCCGATGTCGGTCGCCACGTCGCGCACGCGCTCCGGCGTGATGCCGGCCTCGCCGAGGCGGATGTTCTGCTCGACGCTGCCGCTGAACAGGAACACGTCCTGCAGCACGCTGCCGATCTGGCGGCGCAACTCGGCCGGGCGGTAGTCGCGCACGTCCACGCCGTCGACGAGCACCTGGCCTTCCTGCACGTCGTAGTAGCGCGGCAGCAAATTGGTGATGGTCGTCTTCCCGCTACCGGTGGCGCCAACGAGGGCAATGCGCTGGCCGGGCCGGGCGACAAACGACACATCGCGCAGGATCCAGTCGCCTTCGTTGTAGGCGAACGAGACGTTGCGGAACTCGATCTCGCCGCGCAACGGCGACGTGATCGGCTTCAACCGGTCAGCCGGAGGATCGACAATGACTGGCTCGGTATCGAGGATGCGGAAGATGCGCTCCGAGGAGGCCATCGCGGCCTGGAGGATGTTGTACTTCTCGGAAAGCTCGCGGATCGGCTCGAACAGCTTGCGCGTCCAGAAGTAGAACGTGGTGAACACGCCCATCGTGAATGCCGCGGCCAGCGCCGGGTCGGCCACAGCGGCGCCGGCGTTTGCCGCGCCGACCGTTCCGACCGCTCCGGCCATCGGCGCGTTCCACGACGCGAGGAGTTTCAGGCCGCCGACCCACAGCAGCCCGGCCACGGCGATGTTGGTGAACAGGCCGACGATCGGCGCGAACAGCGCGAAGTTGAAGATCGTGTCCAGCGTGGCGTGGTAGTGCGCGCGGTTGCGACGGTCCAGCGCGGCCGCGGCCTTCGGCTCCTGGCCGAACACCTGGATGATCGACATGCCGCTGATGAACTCCTGCAGCGCCGAGTTGACCGACGCGAGCCGCTTGCGCATCTCGCGGAACGCGCGCCGCATGCGGTTGCCGAATACCCAGCTGACCCACACCACCAGCGGCGTGACGGCCAGCACGACGAGCGACAGTTGCCAGTCGATCAGGAACATCACGACGAGAATCGCGAAGATCCGCAGCAGGTCGGCCGCGAGCGCGATCACGCCGCTGGCGAACAGCTCGCTGAGCGCTTCGACGTCGGAGGTGATGCGCGTGACGAGCCGGCCGACCGGATTGCGCTCGTACCAGCCGAGGTGCAGCTTCTGCATGTGCGCGAACAGCTCGCAGCGCAGGTCGTAGATGGTGTGCTGGCCGAGCGCGTTGGTGATCCACGTGTAGAGCCAGCGCGCGCCGAACTGCGCGACGAGGAACAGCGAGAAGACGAGCACGAACGACGCGAACATGTCGCCCGCGGTGGTGCGTTCCTCGCCGCCGGCCGCGCCGTGCATGTAGTGGCGGAACGGGCCATCGATAAACTGGCCGAGCAGCACCGGCCAGTAGACCTCGACCGCCGCCAGCACCACCGTGAGCAGCACCGTGAACCACACCATCTTCATGTGCGGCTTGAGGTACTTCAGCAGCCGGCGCATCAGCGCGGCGTCGTACGCCTTGCCGCTGATCTCGTCGTCGTAGAAGACGTCGTGCCGTTTGCGCGCGGTGCCAGCGGGTGCGGCCGCGGGTGCGTCAGGCTGTGCCGGCGGTGTGGACTGTGTCTCGGTCATCCGTGGCGTGCTCCCGGCCGGATACCGCTGAATACCATTCTGCGCGGCATCACACACGCCGCGTTGTGTGGCGCGCCCGCGTCAGTGCGCGGCTGGCGTCCAGTCGGGTTCGGTCGTGCCGTCCCACGCGCGGTCGGGATCGTTGACGAAGACGCGGCCCTGCACGATCCACGGCTGGCCGCTGACGAGCCAGCCGCCATCGACGGGCTTGCGCCAGATCGTCACGGTCAGCGGGCCGTGTGGCAGGCGCAGTTCCTCCCAGTCGGCCGGAATCTTGCGCGTCGGCGCCTCGCTGTGCGCCACCGAACCGAACCGCACCATCGTCGGCAGCGCATCGCGGAGCCGCGCCGTGACGGCGAAACACACGCACGACAGCAGCGCGAAGCCGCCGGCTGCGAGGACTGACGCGACCGACGCGACCGGCTGCAACACGTCGTCGCGACCCTGCCACGGCAGCCTCTCGTAGAGGTACAGCCAGGTCCACGAGCCGACCGCGCCGAGCAGCACGAGCAGCATCGACACCACCATCGCGGTCTCGGTCCAGCGCCGGCAGGCAAACACGCCGGCGATGCGCCGCAGCAGTATCACGAAGCAGATCAGTCCGCCGCCCACCAGCGCCTCGATCATGTTGACCCAGATCACCGGTTCATCGGCCATGCGCCGGTTGAGTGTGCTGAGCAGCACGAGTACCAGCAGTGCCGCGAGGGGCGCGAGCATCAGTCCGAACGCGGCGCGTCCGAGATCGTGCATGCCCTTCACGCGCGGCGCCGCGAGCATGAACCCCATCGAGACGAGCAGGATCACCGCGCCGACGATACAGGCCACCCCGGCGGTGAAGCCGCCGATCACGGCGAACAGCTTTTCGTCGCCGAACGGGCGGAAGACGATCGGCAGTGGCAGCGCGCATCCGCCGATCGCCAGCATGAACATGCTGATCGCCGCCAGGCGCAGACCGACGCGCACCGTGTACCACTGCGCGAGCCACGGCGTGATCAGGTCGTCGGTGCCGGCGTGGCCGGCGCGCAGCACGCCGCTCTCGCCGAGCACCATGCGCGCGGCGCTGGGCGGAGTGTCGCTGGGCGGAAGGAAACCGGGCTCGGCGTGCATGTCGGTGGGCATGGTGACGTGCGATACAGTGCGATACGGGGCGGATCACGACGACTTCTTCTTCGCCTTCTTCTTCGCCTTCGTCGGGCTCGTCGGGCTCTTCGGCGTCTTCTTCTTCTTCCCGGCAGGTGATGCCTTTGACGTGCGAGCGGCCTTGCTGGTCGGCGCTTTCTTCTGCTTCTTCGCCGCCGGCTTGCCGGGGCCGGCCTGGCTCGCCATCACATCCGCGAACCACGCCTTCATCGTGTCAGCCAGCTCGTCCAGCACCGCGTCGTCGTCGCGGCCCGAACTCTTGCGCACATGGAAGCCGTGATCGGCGTCGTCGATCAGTCGCAGTGTCGGCTGCTGGCAGGTGCCCAGCACCGGATGCAGCCGGTCGAGGAGGCACAGGCTGTCGCGCGTGCCGGTCAGGAACAACTGCGGCGACTCGATCTTCGGCAGGTGGTCGGCGCGCTTCTTGATCTCGCCGCCGGCCGGATGCAGCGGGAAGCCGACGTAGATCAGCGCGAGCACGCCGGGCAGCGGTGACTCGGCGTGCGCCATCGACGTCATGCGTCCGCCCATCGACTTGCCACCCGCCGCGAGCGGCAAGCCCGGCGCCACCTGCGCGGCCAGTGCCACCGCCTGCCGCACCGTCTCGACCAACACCGGCTGCGGGTCCGGCGCGCCACGACCGCCGGGCTTGTCGGCGTACGGAAAGTTGAAGCGCAGCGTCGCGATGCCACGGTCGGCGAGTCGTGCCGACAGGTCGGTCATGAACGCGTGCCGCATCGGGGCGCCCGCGCCATGCGAGAACACATAGAGCCACTCGGCGTCGTCGGGCAGTTGCAACAGCGCGCCGACATCGCCGCGCGGCGTGGGCATGCGCAGCTCGCGCGTGGGAGTGGTAGCGGCCATGAACGCTCTCCGGACCGGGTGTTCGCGCAGGCTATCACGCGGCCGCGCGGCGGTATGGTGTATCCTCTGCCCGCCCGGCCGTTCCGAGCCCCGCAGCCCCGCGTGATCCGCCTGACCCACAGCACCGCGCTGCCCCTTGGCACCGACCCCGCGCGCGTGATCGATCATCTCGGTCGCGTGCGCGTGCTGTGGCGCACGTTCCCGTCGTGGGGCGGACTGCTGCACGTGCGCAGCGAGGGCCACGAGGCGGCGGTGGTGCTGCGCGCGACGCCGGGCGCAACGCGCTGGCTGAATCGCATCACGCGCGCCAGCGTCACGATGGACATCCCGTCGCTCAACGCAACGACCACCTTCAGCGGCCCGCGCCTCGATCCGATCCATCTGATCTCGCGCGTGGTGCCGGCCGACGACGACACCGGCGGCTGGCGGCTCGACGAAGCCTTCGAGTCGATTGCGCTGCCGGGCGGCTTCCAGCGCGCGCTCGAGCAGTGGCTGCGCTTCCGCGCGCGCCGCGTGCCGGCCGACCTGCAGTGGCTCGACGCCGAGCGCAACGATCAGCCGGCCGGGGGTCGCCTCTACCTGTTGAGTGGCGCGTCGGGTCTGCTCGGTCGCGCGATCTCCGCGTACCTGCTGTCGGCCGGGCATCGCGTGCGACAACTGGTGCGCCGTGAACCGCGCGGCATCGGCGAGTGCCGTTGGGACCCGGCGGCGGGGCAGCTCGACGCCACGGCCCTCGACGACGTGCACGGCGTGATTCACCTCTCTGGCGAGAACGTCGCCGGCGCGCGCTGGTCGACGGCGTTCAAGCAGCGTGTGCTCGACAGCCGCGTGAAGTCCACGAACCTGCTGGCGCAGGCGATGGCCGCGCTGCCCGCCGACGAGCGGCCCGCCGTGTTCGTCTGCGCGTCGGGCGCGGGCTACTACGGATGCGACGCGCGCGGCCCGCGCGACGAGGCGGCGCCAGCCGGCACGAACGACTTCCTCGCGCACGTCTGCAGCGAGTGGGAAGCCGCCTGCGAGCCGGCGCGCGATGCCGGTGTGCGCACGGTCAACCTGCGCATGGGCGTGGTGGTGGCCGCCGCCGATGGCGTGCTGGCCAGGCTCGCGCCGATCTTCCGCTTCGGCATCGGCGGCCCGATCGGCAACGGTCGGCAGCCGATGAGCTGGGCCGCGATCGACGATGTTGTCGGCGCGATTGCGCGCTGCCTCGGCGACGAACGACTGATCGGGCCGGTCAATGTGGCCACGCCGACCACGCCGACGAATCGCGAGTTCACGCGTGATCTCGGTCGTGCGCTCGATCGGCCCGCGTTCCTGCCGGTGCCATCGCTGGCCGTGAACATGCTGTTCGGCGAGATGGGTCGCACGGTGCTGCTCGGCGGCCAGGCCGCCATCCCGGCCGCTCTGCAGCGGGTCGGCCACCGCTTCATGTTCGACCAGCCGCAACTCGCCATGCGCTACGAACTCGGCCGACTCCGGCCTCGCGACGTCGATTCGTCTGACACCGTTCAGCGCACAGCTTGACCATTCCGCCCGGCCCGGCATTGCGACCGCGGGGCCGACAGAGCTACCATCTGCACTCACCCTCCCCCGGCAGCAACGGTCGCTCGCGGCCGAATCCCTGGTCTGCCCATGGCGATCAATTTCAACTGCGTCAACTGCGGCAAGGCAATCGGCGTTCCCGAGAAGATGGCCGGTCGCAAGGGCAAGTGCCCCGCGTGTGGCACGCAGCTGACCGTGCCCGGCGACCCGGTAACCGGCGCCGGAAAGGGCACCGCGAAAACCGGCGCGGGTGCGGTGAAGAAGGCGCCGGTCGCCAACAAGAAAACGCAGCTCGCGCTCGACGAGGATCCGCGCGTCAAGGCGGTGCTCGCCGCCAACCGCCAGAAGCCGGGCACGCGCAAGATGGGCGGCGTCGGCGACCAGGACGGCGTGGCCACCGTGGTCGACGGCATTCCCGATGACGCCGACGAAGGCATTGCGATTCCGGTCGCGGTGGATGACGACGAGTTCGGCGATCTGCCCGAGCCCGGCGAGGACTTTGCCGTGCCCGTGGCCGATGCCGAGGTGGTCGACGACGTCGAGGTGTTCGACGAGGACGACGCGCCGAGTGCCGCGGCCGTGGTGTCGCGCGTGAAGACGGGCGGCACGCCGCTGTCCGCGTCGCGCGCGCGCGCCGGTCGCGCCGCCGCCGCCGAGAAGTCGGACGGGCCGAAGACGCGCGCCCAGCGCATGGCCGAAGCCGCGGCCGAGAAGAAGAAGGGCGGCGGCTTCCTGTGGTTTGCGTTCGGCCTGCTGCTGGCCATTGCGCACACCGCCGGCGCGATCATCTTCGGCGTGATCCTCGTGTTGGGCTACGCCGGGAATCCGGCCGACTACAAGTGGTTCGAGCACCCGGCGAAGCTGCTCGAGATTGACTCGCGGATCGACCACATCAAGCACATGCCGGCCGCGCCCGCGCCCGCACCCGATGACGCGAAGGGCAGCACCAACACCTCGACGTCGAACTGACCCGGCCGGAGACATCCGCATGCGACTGATGATGAAGACGTGGCTGGTGGTGATCCTGCTGATGTTCGGCGGTGTGATTGCCGGCCTGTTCGTGCTGCTCGGAGGGAAGTTCGGCCTGCCCACGCTCGAGTCGCAGACCGACCTGATCGGCCTGGCGATTGCCCTCGGCTCGCTGCACTTCATGTGCATGCTGTTCTCGATCGCGATCAGCGGTCGCAAGGAGTCGGGCGCCTTCGCGTGCGGCTTCCTCGGTCTGCTGTTCGGCGTGCTCGGCGCCACAATTGTGGCGTGCATGCCCGGCAAGCAGCCCGAACTGCCGTCGAAGGTGGCAGCCACCGGTCGCGCGCGCTGACTTCTGCTGTGGGTTGTTTTGCGAGGCCCGGTCAAGAGCCGCGAGAGCAAGCGACCGGGCCCAGACGGCCCTCCGGCCGCGAATCGGCCCCGCAATCCGTCTTGCGCGGAGTGCACGGTCACAAGCGGATTCGTGATCGTGCGGCCTCCCGGGCCCGCTCCCTTGCGGTCGCGGCTCTTGTTCAACCGGCCGCGGAAGAAAAACGTCTCCACCCTGCGGATTCGTCCGGCTCCGGTTGTCAGTGAGGTGAACGTCGATCGAACGACGCACTTCACACTGACACGGAGACACTGATGATGACGACCGCCCGCACGCTCACCCGCTTCACGCTTGCCGTCGGCGCGCTGACGCTGGCTGCCACCAGCCTGATCACTCCTGCCCGGCCGGCTCTGGCCGACGATCCGCCGGCCGCACCCGCTCCCGTTCCGGCGGCCGACGATGTCACCACGCTGGTCAACGGCAACACCGCGTTCGCGCTCGACCTGTACCACCAGCTGCGCCGCACCAGCCGGTCCGGCGACAGCTTCTTCAGTTCGCCGTACAGCATCTCGGCCGCGCTGACCATGACCGCCGCCGGCGCGAAGGGCGACACCGCCACCGAGATGCGCCGCGTGCTGCACCAGTCGTCGCTGACCGATCCGCGCGTGGAGGCGGCCTGGAAGACGATGACCGATCGCCTGCTGGCCGCGCCGTCGCGCGTGGATCGCAGCGGCGAGGAGGCGAAGCTGGAGATCGCGAACCAGCTGTGGGGCCAGGACATGAGCAAGCTGCCCGGCGGCCGCGAGTTCCAGCGCGAGTTCCTCGACCGCCTCGAACGGGCCTTCCGCGCCCCGCTGCAGACCTGCGACTTCGTGAGCGATCCGCAGGGCGAACGCGTGCGCATCAACAAGTGGGTCGCGGAGCACACCAACGATCGCATCAAGGATCTGCTCTCGCCCGACCACATCACCGAGACCACGCGCCTCGTGCTGACCAACGCGATCTTCTTCAAGGCCGGCTGGAAGGTGGCGTTCAGCCCGGCCGCTACGCGTGACGCCAGCTTCACCACCGTGGACGGCACGACCAGCACCGTGCCGATGATGCACCAGAGCGAGATGATGCGCTACGCGACCGGCGACGGCTTCGTCTACGTCGAGTTGCCCTGCGTGAACACCGCCGCCGCGGTCGGCCTGATCATTCCCGACGCCGGCAAGTTCGCCGACGTGGAGGCGCGCCTCACGCCGGAGTTGCTCGCCGCTACGCTGAAGAAGGCCGAGTGGCAGGAGGTGAACCTGGCGCTGCCGCGGTTCCGGCGCGAGTCGAAGTTCGAGCTGTCGAACGCGCTCCAGGCGCTGGGCATGCGCAAGGCGTTCACTCGCGAGGCCGACTTCTCGGGCATGGACGGCACGCACCTGATGCTGATCAGCGCGGTGATCCACCAGACGTTCATCAACGTGGACGAGAAGGGCACCGAGGCCGCGGCCGCTACCGCCGTGGTGATGAGCGACGGCGGCATGCCGCCGCAGCCGGTTGACGTCACCGTCGATCGCCCGTTCATGCACCTGATCCGCGACGGGCGCACCGGCACGATCATGTTCCTCGGTCGCGAGATGAATCCGGCCGCGAAGTGATCGACCGCGTCTGACGCACCTGATTCGCGACGCGGCGGGCCGGGCGACTCCGGCCCGCCGCTCGTGGTCAGTCCGCATGCCGTATACTCTGCGCCACCGCCCACGCCGCCATCTGCGCCGATGTCGCCCGCCCACGCCACCAGTCGACCATCCGGCTTTGCCGGGTTTGTGGCGGCCATCGAGCAGCGGCTGATGAACTACCTGGTGTGGTCGTGTCGCAGCGGGTCGGATGCGGAGGATCTGTTCCAGGAGGTGTGCATCACGCTGCACGACCACTGGCACGACGTGAAGCAGATGGACCGACCGGAGGCCTGGGTGATTCGCGTTGCACACAACAGAGCCGCCAACCGCTTCAAGCGGCGTGACGCCGAGCGTCGCGCGCTGGACGTGCGGCGCCGCGATCACAGCGAGGACACGCCGCCGACCGATGCGGCGACGCACTCGCGCGAGCTGGGCGCGGCAGTGCGGTCGGCGCTCGAAGCGCTTCCGGACGATCAGCGCGAGGCCGTCGCACAGAAGATCTGGGGTAACTGCACGTGGATCGAGATCGGCGAGACGCTCGGCGTGTCGGACGACACCGCGGCTCGTCTGTTTGCGCGCGGGCTGCGTCAACTCGCCCCCATGTTGAAGGGCTTCGCACCGGGAGACGTCGCATGACCGACCAGGAACGCGATCGGATTGCGGCACGCGCAGCCGGCGAGGACTTTCCCGGCGTGCCGTCGGACGACGTCGATGCGCTGCTGCAGGGCGACGACGCGCGTGACGAGTTGAACGAACTGGCGGCCGTGCTCGGCGTGCTGCGCGAGGCATCCGCGGTTCCGCCGTCGGCGCGCCGGCGCGAGCGCGTGATGCAGGCAGTGAGGCCAACGCGGCCGACGCGACGTGTGGCGGCCTGGTGGCAGCGGCCCGCCGTCGTGGCCGCGGCCATGGTGCTGGTTGCGGCAACGGTAGTGATCGTGCTGCTCGTGCCACCGGTTCCTCCAGCGCGTATTCCTCAGCCGATCGGCGGGACCGACAACAGCAATCCGCCGCACTACGACGACAACGACAACCGGCCGCTTCCCACGCCGCCGACGCCGACACCGCCCACGCCGGTGCTGGTCTCGCTGCTCGCGCCGCTGACCATGCAGCCGACCGCCGACGGCCCGCTGCTCCGCGCGCGTGACTTCACGCCGATGGACGGCGCGAGCGACGGCGGCGATGGCACCGCGCTGGCCGATGGCGGGCCGGACGAGACACTGCAGGACCTGCTGCGACGCACCCTGCCGTTCCGCATTCACCTGCCGTCGGTGCTGCCGAAGAGCTGCCGGCTCGCGCAGTGCCGCCTGCTGAAGGCCGGCGAACCGGGCATCGCGGCCGACACATTGTGGCTGGTGTGGAGCACGCCCGCCGGGCCGATCGTGCTGCTGCAAACCGCCGAACCGGCCGGGTGGCCACCGCACGACCCGCTGCCCGCGAACTGGCACCGCGCCGACACCCGGCACAACGGCACCGCACTGCGCGTGATCACCCCGGCGATCCAGGTCGAAGCGCTCGCGCAGTTCCTGCATTCGCTGCGCGCGGCGCGCTGACCGCGATGTACGCTGCACGCACCCTGCCCGGCGTTGCCGCCGCCGATCCCGCCGATGACCCGCTACCCGCTCGAGCCTGATGGCGACGCGTTCCGCGCGATGGCGGACGAGGTGATTGATCGCCTCGCGCCGCTGATCGACCGGATGCAGCAGACGCCGTACTGGGACTGGCCCACGCGCCTCGACGAACGCGCGCGCGCCCACGAACCGCTGCGCGAGCCGTTGCCCGACGCTGGCATCCCGCTCGGCGATGCGCTCAACACGTTGTTCCACGACGTCTATCCCTTCAGCTTTGCGGCCGCGAGTCCCGGCTTCGTCGCCTACATCCCGGCCGGTGGCCTGCCCTCGGCCGCGCTCGCGCAGCTGATCGCCGCGGTGTTCAACGCGTACCCCACGATCTGGCACGCCGGGCCGGCAGTCGCGCAGATCGAACTCACCGTGCTGCGCTGGTTCGCCGCGATGGTCGGCTTCCCTCCGGACGCCCACGGCTACCTCGCGAGCGGCGGCAGCATGTCGGGCTTCTCGGCGCTGATCACCGCGCGCAAGAAGAAACTGCCGGAGAACTTCCTCGCCGGCACGATCTACAGCTCCGACCAGTCGCACTTCTGGATCCACAAGGCCGCGCTGCTGGCCGGCTTCCCGCAGGACAACGTGCGCCTCGTGCCGACCGACGAGCGCCAGCGCATGCGCGTCGACGTGCTGCGCGAGATGATCGAGGCCGATCGTGCGGCCGGTCGTCAGCCGTTCTTCGTGTCGGCCACGGCCGGGACGGTGCACACCGGCGCGGTCGACGACATGGCGGCGATCGCCGACGTGTGCGCCGACACCACCACCGGGGCGGGCTGCTGGATGCACGTCGACGCGGCCTACGGCGGCTTCTTCATGCTCACTGCTCGCGGCCGCGAGATCCTCCGCGGCATCGATCGCGCCGACTCGATCACGCTCGATCCGCACAAGGGCCTGTTCCTGCCGTACGGCGTGGGCGGCCTGCTGGTGAAGGATCGCGCCGCGTTGCGGGCCGCGCACAGCGTGGGTGGCGGCAAGTACATCCCGGACATGCAGGACAACGACGATCGCTTCGACGCGACCGACGTGTCACCGGAACTCACGCGTGGATTCCGCGCGCTGCAGGTCTGGCTGCCGCTCAAGCTGCACGGCGCCGCGGCGTTTGTCGCGCAGCTCGACGAGAAGCTCGACCTCGCGCAGCGCTTCGCCGACGGCCTGCGCGACATCCCGTTCGTCCGCCTGATCGACGAGCCGCAGCTTTCGCTGGTCGGCTTCCGCCTCGAGCTGCCCGGCCTGAACGACGAGTTCCTCGACCGCGTGAACCAGGAGTTGATCGAGCGCGTGCTCCAGCGCGGCCGCTTCCACATGAGCGGCACGTGGGTGAACGGGCGCTTCGTGTGCCGCATGTGCGTGCTCGGCTTCCGCACACATGCCGCGCAGATCGACCAGGGCCTGGAAGACATCCGCGAGGTGGCGAGCAGACTGTGCGGATACATCCCGATCATCTGAGGTGTCGTTGCGTCACGAACTGTTGACTCACGGTTCGCTCGCTTGATACCTGGCGTTGACACACGGTTCACGACGCTTCACCCCCACTTCACTGCATTTCTCGCGAAATGAACCCCGTATTCAAGGGGCTCCGCGGGCCATGCAAGCGCGGTTCGCCAGTTTGTCCGATAACGTTTGGTGCTGCCCCGGCCGCTCGATCCATATGTCGATACTCGGAATGTAGTTGTGGTCCGAATGGGTTCGTTCCGCAGTGTCGCGAGTCGCGCGGAACGCCCGATGGACGGGTTTTTCCGCTGCAGAATTGTGCCATGTTGAGCGTGTCGGATGGGATGGCCCTGCATGCAGGTCCCGGGGGCCTGCACCCGATGGGCGCCAACACAAGAGCCGCGAGCGCGAGCGAGCGGGCCCCGTTGGGGTCACGCCTGCAGCCCACCGTTTGAACGCTGAGTGGCGCGTTCACGAAACCTCCCGACGGTTGACCCGCAGACCCGGGGCCCTCGGATGCCCGCTCGCTTGCGCTCGCGGCTCTTATGTTAGCGCCCATCGGCCTGCACCCCCGGCTCGCCCGGAATCGGAATTCCCGGACAGGCTCGTTCGGTCGCGGCTCTTTCACGGAGCAATCGACACACAGCCGTGCCTTGAAAATTGTGCGGAAAAAAACGGCGTAAATGAGCGAGTTCAGCAACATGGATCCGGCCTTTGAAACACAACATCCCCCTCTGTATTGAGGAATGTCCTATGTCGAGGCCCATTTTCTGCCACAAGTACATGCGACCGTTGAACAAAGCGCGATATCAGCTAAATTGGACCGATGTCAGACGCCGCAAACGGCGTTTGTTGTGGTCTACGATCGGGTTCCGGGCGCGCCGGAGAGGCAAGTCCCTGGCTCGCCGGAACTGGAGCGCATCCGCGTGAGGGCGATCCGTCGATAGTCCGGGAAGAGCCGCGACCGAAAGAGCTTGTCCGGGAATCGCACTTCAAGGCGAGCCGGGGACGCAAGTCCCCGGAGTCAGATTCCGGGACCAGCCTGCAAAAAAGGGGATCCGGATGGGATCGGGAACCAGACTCCGGGGACTTCCGTCCCCGGCTCGCCCGGAATTCTTCTTCCGCTGGGCGCGCGGTCGATGGCGATTGCCGACCGGCGGATTCGTGATCGCAACGGCCTCTGGGCCCGCTCGCTTGCGCTCGCGGCTCTTGCTACCGGAGCCCGTAGATTGCAGCCTCGCAACGGGCGAGGCGGGACCGGGGGCGGATGCTCGCTAGTGTCTCAAGTCAGATGTCGAGCGACGGTTTCCTGCTGCGCGACCGGATCGCGGCGTCAGGCTCGTCTGCGCTGCTCAGCGGCCGGGAGGCCGCTTCCGCTGCTCGCCATCACCTTCCTTGCGCTCCGGTCTGCTCGCGACGGAAACCGTCACCTCGAATCCGACTTGAGCCACTAGTCCGCCACCACCGGCTCCAGCGTCACATCGCCGGTCGCGGTCAGCACCACGTTCCACGCCTGCATCGACGCGCCGGGCGCGATCGCGCCGTTGGCCACCTGATGATCCGACGGGTTGGTCTCGGCGTAGCGCCAACGCTCGACCCACAGCGACCACGGGAACGGAAACTGCACCGTCGACGCATCGCCCTGCAGCATGCCGGCCGGGCGACCGCGGCCGAACACATGCAGCGACGGCCGCGCGCTGCTCGACGGGAAGTCGGCCAGCGACTGCTGCCACGCGCCACCGACAAGATCGATCCGGCACCACGGCGTGGCATCGCGCGCGAGCAGCGTGCGCCGCGGCGTCGCCACGGTGTAGCCGAGCACAATCGCGTCGCCGTGCGACCGCACCACGCTGTACGCGCCAACCGGCTCGCCGAGGTGGTTGGTGGGCCGCAGCCGGATCGTGTGCAGGCCGTCGCCGCTGACGCTGCGCTCGAACTCGATGCGCGCGATGCGCCGCGTGGGCAGTGCATCGCCGCTGCCCGGCGCGCGCACGAACCCGCTCAGCGCGTCGGCGACGGTGACGAGCACGAGGCCGGTGAAC